>NZ_PTXM01000012.1:0-31477 GCF_004343765.1 Burkholderia sp. SRS-25
GCCCCCGGCCCAGGGACTCGACACCCGCACCCAGCACGACGAATCCTGATTGCTCTGCCCATACCGATCCCACCGGAACTGCAGCTTCACGCGCCCGTACTGATCGGTCCAGATTTCCTCCCCCGGCGGCCCGACGACGGTGGCCGTCTGCGGCCCGTTGGTGCGTGGCCGCGGCGTCTCGCGCGGCGACCGGTAAGGCAGGCTCGACGGCTGCACGAGCATCATCGTCTGATGCACGACGGCTTCCGCACCTTGGTCGCTCGCATACGCGTTCTCCTGAAAGCGGTACTGGCACCGCACGATCAGGTATTCGCGGTTCTGGTCCGCCCGCGGGCAATGTTCGAGCGTGAACAGATAACCGGGCGCGACACCCCGCACATCGGTATCGGCGCTCGCCCGTTCATGTTCCGCCTGCTGTTCCTCGAGCCGCACGCGGCTGTAATGCGCACCGGGTGCATCGTCGCGATAACCACCCGGCCACTCGAACGACGCAAAACTGTCGTGATCGTGCCCACGCGGATCGACCTTCTGCGACGAAAGATCCGCGCGCGGCTTCGTATAGTCATAGTCGGTGGTCTGGTGCCGGCCGACGCTCACCGCCTGCGCGGGCAGCCAGCCGTCGATATGCTCCTCGTCGGCGATCGCGGTGCGGTCGCGTGCGATGTACGGAATCGTCTCGTAGCCGGGCAGCACGGTATGCGACGACATCGCGTCGCCGAGCATCAGCGTATGCGTGTCCTCCGCATGCCGGAACCAGAAGTAGATCCCCTCGAACTCCATCAGCCGCGACACGAACGCGGCATCGGTCTCGTTGTACTGCACGCAATAGTCGCGCGGCACATACGATTCGGCGAGGTGGTTCTCGATCGGAAAGCCGTACGTCGACAGCACCTCCTGCACGATCTCGGGCACGGTCTTGTTCTGGAAGATCCGGCAATCGGAGCGGCGCGTCGCGAGCCACAGCCACGGGCGCACGATCAGCTCGTAGCCGTAGTAGCGCTCGGCGCGCCGGCCGGAAAGCGACGCGCGCGCAACGATTCCGTTCAGGTAGCGGGTCGACAGGTCCTGCTGTTCGATCCGGACCGTCACGGGCTTGCCGAGCATGTCCTTCAGCGACAGGCTGTGACTGTCGGCAAGCGCCTCGATCCGGAATTCGAACAGGCGGCCGAGTTCATCGCTGCCGTCGAGCGTATGGAACTTGAGGCCGTCGCCGTGCGGGCTGTCGAGTGTGAATACGCGATTCAAGTCGTTTCCTCCTCGTCGAACCGGTACGCGAATTCGCCGTCGGCCGCGCTCAACTCGATCGACGCCAGCACACGTCCTTCGAGCGTGGCCTGCAGGATCGCGCGGCCGATGCGCGGCATCACGGTATGCGTGAGAATCGCGTCGACCATCCGGCCGCCGGATTCGATCGTCCGGCAGCGCTCGACGACCAGCGCGGTCGCCGCGTCGGTGCAGTGCAGGCGGATGCCGTGATGCGAGTCGATCCGCTGCTCGATCCGCCGCAACTGCAATGCGACGATCCGCGCGAGCGTCGCGTCGGTGAGCGGGTAGTACGGCACGACGGTCAACCGGCCGAGCAGCGCAGCGGGAAACACGTCGAGCAGCGGCGCGCGCAGCGCATCGGCGAGCGTCTGCGTGTCGGGCAGGCGCTCGGGATCGCGGCACAACTGCATCACGCGATCGGCGCCGACGTTCGACGTCAGCAGGATCACGGTGTGGCGAAAATCGATGTCGCGTCCTTCTCCGTCCTCCATCCAGCCTTTGTCGAATACCTGGAAGAAAATCTCGTGCACGTCGCGGTGCGCTTTCTCGATCTCGTCGAGCAGCACGACGCTGTACGGGCGGCGGCGCACGGCTTCGGTGAGCACGCCGCCCTGCCCGTAACCCACGTAGCCGGGCGGCGCGCCCTTCAGCGTCGACACGGTATGCGCTTCCTGGAACTCGCTCATGTTGATCGTGATCGCGTTGTGTTCGCCGCCGTACAGCATGTCGGCCAGCGCGAGCGCGGTCTCGGTCTTGCCGACGCCGGACGGGCCGCACAGCAGGAACACGCCATGCGGTTTCTTCGGATCGTCGAGCTTCGCGCGCGCGGTCTGGATGCGCTCGGCGATCAACTCGACCGCGTGCTTCTGGCCGACGACGCGCTCGCCAAGCGTATCGGCGAGCTTCAGCACGGCCTGCGTTTCGTCGCGCACCATCCGGCCGAGCGGAATGCCGGTCCAGTCGGCCACCACGGCGGCCACCGCGTGCGTATCGACGGCAGGCAGCACGAGCGGCGCATCGCCCTGCAGGTCGGCCAGCGCCTGCTGCGCGGCCGAGAGACGGTTTTGCGCCGCAACTCGTGCATCCGCATCGAGTGCGTGTGATGGGGCGTCGTCAAGCAGCAACGCACGGGCATCGACGATCGCCGTCAATGCGTCGCGTTCGGTTCGCCAGCGCGTGTCGAGCCGGTCGAGCTCGGTCCGGGCGACGGCAATGTCGTGCTCGATCGCATCGCGCCGCGCGGTATCGCCGGTGCCGAGCGCGCATTCGCGTCCGATCCGCTCCTGTTCGACGCGCAGGCTGTCGATCCGGCGGCGCGCATCTTCGATCGGCGCGGGCACCGCGTGCTGGCTGACGGCGACGCGCGCACAGGCCGTATCGAGCAGGCTGATCGCCTTGTCCGGCAACTGGCGGGCGGGAATGTAACGGTGCGACAGCGTGACGGCGGCCTCGAGCGCATCGTCGAGCACGAGCACGCGATGGTGTGCCTCGAGCTTCCCGGCCAGGCCGCGCAGCATCGTCAGCGCAGCCGCTTCTTCCGGTTCATGCACGTGCACGAGCTGGAAACGTCGCGTCAGCGCAGGATCCTTCTCGATGTACTGCTTGTACTCCGACCACGTGGTCGCACCGATCGTGCGCAGCAGCCCGCGGGCGAGCGCGGGTTTCAACAGGTTCGCGGCATCGCCGGTGCCGGCTGCCCCGCCCGCGCCGACGAGCGTGTGGACTTCATCGATGAACAGGATCGCCGGCCGCTCGGACGACATCGCCTCGTCGATCACGCCGCGCAGCCGGCTCTCGAACTCGCCCTTTACGCTCGCGCCGGCCTGCAGCAGCCCGATGTCGAGCAGGTACAGCGCGACGTCTTGTAGCGACGGCGGCACGTCGCCGGCGGCGATCCGCAGCGCGAAGCCTTCCGCGACAGCCGTCTTGCCGACGCCGGCCTCGCCGACCAGCAGCGGGTTGTTCTGCCGGCGTCGCAGCAGGATGTCGACGATCTGGCGAATCTCCGGATCGCGCCCGATCACGGGATCGATCTCGCCGGCCCGCGCGCGGGCGGTGAGGTCGACAGCGAAACGTGAGAGCGCCGAGCCGTCGGCGGCGGCTGTGGTTGCACCGCGCATTCCCGTGTCGCCGCCAGGAGCCGTCTGTCCGGCCGCCTGCGCCTCTGGTGAACCTTCGACGATCGACCCGAGCTCGTCGGCGAGCACGTCCGGCACAACGCGCTCGAATTCGCGCGTGATCGCCAGCAGCACGTTGCGCAACTGCGGCGTCTTGAGGATCGCGAGCAGCAGCACCGCGCCGCGAATGCGCGTCGCGTCGTACTTCAGCGTCGCGTAGACCCATGCGCGTTCGACCGCATCATCGATATGCACGGACAGATCCGACACCGAGCCCGCACCCCGCGGCAGCTTGTCGAGCGCGGCCACGAGCCCGCGGTCGAGCGCGGCGTCATCGATCCCGAAGTGGCGCAGCACGCGCTGCAGGTCGCCATCGGGCCGCTGCAGCATCTGCTTGAACCAGTGCGCAAGTTCGACGTACGGATTGCCGCGCAGCCGGCAGAAGCCGGTCGCCTGCTCGAGCGTCTCGTAGAGGAACGGATTCAGCTTTCCGAACAGGTTGGCGCGGCCGATATCGGACATGACGGTTCCCGTTTAGGCGGTTTCGCGATGAAGGGGGGCGCCGCCGCGCCGCACGTCGTAGCGGACGACGAGGTCGCGCGCGGGGCCCGGCACGAGCCGCTGCCCGAGCCACGCGGTGCGCCCGATACCCTGCGGCGCGCCGAGCGCGATCGCCGGCACCGCGTCGGCCGCCAGTTCGAGCCCCACGTCCCAGTCGAACTCGATGCCGACGTATTCGCGCACCCATTGCGCGAGCTGCCGGGCATGCGGGCCGCCCGGCAGGAAACGGCGGTACGCGTCGAGCGACAGCGGGCCGAGCACGATCCGGAAGCGCGACTGCGCATCGCGCACCGCGATGCCGAGCGCAACGGCGCCGACCCGCAACGTCGGCCGCGTCGCGCGGATCGTGCAGCGCTGTGAACGTTCGATCGCGACCCACTGCGGCACCTGCTCGACGATGCGAGCCTCGACGCCGAAATGCCGGCGCAGGATCTGCACGAGCCCTTCCGGGTTGCGCGTGTGCCGCACGAGATGGCCCGCGTGGAAATAGCGCGCATGCGGCGCGAGCGTGTCGGCGTCGGCATGGGTGTCGGCTTTCGTGACGGGCTTGTCTCCATGCGCGGCCCGCCCGATCAGGCTCGCGACATAACCGTCGAACCGTGCGCGTTCCGGGCGATCGAGGCTCACCGTCGGCTGCGCGTCGGCCCACGCGCGGTAGAACAGCAGGATCAGCCGGTGATGGAACAGATCGGCGAACGCGGCAAACGTCGGGTCGTCGTGTTGCGCGGCGCGTTCGTGCGCGTATTCGGTCAGATGCGTCGGCAGCGGCCCGTTCGGGCCGAACAGCCCGAATCCGTGGATCGCGATGCGCGGCGGCATGCCGCTGCCGTCATCGCTCACGCCGGCCAGCATCGATGCCGCGAACGCGAGCGACGGCTGCTGCCCAAGCCGCACCGGTTCATCGCGCGGCCGTGTCGTATGGCCGAGCGGCGCGCGGCCCGGCGACAGCGCATCGAGCCAGCGCAGCGCCTGGAACAGGTCGTAGCCGTGCGGCGCGGCGCGCAGGCGCGACCACCACGCGTCGCGACGTGCGGCTTCTGCGGCCGGCCCGGCACCCGGAGACATATCGCGCCTCATATCGCGGGCCGCCTGCCGATGCGCGCCGGCCAGTGGGCGAGCGTGCCGCGCTGCGCGCTGGTCAGCACGCATTCGGCGAACGCGTTGATCGACACGTGGCGCGCGAAGAACTGTTCGAGCACTGCGCCGAGCAGGAACGGGCTGTCGCCGGAGAACGCATGATCGTCGACGGTCACGTCGACCTGCACGCCGCGCCCGAACATCAGCGGCCCGGACGCCGGCAGCCGGCGGAACACCGGCGAGAACGCCACGCGCAGTACGCCGTCGATCTGCCGGCGCATCGCGGCATCGGCCGGATCGGCATGCAGGCCGAGCAGTTCGCGCAGCGCATGCGCACCCTCGTCGTCGTCGAGATCGGTCAGCGTGTGCCGGGCCAGCCCGAGATGGCGGATCAGCCGCCACGCGGTTTGCGCATCGGCGATCGGCGGGCGCGGCCGCGACGGGCCGCGGATCGCGACGATGCTTTCGACCGGGGCCGACACGCGCAGCGTGAACGTGTTCGCGTCGCCGGGCGGCTGCAGCAGCACGAGGTCGCGGTTCGTGCATAGCGTATCGGCCGCCAGGTAGCGCATCGTCTCGTCGTACGGCGCGCACTGGCTGTCGACGAGCGACACGTAGGTTTCGCTGCCGACATAGCCGGTGCGCGTGCCGTTCGCGCGCGCCTGCGCGGAGACGAGCCGCGGTTCGCGCCGCACCGTGTAGTACGCGCCGTGATTGCCGTCGTCGCTCGCGAACGACGCGTGAAATGGCCGGAATTCGCGCGACTGGCCGTCGTCGCGCTGCTCGCTCGCGAGTCGCTGCACCGCATAGACCTCGTAGTCGAGCGGCCGGCTGCGATCGACGACGACATGGTGCTCACGCGCGCCGGGCTGCAGCGGAATGCGGTCGGCACGGCGCGCGAACAGGTTCACGGCCGGCGTGCAGTTCAGCGCGAGGTGTTTCGCGCTGACGGCTGCTTCGAGTGCCGCGTCATGGCGGTCGAACAGCACGGTCAGTTCGAATTCGTCGCCGGTCGCGCGCGCGAGCGCGGCGCGCAGCCCGCCGATGCTGAAGAACAGGAAGCGCGCCGGAAACGCGAAATACTCGCGCAACAGCCGGTAGCCGTGGAAGCTGCGGCCGTCGTCGGGCAGGATCGCCTGCGCGGGATCGAAGCCCTCGTGGACGATCTCGTCGGCGTCGAGCGTATGCAGCCAGCGCGGCGGCTGCGCGGGATCGTGGCACACGACGCCGAGCGCATGCGCGGCGATCAGTTCGAGCAGGTGCAGCGCGTCGCGCTCCGGGCCCGCGAGATGGAACGTCAGCCGGTCGAGCGGCAACTGGGACAGTTTGGCGCCGCCGCGCGCCTTCAGCCGGATGCGCAGCGCGCCGCGCACGTCCTGCCGGGCGGCGAAGGCGCCACGCGGCAGCCACGACGGCGCGCCGGTGACGGTCGCATCGGTCAGTTCGAGCGGCCACAGCGTCAGGTCGTGCGCGGTGCGGAATTCGCACGCGGTCTGCTCGGATGCGGCCGGCCGCGCGCGCAGCGCGGTGCCGGCCGGCAGCCGCCAGCCTTGCGCGAGGCTGCCTTCGTTCAGCAGCGGCGCGAACCGCACGATCGCCATCGACGGCAGCGGCGCGATATAGCCGGGATACACCGCATCGAGCAGCGCCTGCGTGAAGCGCGGAAACTCGGCGTCCATCTTGAGCTGCACGCGCGCGGTGAGGAAGCTGAAGCCTTCGAGCAGCCGCTCGACGTACGGATCGGGCGGCCCCGATTCATTGAGCCGCAGCCGCGCGGCCACTTTCGGGAACTGCTGTGCGAATTCGCCGCCGAGCTCGCGCAGGTACGCGAGTTCGCGGTTGTAGTAGTCGAGCAGGCGCGTATCCATCGCGTCAGGCCCCCGCCACGGATTGCAGCGACATCGCGCCCGTCTCGAGATCGAGATCGGAGCGCAGCACGAATTCGAGCGGATGCGGGATCGACCACAGCGTGCCGCGAATCTCGAACAGCAGCACGTTGTGGCGCCGTTCGCCGGCCCGGCCGCCGGCCGCGTCGATCACGCTGCGCACTTCGACGCTGTCGGGCGCGATGCGCGGCTCGAAGCGGAGGATCGCGTCGCGGATCGACGCCTCGACCGACATCCGCTCGACGCCCGACATCGGCTTGCCCACGAGCGGCCGCATCCCGTAGTTGAGCACCGACGCCTGTGCATGCGCGAACGCCGACCAGTCGACGAAACCGTCCTCGGCGTTGCGCGTATTGAGCAGCCACGCGAGATCGCGCAGCACGGCCGCGCGCAGGCGTTCGGTGCCGATCCACTGCGCGCCGGGCGCTTCGGTCGCGCGCTGCGGCGTGTCGTCGGTGAGCCGGTCGAGCAGCGCGGGCTGCAGCCGGTCGCGCAGGCTGCCCTCCCGCCCGTCGCGGGTTCGCGGGTCGTCCATGGTCATCTCCGCGCGGTCACATCTCGGTGTTTTCCTTGATGTTCCAGCCGACGGTCACCTCCGCGCCCTTGCCGCCGTTGTCGTTCTGCTGCCAGTACTGCTTCTTCACCTTCGCGGCCTGGAAGCCGTAGTGCATCATCAGCCGGTCGGCGACGTCGCCCGGATCGATGCCCGCGACCTGCGCGGACGTGACGAGCACCTCCTGCAGCGTCACGCGCATGAACTCGACCTGCGTGCCGCCCGTCTTGCACGCGGAGATCTCGACCGACGACAGATGCTTGCCGTTCGCGCAGTTCTTGATGATCGCGGGCGCGCCCTTGTCCATGTATGCGGCGACGACGAGATCGTTGAAGCTCGCCTTGCCCGCATTGCCACCGCTGCCGCTCGCCATCGCGCCCGGCTGGCTCGCGCCCCACGTGAACGACTGGATGTCGGTCCAGCCCTTGTGCTGTGCGTCCGCCGATTCGCCGGTGACGCCGTCCACCTTCATAAACATTGCCACGCCCATTGCCGTCTCCGTTTCAGTGCGATGTCAGGATGAATGCCGCGTTGAATGCCGATCGTTGCTTGCACCGCCGCTCACTCGTTGGCCGCCTTCGCGGTCGGCAGCCGCGAGATGAGCCGCAGCGACACCGTGAGCCCTTCGAGCTGGTAATGCGGCCGCAGGAAGAATTTCGACGTGTAGTAGCCGGGGTTGTCCTCGACTTCGTCGACGACCACCTGCGCGGCCGCGAGCGGCTTGCGCGCCTTGGTTTCCTGCGACGAGTTGATGGGGTCGCCGTCGACGTAGTTCATGATCCAGTCGTTCAGCCAGCGCTCCATGTCGTCGCGTTCGCGGAACGAGCCGATCTTGTCGCGCACGATGCACTTCAGGTAGTGCGCGAAGCGGCAGCACGCGAACAGGTACGGCAGGCGGCCGGACAGCCGCGCGTTCGCCGTTGCGTCGGGATCGTGGTACTCGGCCGGCTGGTACAACGACTGCGCGCCGATGAACGCCGCGAAATCCGAGTTCTTCCGGTGTACGAACGGCATGAAGCCGTTCTTCGCGAGCTCCGCCTCGCGGCGGTCGCTGATCGCGATCTCGGTCGGGCATTTCTGGTCGACGCCGCCGTCGTCGGTCGGGAACGTGTGGCTCGGCAGCCCTTCGACCGCCCCGCCCGATTCGACGCCGCGGATCGACGAGCACCAGCCGAACTGCTTGAACGAGCGGTTGATGTTCGCGGCCATCGCGTAAGCGGAATTCGCCCACGTGTAGCGGTCGTGGTTCGCGGCGTCGGTGTCTTCCTCGAAGTCGAATTCGTCGACCGGGTTGGTGCGCGCGCCGTACGGCAGCCGCGCGAGAAAGCGCGGCATCGCGAGGCCGATGTAGCGCGAATCCTCCGATTGCCGCAGGCTGCGCCACGCCGCGTATTCGGTGTTCTGGAAGATCTTCGTCAGGTCGCGCGGGTTCGACAGTTCCTGCCACGAATCCATCTGCATCAGCTCGGGCGACGCACCGGCAATGAACGGTGCGTGTGCGGCCGCCGCGATCTTCGACAACTCGCCGAGCATCTCGACGTCGGGCGGGCTGTGGTTGAAATGGAAATCGCCGACCAGGCAGCCGAACGGCTCGCCGCCGAACTGCCCGTATTCCTCTTCGTAGATCTTGCGGAACAGCGGGCTCTGGTCCCACGCGACGCCCTTGTAGCGCTTCAGCATCCGCGCGACCTCGTTGCGCGACGCCGGCAGCGCCTTGATCTTCAGCAGCTCGTCGGTCTCGGTGTGCGTGACGAGGTAATGCAGCCCGCGCCACGCGCCTTCGAGCGTCTGGAATTCGTTGTGATGCAGGATATGGTTGATCTGCTCGGACAGCTTGCGATCGATTTCCGCGATGATCTGCTTCACGCTGCCGTATGCATCGGTCGTCATGCCGACCGTGTGTTCGAGCGCCTGCTGCGCGAGCGTGCGCACCGCGCGTTCGACCGACTCGCGCGCCTCGGCCGTCTTCGGCTTGAACTCCTTCTGCAGCAGCGCGGCGAATTCGTCGTGCGCGACGGCCGGTTGCGCGGCGTCGCGTGTGTCCGCGCGGGATTGGACGGGATCATTCATCGCGGGCCTCCGGTTGGGTCGCGTCGCCGCCCTGTGCGGGCTCGTGCGGGTTGCGCACGAGGGTCTTCAGCAGGTCGGGATCGTTGATCGCGCGCTCGATCAGCTGTTCGGCGCCGTGCTTGCCGTCCATGTACGACAGCAGGTTCGACAGCTCGGTGCGCGCCTCCAGCAGCCGGCGCAGCGCGTCGACGTTGCGCGCGATCGCGGCCGGCGAAAAATCGTCGATCTGCTCGAACGTCATGTCGACATTGAGCATCCCTTCGCCCGTCAGCGTGTTCGGCACCTGGAACGCGACGCGCGGTGCGACCGATTTCATCCGCTCGTCGAAGTTGTCGACGTCGATCTCGAGGAACTTGCGCTCCGGCAGGTCCGGCAGCGGCTCGGCACGCTTGCCCGCCAGGTCCGAAATCACGCCCATCACGAACGGCAGCTGCACCTTGCGTTCGGCGCCGTAGGTCTCGACGTCGTACTCGATCTGCACGCGCGGCGCCCGATTGCGCGCGATGAACTTCTGTCCGCTGCCTGCCGCCTTGGTTCTGTCCGTCATCGTCCACTCCTTCACATCGATCAGGTTGCGCAGTCCGTCTTCACCGCCCGCATCGCGGCGGCGCTCACTCGTTTCATTCGCTCCGCTCGCCGCTCAGCAGGTCCAGCTTCGGCAGGCTCTCCGGGGCGAGATCGCGGATGATTTCGTAGAAGTCGAGCGCGAGCAGCCGTTGCGCGCGCCGCAGCAGCAGCGGCGCCGGATGGCTGGGTTCGTGCTGCTCGAAATAGCGGCACATCTTGTCGAGGCCAATGCGCACGTCGTCGCGGCTCGTGACCTCGGCGTCGCGCCACGCGTGGGCGTTCGGCAGCGCCGCCGATACGGGCGCGGTTGCTGCGGGGCCGGCCGGCGATACGTCGCCGGGCGCGGCCTGCTGCACGTCGGGCGAGAACCGTTGCGGCTCGGGCAGCGGCACTTCGTGCACGATCCGCTGCAGCGCCTTCTCCGCATCGCCTTCGTCGGGCGCCCATTCGCGGCCGAGCTTGTCGATCACGCACACGCGGATCGCATCCAGCGCGTGCAGTGCCGCACGCGCCGCATCGAGCGGAGTCGTGCCGTCGCCGCGCGTGGCCGACAGCGCAGCCAGCAGGCTTTCGCGGCTGCCCGTCACGGGGCTGCCGGTGTCGTCGCGGCCGTCGAGCAGCCGTTCGGCATCCCGCACGCTCGGCCCGCCGTCGAACAGCGGCTGGCGGCGCGCCGCGCGCGCGCAGTCGTGCGCGCCGGCTATCTCGGCGAGCGCGTTCATCCGCAACGTCGGGTCCGGTTCGCCGTCCGCGTCGAGCCGCGGATGCAGCTCGTCCCAGTGCCGCTCGAGCAGGTTCGCGACGAGCGCGAGCGCGTCCGCGTAGCCGGGAACGCCGTGTTGCTCGGTCCAGCTTCGCGCGACACAGGCGACGACGCGCAGATCTTTCGTGCGCGCGGACAGCGCCAGCGCGAGCCGCTCGACCGCACGCCAGTCGGGCGCCTCCGCCGGGATGACGGTGTCACCGTATTGCTGCTCGGCGCGCGGCGTCGCGCGCTCCTGCAGTTGCAGGAACTCGGCGTCGTATTCGAGGTTCGCGCCGCACGGTTCGTCGGGCGAGACATCCGCGAGCAGCCGGCCGATCAGGTCGGCGCGCGGGGTCGCCGGCAGGCCGGGCGGCACCGTGGACAATGCGGCGGCGGCCAGCGCCGCCTGGCTGACGTCATTCGAATGCATAGTCGATGTTGACCGGTTTGCTGCCGAAGTCGATCGCCACGGTGCGGTGCAACGGCGGCAGCGAGCCGTTGCGGATCTCGATCACGTAGACGCCCGGCGTCAGCGATACCGAACGCAGCGGCGGGCTCGCGCCGCGCCGCGCGCCGTTCACGTAGATGTCGCCCCATGGCCGCACGTTGAAACGCACCTGCACGGTTTCCTGCGCCTTCGGCGGACGCGGCTGCGACTCGGCCGTTGGCGCGTTGACGGCGGCGACGGCGTTGTCTGCCTCCGACGGCGCCTTCGGTGCTTGTGTCGGCGCAGCCGCCTGTGTGGCGGCCGCTTCCGACGGCGGCACGTTGACGACGCGCTCAGACGAATCGAGGCTGCCGGCGGGCGCGATGGCGGAACCCGAGCCTGCTTGCGACGGAGCCGGGTTCGTCACGGTGGTCGCAACCTGCGGCGCGGGCGTGGCGGCTTCGACGGCAGGCGTGCTGGCCGGCGCTGCGGCGATGGGGGGCGGCGGAACCTGTGCGGACGATCCGGCCGGCAGGCTGGACGGCGGCACGACGGTCGGTGTCGGCCCTTGCTGGGCCAGCGTGGCGCCCGGCGTGCTCGCGGGCGGTGACGTGCCCGCCTGCGGCTGGCTCGCGACCGGCCCGGCCTCGTCGGCGACGCGGGCCGGACGCGACAGATAAGTCGCCGCGAGGCCGACGGCGATCAGCGCAACGAGCGCGCTACCGGCGTAGACAGGCAGGCGGCGGTTGCGCGATCCGGACGGAGCGTGGCCGCGTTGGGCGCCGGTCGGCACGGATGCGCCGCTTGATGACGAAGCCGACGCCGCGAGATGCGGTGCGGTTGAAGCGGAGGCGCTGGCAGCCGCTGACGCGTTCGCATTGCCGGACCGGGCTGCCCCATGCGCGCCGACGTCCGGGGTCGTATTGGTTGATCGCTTGCCGGTTTCGTCCTGTGCGTCAGCGTTTGCAGCGGGCGGTTCTTGCTCTCGTTGGACGTTTCCGTGCGTCGCATCGGAGTCAGCAGGTTTCGCGGCCGGTTTCGCAGCCGGCGCAGACGCGTGCGATGCGGAGGCGGCAAGCGTACTCGCAGCCGCAATCGCCGCGCCTTCTGCGGCCGCCCTGGAGGTTGAAGACGCGTCACGGGCTCCCGGTTCGGCGCCGGACACGCCAGATGCTGCGGATGCCGTGTCCGCAGGCGAAGACCCATGGTCCGAGCCGGCAGGCGCCGACGCCCGCCCATCCGGCTCGGCGTTGCCCGATGCGGTCCCGCCCGTGCCGATCGAAGCCGCGGCGGCAGCCGGCGCCATCCCGGACGCAGCAGAAGCCTCACGCTTCCCTTCCCCGCTCCTGCCCGCATCACCCGCCGGCGGCGCGACCGCCGCACCATACCCGCCACCCGCCCCGAAGTCCCGCAACCCGAGCTCCGCCGCGAACGCCGCGACCGATTCCGGCCGATCCGGAATCCGCAGCTGCAGCGCATGATCGACCGCCGCGAGAAAGGCCGGGCTGTACACCTCGCCGGCCGGCAGTTCGCGCGTCGCGAGCGGCCGGTACGTGTCCTTGATGCTGCGCACGACGGCCGCGGGCGGCAGCTCGCCGGTGATCATCGCGTGCATCACCGCGCCGAGCGCATAGAGATCCGTCCACGGCCCCTGGCTGAACGCGGGATCGTCGGTGTACTGCTCGATCGGCGCGTAGCCGGGCTTGATCATCATCGCGCCGTCGTCGACCAGGTCGCCGATCCGTTTGCGCGCCGCGCCGAAGTCGAGCAGGATCGCGCTGCCGTTCGGGCGGATCAGCACGTTGTCGAGCGCGACGTCGCGATGGAAGCACTGCGCGCGGTGCAGCGTGTCGAGCGCGCCGAGCAGCGCGCCGACGATGTTGCGCAACTGCGTCTCGCTGATTCGCATCCCGCCGTCGAGCAATTGCTTGAGCGTGCGCCCTTCGTAAAACGGCATCACCATGTACGCGGTGCCGTGGCTTTCCCAGAAATGCAGGACCTTGACGAGCCCCGGATGGTCGAATTGCGCGAGCAGGCGCGCCTCGTTGAGGAACGCGCCGCGCCCGGCGTCGAAGGCCTGCGCGAAGCGCTCGGAGCGCAGCGACACCGTATAGTCGCCGCCGCGCGTGGCCAGCATCGACGGCATGTATTCCTTGATCGCGACCGCGCGCCGCAACGTGCGGTCGAATGCGCGATAGACGATCCCGAAACCGCCGATGCCCAGCACCTCGTCGAGCTGCAGTTCGCCCAGGCGATGGCCGAGCGGCAGCGGCCGCACCGTGAATTCGGATGCGTCGCCGCGTGTCGCCGTGTCGTGCTCGTTGTCTCTCGATCCAGCGTCCTTCATCTCCACCACCTCTCGAAACCGCGTCGTTTCCGCCCGCCGCGCCCGGCGGCCCGCCCTCCTTCTGCCGGGCCGCTAGCTGCCGCCGAACAGCGTCAGGAACAGCGCGTTGTCGGGCGTGCCCGTATGCGCATGCGTGCGCAGCGGCGATCCGTCCGCGCGGTTGGTCCACCAGAAACTGGTGCCGCCGTGCGGATCGAAGTAACCGGACAGCCCCGGCCACGCGGCCGTGGCCGGTCGTTCCGGCGGCGGCGCCGGCATGCCGTCGACGATGTCGGCGTACGTGTCGTCGCCCTGCGTGAGCCGCACGCGCGCCAGCATCTGCTCGAGATCGCCCGGCGCGCGTGCATGGCGGATCGCGTCGAGCAGCGCCTGGCCGACCTGCCAGTAGAACGTATCGGCGGCATCCGGCAGCCCGTTCCAGTAATCGGCCGCGCGCATCGGCAGCGTGACGATCACCGGGTAGTAGCGCCCCACGCGGTCGCAGCTCGGCGCGAGGCAGCCCGGCTGAATGCACGACGCACCCGCTCCCGCCGGGATCAGGAAATTCCAGACCGGCGCGACCGTGTAGTGGCGCTCGATCTCGTCCGCGCCGCGCTGGCGCATCGCGGCCATGCCCTGCTGGAGCCAGCGCTCCCACCACAGCGCGAGCGCATGCGGCAGCCGGCTGTTCACGAAGTCGCCGGCGCCGGGAATCTTCCCGTACCAGGCCGGCGCATCGCCGTCGGTACGCGTGAATGGCGGTGTCGGGCTCATGGCTTCGGAGGGCATGTAAAGGACTCCATCTGGGGCAGCCTGAACGGGTTGCGGACACTGCCCGCATTCACTTGCAGCACGATCGGTTTGCCGTCGACCGTGAAGCGCGCAATCATCTGGTCGGAGCCGCGCCCGGCCGACACGGCCGCGCGGTCGAACAGCCGGTGCAGCGCCCACGGCCCGCCGGTCGTGAAGCCGTCGGCCGCGCCGGCCTGCTCCGATACCTGCAGCCGCACCTGGTTGCTGCCGCGCGGGCCCGGCCAGTCCACCGCGCTCTGCACGAGCGGGCCGTGCGCGTAGCGGACGATCTGCCCGTCGACGTCGAGCACCATCTCCGTGATCGACGGGTCCATTTCGAGCGGCTGGATCTGCACCTTCAGCTGCGCGGTGCGCGCGCCGCCGCCGAAATAGACGTCGCGGATCACCGCCGCCTTCTCGAACGAAGACAGCATCGCGGCGGCCGACGGATCGGCGTCCGCATTGCGGTTCGCGAAGCGCCACGGGTGCGCCGTCGTATCGACGATCGACTGCAGGTTCTTCTGGAAGAAGTCGTCCATCAGGCCGCCGGGCGCGAACATCTGCGCGAAATCCGCGGGCGCGACGTCGCGCGACGAGCCGCGCGCGAACGGGTAACGGCCCGCGATCGCCTGCCGGCAGAAGTCACCGACGTTCGCGCCGGCCCGCGTCGCGACGCTGCGCTGCTCGACGGTCGCCACGCTGCCGTTCGCGACGTTCGACAGGTCGTCGAGCACTTCGCGGAACGGCGTCGGCAGGCGGCCGGCCTGCGCGCGCAGCCTGGCCGGCGCATCGGACGGCGGCGGCTGCGCGCCGCTCCTCAGTGCGTCGTCGGTGGCCGTCAGGTACGTGTACAGCGCGTCGATCGACTTCAGCACGTCATTGAATGCCGATGCCTGGTCGCCGCTGCCCGGCGCGAATGCACGCAGCCCGGCGAAGTGGCTGTCGACGATCTGCTCGGCGCTCGCGGGCGCCGCCGCGGACGCGCTCGAATTGCCGCCCTGGCCCGCGAAGATCTGCGACAGCGAGCTGCGCGCCTCGTCGACCTTGTCCTGCGCGCGCGCAGCGAGATTGCGCGCCCCGCCGGGCGCATCGCCGAGTGCGGTGTCGCGTGCGAGCGCGATCATCAGCCGCGTGAGCGGCGAATCGGCGGACGACAGCGCGCGCGCCACCTGGATGCTCTGCGCGAGCGTCGCGGTGCGCTGCAGCTTGATGTCGGCGAGATAGTCGTCCCAGATCTTCAGGTAGTCGTTCAGATAGAGCTGGCGGATATCGCGTGCCCACGCGGCCGCGTCGTTCGGCCCCGGAATCTCGGACAGCCCGAGGTTCAGCACCCACACTTCCTCGCGCCCATAGGCTTCGACCTCGCCGGCCAGGCGCGGCGCGAACACGTTGCGATAGCCGTTGCGCGTATAGAGCCCCGGCACGCCTTCCGACAGCGGTTTGCCGCTCTGCCGGCGGAACACCAGTGAAGCGTCGGGGCCGACCGCCCGCGCGACGCTGAAGTCGAATGCGGAGGTGGCCGGCCGCAGCGTCATCGTGAGCTGCCGGTACAGCCGCTGCGAGAACGGCACCTGGCGCAGCCGGTCGCGCACGTCGGCCACGAGCCGCTCGTTCATCGGATACGGCGACACCGCGACACGGTTGCCGAACAGCGCGGCGAGATGCGCGCGCAGCGCGGAGCGTTCGGCCGGCGAGAAATCGGGCGGCAGCGCGCGTTCCATTTCGAGGTCGACGACAGCCTGCACGAATGCGGGATCGTAGTGCGCGCCGTCGTACAGCATCAGGTACGCCTTCAGTGCGGCATACGCGTATTCGGTTTCATCGGGCCGCGCGTCGCGCAGCGCGGCCTCCATTCGGCTCGCGGCGATCGGCAGCAGCACGTCTTCGAGCGCGCGCCGGTACACGGCGTCGACGGCTTCGTCGATCTTCTCGCCCTGGAACAGCCCCCACCGATACGCGAGCGGCGGATGCTGCAGATCGACGCCGCCCGCATTCGCGAGGTTGCCGAGCGCGTCGAGCACCGGCAGCAGGCGGGCGACATCGGCCGCATCGGAGAATTTCGCGCCGGCGATCTGCGTATCGACGGCCGGTACGCGCGCGGCGATCTGGTCGAGATACGCGCGGTTGTTCGAATAGCTGCGCAGCCACGCGACCAGCACGGCCGCGCACACCAGCACGAGCAGCGCGTAGCCGGCGATCTGCAGCACGCGCCGCTTCTGATGCCAGCGCAGGTCGCTGCCGGCGAGCGCGGCTTCGCGGAAGATGTGCTCCTGCAGCAGCGACTTCAGGAAAAAGCTGCGCCCGGTCGAGCCGACCTGCGCGACCGGCGGCACGCCCTCGATCTTCAGGAATCGCTTGATGCCGCTCATCACGCGATCGAACGCGGTGCCTTCCTGCGTGCCGCTCGTCAGGTACACGCCGCGCAGCATCGGCATCGGCTCGTAGCTCGACACGGAAAATACCTCGGCGACGAACTGGCCGAGCATGTCCTGCAGGTCCGCGATCTGCTGCGGCAGCAGGTACGTCATCTCGCGCTGGCGCGCGTCGGTCTGCGCGGCGAGCAGCTCGGGCAGCCCGTCGTTCAGCCGCTGGTGCAGCAGCCGGTATTCGCGGTCGAATGCCGCGCGCAGGTCGAAGCCCGGTGCCTCGCTTTGCGCGAGCGGAAACGTGAATCCCCACACCTGCGCGCATTCCGTGCGGCCGTAGCTGCTGAAATACTCGGCGAAACCCGCGAGCAGGTCGGCTTTCGTCACGAGCAGGTACACGGGAAAGCGGATGCCGAGCTGTGCGCGCAGTTCGAGCAGCCGCTTGCGCAGCACCATCGCGTGCTGCGTGCGTTCGGCCTCCGACGCACCGAGCAGGTCGGCCACGCTGATCGTCAGCATCGCGCCGTTCAGCGGCTGGCGCGTGCGGTATTTCTTCAGCAGGTCGACGAAGCCTTTCCACTCGGCCTCGTCGAGCGCGCGGTTGCCCTCGTGCGTCGTATAGCGGCCGGCCGTGTCGATCAGCACCGCGTCGTTCGTGAACCACCAGTCGCAATGCCGCGTGCCGCCCACGCCGCGAATTGCCGCGCGGCCGAACTGCTCGGCGAGCGGAAAGCTGAGCCCGGAATTCACGAGCGCCGTGGTCTTGCCCGAGCCCGGCGCGCCGATGAACACGTACCACGGCAGTTGATACAGATACTGGCGCGACATCCGGTCGAACCACCGCGTCACGCCCTTGCGTGCGGTGTCGGCCTGCCCGAAGCGCACCTTCTTCAGCAGCGTCGCGGCTTCGTCGAAGCGGCTGCGCAGTTCGTCGAGCTGCGCTTTCGCCGGATCGTCGGCGGTAGCCGGCCCAGGCGCGGCCTCGCGCAGCTGGTTCAGCAATTGCGCGTTGAGCCGGCCGGCGCGCCAGCTGCGCCATGCGACACGTGCGCCCCACGCGATGAACAGCACCGCGATCGTGAGCCCGCGCGCCCAGCCGCTTTCGAGCGGCCGGACCTCGGCGAACGCGAACAGCGGGCCCGCGAGCCACACGAAGCACGCGAGCACGACGAGACCGGCGAAGGTCCAGATCTCCCGCGACGGCAACGGCCGGATGAAACGCGCGACAGCCTGGTTCATATTAGTTGGCCCCCTGCGCGGCGCTCGCGCCGACGGCGGCGCTGCCCGGCGCCGGCAGCAGCGTGATCTCGACGCGCCGGTTCAGCGCGCGATTCGCGGGCGAATCGTTCGGCGCGACCGGGTCGAGCGTGCCGCGCCCTTCCGCGGCGAGCCGTTCCGGATGGTCGAGCCGCGCGGCGATCATCCCGCGCACGGCTTCCGCGCGTTCGCGCGACAGGTCCCAGTTCGACGCGAAGCGCGCCGTATGCACGGGTGTGTCGTCGGTATAGCCGGTCACGCGCACGTTGCCGGGCACCTTGTTCAGCGCGTCGGCCACGCGCGCGAGCACCGGCACGTAGCGGTCGATCACCGACGTCGAGCCGGACTTGAACACCCCGTCGCCGCGCAGCACGATCACGCTGCGATCGGCATCGTCACGCACCGACACGAGGCCGGCCGCGATCTCCGGTTCCAGGAACTTCGCGACGCGCGGCGCCGGCGCCGGACGCGGCGGTGCCTGCGCGGGCTGCAGCTTCGGCACGTGCAGCGCGTCGATCGACGCGAACAGCCGATCCGAATGCCCGGCGAGCGCGATCCGCAGCCCGACGAATACACCGAAGCCGATCAGCAGCGCGAGCGCCACGCACACCCACAGCGGCACGACGAAACGGCTCGCGACGTCGCGCGTGACGACGTCGCGCCAGTGCGGTGACAGCGCCGGTTCGAATTCGCCGCGCACCGAGCGGATCGTCAGCGCGAGTTGGTGGCGCAGCGCATCGAGCTGCGCGTGGCCGTTGTCGAGCACGCGATAGCGGCCCTCGAAGCCGAGCGCGAGACAGAAATACAGCAGCTCGAGCAGGTCGAGATGCTGGCGCGGCTGCTGCGACAGGCGCTCCAGCAGGTGGAAGAATTTCTCGCCGCCCCACGTTTCGTTGTGGAACGACACGAGCAGGCTGTGCGACGACCACACGCTGCCGCCCCACGGCGTCAGCGCGGCCGCCTCGTCGAGCGCCGTGCACAGGCAGTAGCGTGCGCCGATGATCGCTTCCGACGGCACGCCGGCTTCCTGCGCACGCGCCTCGAACTGCCGGATCTCGACCACCAGATGCTCGCGCAGCCACGCCGGATTCGGGTGATGGACGGTCGAGCGGATCTGCGGCACCAGGTTGAGCAACGGATTCGCAGCCGCGACGAGCGGGTTCGTGCCGCTCGCGGCCCAGCGCCCCGGGCGCGGCTGCGTCGCGGTCGGGCCGGCCGCGCCCGCCGCGGCCGGATGCATGCCGCCCGGATTCGGCGGCACGAATCCACCGGTGCCGGGGGAGATCGAATCGGAGGAGGTATTCATCGCGTCGCCCCGCCCTTACCCGCGTATTGCCCAGAATTCCATCGAGAGCCCAGGGAATTCGCCGGCGAAATGAAAAGCGAGACCGCCGGAGCGCGCCAGCTGCTTCCACAGGTCGCTGCCCTTGTCGATCTCGAAGTACGTATGCCCCGCGTGATACGGGATCTGCCGCGGCGCGACCGGCAACTGGCGCATCGTGATGCCCGGCAGCTGAAGCTGCACGAGATCGCGGATCCGTTCGACCGGCCCGAGCTTCGCCTGCGCGGGAAACCGCGCGCGCAGGCTGTCGGCCGGCACGTCCGCGCGCACCGCGAGCACGAAGCCGGCCGTGTCGCGCAGCGCCGGATCGGCCAGCGTCGCGACGCGGATGCCGTTGCCCGCATCGCGCAGCTCGATCTGGATCGCGTTTTGCTCGAGCACCGTCGACAGCGACCGGCGCAGCTCGGTCATCAGCTCCGCGAAGCTCGTGCGCAGGTCGTCGTGCACGTAGACCGCGAGCGACTGCGGGCGCCGGCCGGCGGCCGTGAACGTGCTCAGGTCGCACGCGAGCTTCAGCCAGTCGCAGAACAGCGCCTCCGGGTGCGTCGACACGTGCTGTTGCGCATGCCAGGTCAGCGCGAGATAGCGGTTCACGAGCTGCAGCAGCAGGAAATCCGCGACTTCCGACACGCCGCCGCGCCCGGGCTCGGACAACCGCGCCGCGAGCGCTTCGCTGCGTTGCGTGAGCAGCCCGTGCAGCTCGCGTGCATACGCCAGCAGCACGGCGTCGTGCTGCGCGACGAGGCGCGGCGGAATGTAGCCGTCGTCGACGAGCAGCCGCGCATCGGTGCGCCGCTCGACGACACGTGCGACGCCGAGCGCGTGCCAGTCGCCGGTCAGCTCGGCTTCGAGCATCAGCCGCACGTTCAGGCGGCCTGTCTGCAGCAGCGCGGGGCCGAGCGCGACCGCGTTTGCGTCGGCCACCTCGTATTCGCGGACGACGTAGCGCGCGACGTCCGCACTACCGTTCGAGCCGTTCGCGGCATGGCCGCTGCCTGCACCCGCGCCGAACGACACCTCCTCGCCGCCGCCGCGCCATAGCGGCAGCGCGAGCACGACGAGCTGGTCCTTCGCATCGGCCGGCACGTCGAGCGGCTCGGGGAGATCGTCCGGATGGGACAGGTCGAACGGCGTACCGTCGCGCATCACGCCCGACGCGGAGCGCAGCGCGACCTTGCCGAGCGCCAGTTGCTCGCGATCGAGCGCCAGCGTGTCGAAGCCCCAGTAGAAGCCTTGGAGCGGCAGGCAGCGCAGCGCGACGTAGCGTTCCCAGTGCCGTTCGAGCTGCTGGAAATGCTGCGGCCGCAGGAACATCCCCTCGGTCCACACCACCCGCTGGCGGAGCGCCTCGACCGGCGTCGCGGACATCGTCGGTTCGGTCATGGGCGCCCCTTCGCATCGTTCAGCGCGATGCCGCCATTGCGCACGGCGATCGACAGCTTCAGCTCGCCCGGCGACGTCTGCCAGAACTTGTAGAGATTGAGCTGCTTCGCGCGCGGCAGCGGTACCGTCAGCCGCCAGCGGTTCTTGTCGAGCATCCGGTATTCGGCGACCACGCCGATCGCACCGGCCTCGACGTTGCCGCGATAGTGCAACGTGCGCGACTCGCCCGGCCGCAGGATCACGCGATCGGTGCCGAGCAGGTCCGCGCCGAGCACGTTCTCCGGCTTGTCCTGCAGCGAGAAGAAATCCGCGCTGTCGAACGACGACGCGGCGCGGAGCTGGAACACCTTCAGCACGATCGGCGCAGGCTTGCGGTTCATGTCGGGGTTGACGTCGGGTGCAACGTCAACCGTGATCGCATACGGCACCGCCGCGGCGTGCTCCGTCGCACCGCATCCCGGCAACAGCATCACGCATCCCCATACGATGAAACTGCTCGACCGCCATTGCATATTCCACCCTCGCCACCCAATAGCCGCGCGCCGGTTTTCGACTTCGAAACCGGATGATCTGATTGAAAAAGGGACAATTAAGTGATCGGTAATTGTGTGATCTGCATATCCATTCATTGCAATCCGTGTCGGCAAATTATTCTTGTAAAAAGCCGGGTCGTATCATTAATGGTTTTTGAAATTCGCTTTTGCGAGATGATGGGAATTCAATTGAGATTGGTAAATAAACGGCAAAAGTTAATCCGGCCGGTGCGCGTGGGCTGCCCGGTTCCATGGCGTGGATACCTGTCGGATGGGCGCGGGGCGCAAGCCAGCCGGCCGCCGGGCAACGGATGCGCGCGACGCTGGTGGTGTGCCAGGCTGTTCGTTTCGCACGAACGGATGGCCCCGTTTTTCGTGCATTGACGTGCGCCGGCCAAACAACTGACGAATCCGAAAAACACAGCGAACTATAGGCCGTTTTTCCGGTTTCACAAGGACTGAAATTCGTAGTCGATTCTGCATTCAGGTGAAAACGGATTTGCCAAATGAAACAAAACGTAACAGCTGGTTTGGCACCGATGATTGGCACTAGAATCCAACAGCGCTTGTGTGCCACCTTCCAATTACGCCAATTTTTAATTTCAATAATGAAAGGTCGTTCATCGCTCGTTCTCTTCCTCGGCGCATTGTTGCTGGGGGCCGGCGGGTGCAGTACGTCCCCGACACAGTCGGCTGCACGCGCGACGGTCGACAGCGCGCGCGCCGCGTACGACAGCGGCGACTACGGGCGCACGATCGCACTGCTGAGCCATGCGAAGGAGATCGACGGCGCCGACGCCGACACGCAGGTGGCCGCGCACAAGCTCCTCGCGTTCAGCTATTGCGTGACGAACCGCATTACGCCGTGCCGCGCCGAGTTCTCGAAAATTCTCGACCTCAACCCGCGCTTCGACTTGTCCCCTGCCGAGAAGGGGCATCCGATCTGGGGGCCCGCGTTCGAATTCGCGCGCCGCAGGCATGCGTCGTCATCCTGACCGAACCGGCTTCCACGCGAGCGCTTCACCGAGCGACGTATGACATGCAACTGATCGTGATCGAACATGCCGGCGAGCCCGTCGAAAACGCCTCCTGCGACGCCGTCGTGTTTCATCCGCCCGGCGGCACCATCGGCCGGGCCAGCGACAACCATCTCGTGTTGCGCGACGACACGCGGCAGATATCGCGCCTGCAGGCGCTGTTGCAGGTCGGCGACGACGCGTGCCTGCTGAAGAACCTGAGCAGCGTATCGACGATCGAGGTGAACCGCGAGCCGGTCGGCTATGCGCAGGAGCGCCCGCTGAACACCGGCGACATCATCCGCATCGGGCCGTACGTGCTGCGCGCCGAACGCGACGACGGCGGCCATGGCGACGATGCACCGGTCATCGACATGGCGACCGACACCGGCATGCACGCCGATCCGCAGCCGCAGGCGCGAACGCCAGCGGCGACCTCGCCAGCATCGTCTTCGCGGATCGATACGAAAGGCGCCGGCAACCGGCTATGGGGGCTTCTCCAGGATCGTCTCGCCCCGCGGGGCACGGCGACGGACACCGGTACGCGACCCGGTGGCCCTGCACGGGCCGCTGCTGCGCAGCCGGCGAACCGCGCGGCGCAGGCCGTACCGCCCGCCCCTTCACAGCGCGACCTGAACCAGTTGTCGACCGATCCGCTCGACTTGTTCGCGCAATCGTCGGGCGATATCGGCCCATCAGGCACAACGGGCACAACACCGCATGCCGATCGCGGCAACACGGAACGTGAAGCGTCGTCCGCGACGCAGGCCGACCATGCGCCCGAGTGGACGCAACACGTGCGTGTGCAGCCGGCCGCTACGCGCGCCGCCGATACGCAGCCGCCCGACGAACCGGCGCCGCATGCCGCGCGCGCGCCGACGCCCGATGAACTGCTGAGCGCGTTCTTCGAAGGTGCGGGGCTCGATACGGCCGCCGAGTCGCATCAGTGGTCGGCCGAGCAGTTGTACATCGCGGGCCAGCTGCTGGCGCTGTTCGCGAACGGCACGGTCGAGCTGCTGTCGTCGCGCAGCATCCTGAAGCGCGAGGTGAAGGCGCACATGACGATGCTGCTCGATCGCGAGAACAATCCGCTGAAGCTGCTGCCGGACGGCGGCGCCGTGCTGCGGCAGATGTTCGGGCTGCCGCTGCCGGGCTTCATGTCGCCGCAGAGCGCGGTCAGCGACGCATTCCAGGATCTGCATGCGCACCAGATCGGCATGGTCGCCGGCATGCGCGCCGCGTTGATGGACCTGTTGACGCGCTTTTCACCGCAACGCCTGCGCGAGCGCGACGACGCGATGCGCTGGTACGAGAAGCGCGTGCCCGTGCTGTACAAGGCGAGGATGTGGGATCGCTACGCGGCGACCCATCGCGACACGGTGTTCGCGATCGAGGACGATTTCGCGTCGGTGTTCGGCAAGGCGTTCCTGGCGGCGTACGACGCGGAAGTGGAAAGCTATCGCGGCAGCGGCCGGCATTGAGCGTCGAACGGGGCGCCTGCCGTCGGTGGCGGGCGGTGCGTGCCGGCGGTGGTGTCAGTTGCCCGTTTCATGCGAGGCGACCTTGTTTCGCCCCATTTCCTTCGCGTGGTACAACGCCTCGTCGGCCGCCTTGATCACCGACTCGACCTCCCCTTCCTGCCCGGGGGCCCAGCTTGCCACGCCGATGCTCGCGGTGACGCGCCCGAATTCGCTTTCCGCATGTTCGATCGCGAGCCCGTCGATCGCCGCGCGAATCCGCTCGGCGATCTCGGTCGCGCCCGTGGCCGGCGTATCGGGCAGGATCACGACGAATTCCTCGCCGCCATAGCGGGCGGCGGTGTCCGCCGGGCGCCGGATGTTGTCGCCGATGCATCGCGCCACCGCCGCCAGCGCGTCGTCGCCGGCCTGGTGACCATACGTGTCGTTGAAGGCCTTGAAGCGGTCGACGTCGACGAACAGCAGCGAGAACACCGAACGGGCACGGCGTGCGCGGCGCCATTCGAGGTCCAGCACTTCCCCGAACGAGCGGCGATTGTTGAGCCCGGTGAGGCCGTCGGTGCGCGCGAGCATCACCAGCTCGGATTCGGCCCGCATCCGGCGCCGCAGCTGGGTGCCCAGCAAAAAGGACAGCACGATGAACGCCGCGCCGAAGGTCGCCACCAGCGCGCCGATCGTGATCGCCCGGCGCCGCCACGATGCATAGATGTCCTGCTCCGCCTCGGCGACCATGATGATCAGCGGCAGGTGCGGCAGCGTCTTGAAGTAGTACAGGCGGCGCACGTTGTCGATCGTCGCGGTCTCGACGAACGAGCCCTCCGGCGCCGTCATGAAGTGGCGAAACGTCGCCGCCTTGCTGATGTCGCGGCCGATGGTGCGCACGTCGTACGGCTGGCGCATGAACATGATGCCGTCCCGGCCGATCAGCGAGATCGCGCCGTGAGAACCGAGCGCGAGGCCGGCGAACAGCGTGTGGAAATACTCGAGATTGACCGCGATCATCACGATGCCGCCGAACGAGCCATCCGGATTCGACACGCGGCGCGTCAGCGCCACGCTGAGCGAGCCGCCCCGCAGGCGGGACGCATAGGGGTCGCTGATGTAGAGCCCGGCGTCCGGATTGTCCCGGTGAACCGTAAAGTATTTGCGGTCGCCGAAGTTGCCCTGGCGCGGCACGTCATTCGCCGAATCGAGGATGATGTTGCCGGCCGAATCCAGCACGAGCATCGAGCCGAGAAATTGTGCGGTCATCGCATGATCGAACAGGACGCTGCGCCGCAGGGCCGGCGTGGCCGCCATGACGTCCGGCCGCTGGAGGCCCTGGATCACGGCTTCCAGGGACAGGCCGTACAGCTCGATATTGCGTTCGATGTCGCGCTCCGCGACGAGCGCCAGATTTCGCGACGTCTCGCGTGCGCGGTCGAGCGCGTCGTGACGGCTCTGAAACAGCTGCAACACGCAGAGGCCCATCAGCGCGCACGCGATCAAGGTCCCCGCCAGCACAACGTAGTACGGCGCTGCCGAGCGCGAGTGCATCCGTTTCCTCTCAGGTTGGGCCGATGCTGACGCACCGGTTGTTATGGTTTCTTGTGAATAAGCTATACCAAAAAGTGTGACGTCCGGGTACGAGGTGCAGTCCGTACTTGCCAGCGGGCTGGTCACGTGAGCTGAACGGTATCGGGCGGAAGGTGCCGGCGTGAATTCACCGGGGGATGCGGCGCGAGTCGTTGCCGGTGACGGAATCGAAACAATCCGCCTGCAGTGACACGCATATTGAAATACCGAGGGGGTTGCCGTTCGAATGCACGGCTGGAGCGAGAAGCTGGCTTGAGAGGCGAGAGACCGGGCGCACCACCCGGCCCACGCCGATCGCGTGCGCGACGCCAACCGCGCCGCGCACGCGATCGAACGACGACCGTCAGACGGCCATCACCGTCACCGACTTCGTGACGAGGTACGGCTCGAGCGCTTCCGGCCCGCCTTCCGAACCGTAGCCCGAATCCTTCACGCCGCCGAACGGCATTTCCGGCCACGGCGTCGCCGGCTGGTTGATCCACAGCATCCCGACTTCGAGGCGCTGCGTGAGCAGGTGCACGTTCGCGAACGAACGCGTGAACGCGTAGCCGGCAAGACCGAACGGCAAACGGTTCGCTTCCGCGATCGCCTCTTCGAGCTTGTCGAAACCGCGGATCGCCGCGACCGGGCCGAACGGCTCGTTGTTGAACACGTCTGCTTCGAGCGGCACGTTCGCGATCACGGTCGGCGCGAAGAAGTTGCCTTCCGAGCCGATCCGCTCGCCGCCGGTTTCGATGCTCGCACCGACCTTGCGCGCGTTGTCGATGACCGACGCCATCGCGGTCAGCCGGCGCGGGTTCGCGAGCGCGCCGAGCGTCGTGCCTTCCTCGAGGCCGTTGCCGACCTTCAGCCCTTCGGCATGCTTGACGAGCGCGCGCGTGAATTCGTCGCGGATGCTGTTGTGCACGAGGAAGCGCGTCGGCGAGATGCAGACCTGCCCCGCGTTGCGGAACTTCGCGCCACCGGCCGCCTTCACCGCGAGCGCGACGTCGGCGTCTTCGGCCACGATCACCGGTGCGTGCCCGCCCAGCTCCATCGTCGCGCGCTTCATGTGCAGGCCCGCCAGCGAGGCGAGCTGCTTGCCGACCGGCGTCGAACCCGTGAACGTGACCTTGCGGATCACCGGGTGCGGGATCAGGTACGACGAGATTTCGGCCGGATCGCCGTACACGAGGCCGATCACGCCGGCCGGCACGCCTGCGTCGACGAAGGCGCGCAGCAGCGCGGCCGGCGACGCGGGGGTTTCTTCCGGCGCTTTCACGAGGAACGAGCAGCCGGTTGCCAGCGCGGCGCTCAGCTTGCGCACGACCTGGTTGACCGGGAAATTCCACGGCGTGAACGCGGCGACCGGGCCGACCGGCTCCTTCACGACCGTCTGCTGCGCGCCGAGGTTGCGCGGCGGCACGATCCGGCCGTACACGCGGCGGCCTTCGTCCGCGAACCATTCGATGATGTCCGCCGCCGACAGCACTTCGACGCGCGCTTCGGTGAGCGGCTTGCCCTGCTCCTGCGTCATCAGCTGCGCGATCGCGTCGGCCCGTTCGCGCACCAGCGCGGCGGCCTTGCGCATCGTCGCCGCGCGCTCGTGCGCGGGCACCTTGCGCCATGCCTCGAAGCCGCGTTGCGCGGCGGCGAGCGCACGGTCGAGATCGGCGATGCCCGCATGGGCCACCTTGCCGATCGGCTTGCCGGTCGCCGGGTTCACGACGTCGATCGTCTTGCCGCTCGCGGCGTCGACCCACTCGCCGTCGATCAGCAGTTGCGTATCCGTATAAGTCACGTTAGCCATCCAGACACCCCTACATTGCGTCGATAAACGCGCGCTGCCGCGAACGGCCGCGCGCCGGTTGACAGAAAAAGCCAGGCCGCCGGGGCAGGCACGCACCCAGCGGCGGTGACGGCAGGCACGCCGGCCTGCCCTCGTTCCGCATGGAGCCGCGCTCAGCGCGCGGCCGCCGTCGCCTTGCGGAGTTTCGCGACGTCCGCCGCCTGCACGGCTGGCGCGCCGTTGTTCCAGCCGGCGCGCATGAACGTCAGCACATCGGCGATCTGCCGGTCGTTCAGCTGGTTCGAGAACGCCGGCATCGGATACGCGGACGGCACGCCATCGATCACGAGCGTCTCGCTGCCGTTCAGCGTCACGTTGATCAGCGACGCGGCATCGGCTTCGAGCACGTTCGGATTGCCGGCGAGCGGCGCGAGCAGCGGCGCGTAACCGCGCCCGTCCGCGCCGTGGCAATGCAGGCAGTAAGCGTTATACACCTTCGCGCCCGGATCGGCCGCCGGCCGGCCCAGCACGGCCTGCGTCGCCTTCGGATCATAGCTGTACGGCGGCGCGCCCGTGCCGCCCGCCGCCGGCAGCGATTTCAGGTAACGCGAAATCGCCGTCAGGTCGTCGTCGGAGAGCGACTGCGTGCTGTGGTTGATCACGCTGACCATCGAGCCGAACGCGGTCGCATGGCGGTTCGCGCCGGTCTTCAGGAACTGCGCGACCTCGGCATCGTTCCAGCGGCCGAGCCCCGTGTTGGGCTCGCCGGTCAGGTTCGACGCGAACCAGTTGTCGATCGCCGCGCCCGACAGGAACGCCGCGCCGCCTTCGTCGAGCGCCTTCTCCTGAAAACCGACGCCCCGGGGCGTGTGGCACGACCCGCAGTGCCCGAGCCCCTGCACGAGATACGCGCCGCGGTTCCACACCGCGTCCTTGGCCGGCTTGTCGGCATAAGGCGTCGTGTCGAGGAACACCTTGTTCCACAACGCGAGCGGCCAGCGCATGTTGAGCGGCCACGGGATGTCCGACGGCCGGTTCGCCTGCTTCACCGGTTCGACACCGTGCATGAAATACGCGTACAGCGCCTTCACGTCGTCGTCCTTCAGCTTCGCGTACGACGGATACGGCATCGCCGGATACAGGTTGTGACCGTCCTTCGCGACGCCCTTGCGCAACGCGCTTTCGAAGTCGGCTTCGGTATAGCCGCCGATGCCCGTCTCCGGATCGGGCGTGATGTTGGTCGTGTAGATCGCACCCATCGGCGTGACCATCTTCAGGCCGCCGGCGAACGGCGTGCCGCGCGGCGCTGTGTGGCACGCGACGCAGTCGCCCGCTTTCGCGAGATACGCGCCGCGCGCGACGAGCGCGCTGTCGGCCGGCGCCGCCTGCGCGGCATGCGCGGCCGTGCCGGCCAGCAGTGCAGACACGGCGAGCAACGACGTGCCGAGCATCTTCAAGGTGAGGTTTTGCATGGTCGTCTCCTCCCCTCAAGCCGTCTTCAGCTGGTCGCCGACCGGCAGCTTGCGCAGCCGCTTGCCGGTTGCCGCGAAGATCGCGTTCGCCACCGCCGCGGCGGTGGCGGCCGTACCCGGCTCGCCGATCCCGCCCGGCGCCTCGCCGCTTTTCACGAGATGGACCTCGATCGGCGGCGTCTCGTTGATCCGCAGCATCCGGTAGTCGGTGAAGTTGCTCTGCACGACGCGGCCCTCCTCGATCGTGATCTCGCCATACAGCGCGCCGGTGATCCCGAAGATGATGCCACCCTGCACCTGCGCCTCGATCGTGTTCGGGTTGACGACCATGCCGCAATCGACCGCGCACACGACACGCTTCACCAGCACTTCGCCGTTATCCACCGCGACATCGACGACGATCGAGAAGAAGCTGCCGAACGCGTGCATCACCGAGACGCCGCGCCCTTGCCCCGTCGGCAGCGCCGGGCCGCCCCAGCCGGCCGCCTTCGTCGCGACGTCGAGCACGTTGAGCGCGCGCGGCGTCTTGCCGAGCAGCGCGCGGCGGTATTGCACCGGGTCGGTCTTGGTCTGCGCGGCCAGTTCGTCGATGAAGCTCTCGACCACGAACGTGCCGCGCGTCGGGCCGACGCCGCGCCAGAACGCGGTCGGCACGTGGCGCGGCTCCTGGCGCACGTAGTCGACCAGCTGGTTCGGCAGGTCGTACGGCAGCTCGGCCGCGACTTCGACCGCATCCGGATCGACGCCGTGCTGGAACGCCGGCGGCGCGAAGCGCGCCATGATCGACGAGCCGACGATCCGGTGCTGCCACGCGACCGGCTTGCCGTTCGCGTCGAGGCCCGCCGAAATCCTGTCGTGGTAGCACGGCCGGTACATGTCGTGCTGCACGTCTTCCTCGCGCGTCCAGACCACCTTCACCGGCGCGTTGACCTGTTTGCCGACCTTCACGGCCTGGCCGATCATGTCGGTTTCGAGTCGCCGCCCGAACCCGCCGCCGAGCAGGTGGTTGTGCACGACGATCCGGTCGGGCGCGAGGCCAGTGAGCTGCTGCACGGTATCGCGCGCCCGCGTCGGCACCTGCGTGCCGACCCAGATCTCGCAGCCGTCGCCGCGCACGTGCACCGTGCAGTTCACCGGTTCCATCGTCGCGTGGGCGAGCAACGGCTGTTCGTAGACGGCGTCGACGCGCGTCTTCGCATTCGCGAATGCCTTGTCGACGTCGCCGTCCTTGCGTGCGACCGCGCCCTTGCCGTTCGCCGCCGCCTGCGCGAGATCCGCGAACAGATCCTTCGTCGAGACTTTCGCGCCCGCGCCCTCGTTCCACTTCACGACCAGCGCCGAGGCGCCGCGCTTCGCGGCCCACGTGTGATCGCCGACCACCGCCACCGCGTTGTCGACGCGCACGACCTGGCGCACGCCGGGGATCTTCTTCGCGGCCGTGTCGTCGACACTCGCGACCGTGCCGCCGAACACCGGGCTGTTCACGATCACCGCGTACAGCATGCCGGGCAGGCGCACGTCGAGCCCGAACTGCGCTGTGCCGTCGACCTTCTCCGGAGAATCGAGCCGCTTTGCGGGCGTGCCGATCAGCTTGAAATCCGCCGGCTGCTTCAGCGCGACGTCCTTCGGCACGGGGAGCTTCGCCGCCGCATCGGCGAGCTGGCCGTACGACGCGCGCCGGCCGCTCGGCGGATGCTGCACTTCGCCGTTCGCAGCGCGGCAGGCTGCCGGATCGACGTTCCATTGCTTCGCGGCGGCCGTGACCAGCAGCGTGCGCGCGGTCGCGCCCGCGCGGCGCAGCGGTTCCCATGCGTAGCGCACCGACGTCGAGCCGCCGGTGAGCTGGCCGCCGAGCAGCGGATCGAGGAACAGTTTCTCGTTCGGCGGCGCATGGTCGAGCGTCACGCTCGACAGCGGCACTTCGAGTTCTTCCGCGATCAGCATCGGCAGCGCCGTATAGACGCCTTGCCCCATCTCGACCTTCGGCATCACCAGCGTGACCCTGCCGGCGCGGTCGATCTGCACGAACGCGTTCGGTGCGAACACGCCGGGTTGAGCCGGTTCGGCGGCGTCGCCGCCGATCACCGAGCGGCGCGCATCGTCACCTGAGGCCGGCATGCTGAAGCCGAGCAGCAATCCGCCGCCGGCCGCCGCGCCCAGCGACATGCCGAGCCTGAGGAACGAACGGCGCGACACGCCCGCGCCGGCCCGACCGGCTTCGATCAGTCCTCTTGACATCTCAGGCCTCCTTGGCGGCTTGCTTCACGGCCGCACGAATCCGGTTGTACGTGCCGCAGCGGCAGATGTTGCCGGCCATCGCCGCGTCGATGTCGGCGTCGCTCGGGTTCGGGTTCGATGCGATCAGCGCGGTGGCAGCCATCACCTGCCCCGACTGGCAATAACCGCACTGGACGACGTCGAGCTCGCGCCAAGCCTGCTGGACCTTGTGGCCGGCCGGCGTCGCGCCGACGGCTTCGATCGTCGTGATCTTGCGGCCGGCGACAGCCGCGACCGGCAGCACGCACGAGCGCGCGGCGACGCCGTCGAGATGCACCGTGCACGCGCCGCACTGCGCGATCCCGCAGCCGAACTTCGTGCCGGTGAGACCGACGACGTCGCGCAGCACCCAGAGCAAGGGCATGTCGTCGGGGGCGTCGACCGAGCGGGTTTCGCCGTTGATGTTGAGGGTGATCATTCAGCCTCCGGGGCCGGTGTATTGGGGAAGCGGCGCGAACGATGCGCCGCGTGGTGTCGTCATCGCCGCCGCGTGCCGTGCGGCGGGTGTCGTGGGGCCCGCGGGGGGGCGGGCGGGGGCGGGGGGGGGGGGGGGTTTTGGGGGGGGGGCGGGACACCCCCCCCCGAGGTGGACGGCCGGGGGGGGGGAGCCAAGGCCCCCCGCC
>NZ_PTXM01000014.1:0-285877 GCF_004343765.1 Burkholderia sp. SRS-25
CGCAACACCTGAGCTCGGCCGGCGTCATGCGCGGCCGGCCGAGCTCAGGTGTTGCGCGACCTGGGCGTTCGCCGTCCCCTCCTGCGCGGTCACGGCGTTGCTGGTTTCGAACGTCGCGGTCGACTGCTGGACCTGGAAGTTGATCTTCGTCAGTTCGAGCTGCGTCTTCGTCAGGTCGTCCGCCTGTTGCTGGACCTGGTTCGTGTTGGTTGCACCACCTGCTGCCTGCGTACCCATGTTGCGCTCCTTTACGTGAACTGCATCCACCCGGCGACGGGAGCCCCATGCTCCGCCGTCGACGTGAGCCGCCGCAAGTTCGCGACGCCCCGCGTACTGCGCGCACCGCGCGCCGCGCGATGCGCATGACCTGTCGCGGCGCTAGTGCGCCGCGTCCTTCGATGCGCGTGCCGCCATGGCACCGGCCGCCGAGGCACCGGTCGCCGAACCATCCGTCAACTGCATCGGCACCGGCTGCGCGATCCCGGCCGCCGCACCGCTCGCGAGCGGCGCCACGGGCGGCGCCGGCACCGGCTCGGGCGCATTCGCCTGCGGCCCGCCGAGCGGCATCGTGATGCGCTGGCCGTTGCGCTCGAACACGACTTCGTCAGGGCCGATCGACACGACCGTCGCGCCTTCCTTCAGCCGTGCACCTTCGAAATAGCGGCTGCCGTCGGCCGTCTCGATGTAGCGCTGGTCGCCGTCTCCGGCGAACACGGTCGTGATCTCCGGAATCCCGGCCGTCCCGCCCAGCGTCGTCGCCGTGCGCGGTGCGGCCGGATCGGCATCGCGCACGTGATCGACCACTTCGAGCGCCGGACGCGCGTCCTTCATGTAGTTGCGGATGCGCGGCTCGATCTGCGCGCGCGCGGCCGTGCCGGTCACCTCGATCCGGCCGCGGCCGAGATACGCGACCGTCAGTGCCGTGTCGCTGAAATAGGTCTGCGCGGTCGCGACCAGGTCGCTGACCACGTAGATATTGCCGAGCGCCGCGTTGTCGACGCCTGCGACGATCTGCGCGACGCGTTCGCGCGCGGCCGGATCGCTCACGTAGCCCGACACGATCACGCCGTCGTCGCGCGGCGCGACGGCCAGCTCCGGGTACGCGCGCAGCAGTTGCTGCAGCCGGTGCGTGCGCGCGAGCACCGATTCGTGCTGCCACGGCAGGCGCCCCGACCAGGTGACGAAGCCGTAGCCGAGCGCGCCGAGCAGCACGCCGAGCCACAGCGCCACCAGCGCGATCACGAGCCGCCGGCTGCCGAGGCGGCGCAGCCCGCCCGCGAGCCAGCCGAGCCACGCGGCCTCGCGCGCGGTGTCCGGCGCGCCGGCTTCATCCGGCAGCGCGACGCTCGCCTGCGCATGCCGCGCGATGCCGAGCCGGATCGAGCCGACCGTCACGACGTCCTGCGGCGTCAGCGAGCGGCGGCCCGCGCCGAGCGGCTCGTCGTTGAACAGCACCGGCGCGCCGGCGTCGCCGCCGTGGTTCTGCACCGTCACCGCGAGCGCACCGACCTGCAGGCACACCTGTTTCGCGCCGATCTCGCGATCGGGCAGGATCACCTCGCAGTCGGCCGCGGTGCCGACCCAGTTCGCGCCGCGCGCGAGCGACATCGTGCGGCCGTACATCGGCCCGCTCAGGAAGCACAGGTTCCACGGCGACGCGGGCGCGGCCGAACCGGCCCCGGCGCCTCCCGCGCCGCCGGGCAATGCGCCGTCGCCGTGCGGATCAATGATGCTCGTCGACATGCGTGGTGGCTCCTGCGGTCGTCGCCGCCGGCCGCGCCGCCGAATCGGACGGCGGCGGCAATGCGGGCGGCCCGAACTTCGTGCCGGGCAGCGGCTTCGGCGTCAGCGGCACCGCGACGTCGTTGTCCGGCGGGCGGTACATCGACATCCCTTCCGGGTTGGCCGGCCCGTCGGCGCCCGGGTTCACCGGCGAGCCGTCGGGCGCATACATCGACGCGGTCGTCACCACGCGCGGCGTCAACAGGTAGAACCGCTCCATGTGGTTGCCCGACTTGTCGGTGTACTTGAACAGGTTGCCGATCAGCGGAATGTCGGACAGCCAGGGCACGCCGCTCTTGTTCAGCCTCACCTCATCGTCGTTGAAGCCCGCGATCAGCAGGCTCTTGCCTTCGTCGATCATCGTCTTGGTGACGATGTTGCGCTGCTGGATCACCGGCACGTTCGACACGGCCTGCCCCGGCACGATGTTGCCGTCCTGGATGTCGATCGACATCATCACGCTCTGCGGATTGCCGGACACGGCGGCCGCGTTGCGGATCGCCTCGTCGACGATCATCGGCGTCACCTTGATGCTGGTGCCGGTCGTCACACTGTACAGCGACGAATCCTGGTAGCCGGGCACCTGCACGTAGAACTGCGTGAGGTTCTCGAGGATCGCCTCGGTATTGTCGAGCGCGAGCACCTTCGGCTTCGATCGCAGTTGCGCCTGCCCTTTCTGCGCGAGCGCGTTCACGCGCGTGAGCAGGTAGTTGCGCAGCGACCCGCCGATCGACGCGGTGAGCGCGATGCCGGTCGGCATGAAGGTGCCCGTCTGCCCGGTTTCCGACGTGCCGATCCCGAACGTCAGCGGCGGATTGCCGGTGCCGTTGTACTGCGTGTTGCCGTTCAGCGGGTTCTGGCCGTTGCCGATCTGCACGTCGCCGTGCGTCGTGTGCAGCCGCCAGTCGATCCCGAGGCTGTCGAGCGAATCCTCGTTGATGTCGATGATCGTCACGTTGATCTCGACGATGCGCGGCCGCTCGTCGAGCTGGCTGATCAGCGACTGGTAGCGGTACATGTTCTCCGGCAGGTCGCGCACGATCACCGCGTTGATCGCCGGGTCGGCGACGATCTGCGGCAGCGTGTCGCCGCCGCTGTTCGAGAACGGCGAGAACCCGCCGCCCATGCTGCCGTCCGCACCGCCATAGCCGCCCTGCCGCGGGCCGCCGGAGATATCGGGGAAGTCGAGCCGCGGCACCGCGATCGTCAGCCCGGAGCCGAGTTTCACCTGGCGTGCCGCCTGCCCGAGCGACGGGCTCGACGGCGCCGCGGTCGTGTCGCCCACCTTGCCGAACAGCCGCCGCAGGATCGTCGCCACGCCCGGCACCGTCACTTCCTTGCCCGAGCGGTTGATCGTGAAATCCGACGCCCAGCCGTACTTGAGCCGGAACGCGCGAATATCCGCATGCGCGCCGTTCGCCGACGGATCGCCGACCGAGCCCACCGCCTGCCGCACGAGCTCGACATAGCGGCGCGGGCCGGCCACGTACACGCTGTTCGCGCGGTCGTTGATCACCAGCGTGTAGCGCTTGTCGGGGATCTGCATCGCCTGCAGCGCGCGGCCGATTTCACCGGAGGCATTCGGCGGAATCGGGATCATCTGCGTCTGCGACTGGTCGGCCGGATCGACGTACAGGAACGAACCGTCGTAGTACCACGTCAGGCCGTAGGTCGAGCAGATCGTGTCGAGCGTCTGCTGCGGCGTGCCGGAGAACCGGCCGCTGATCACGCCGTCGACCTTCGGGTCGACCACCGCCGTCACGCCCTGCGACGACGCGAGCTCGCGGATGAAGTCGCCGATCTTCTTGCCGTTCGCGACGATCGTGAACGGCTTGTTGCGCCAGCGCAGGTCCGCGGCGCGCGCAGGCTGGGCGGGCGCCATGCACAGCGATGCCGCGAGCAGCGCGGTCGCGCACACGGCAAGCGCGGCCCGTTGCAGGCTGCGCGGTTGAAACCGGATCGAGGCGACGCGTCGACGCATCAAAGGACTCCTGTTGAAGAAACGAACATGCGTTCCAGCGCCTGCTGCGCGAAGCGCAGCACTTCGCCGCCGAGCCAGCCCGACAGCAGCACGAGGGCAACCATCACGGCGATCAGCCGCACCGCGATGCCGATATTGGCGTCCTGCACCTGCGTGACGGCCTGCAGGATCGCGACGACGAGGCCGGTCACGGTGGCGATCAGCACGATCGGCAGCGACAGCAGCAGCACGAGCATCAGCGCCTGGCGCGTCAGGTCGAGGATCGTCGAGCTCGTCATTGCACGGCTCCCGGCACGCGCACGTCGGCGCCCGCGCCGACCGTGCCGTCGTCCGGCGGGTTCTTGACCCAGCCGACCGTGTGCAACTGCACGTCCTCCTCGACTTCCTGGTACGACAGCACCGCGAGGTCGGGCAGCACCGGCTGCAGGATCGTCTTCACGTAGCGGCGCGCGCCGAGCGCGACCATCACTGCGAGCCGCGCGGCGCCCTGCGCCGTGCCGTGGCCGCCCGGGCCGGCCGCCTGCGCGGCCTGCACGATCGCGCGCACCTGCTCGCCGATGTCCTGCTTGACCGCGCTCGACAGCGCGAGGAAATTGCCCTGCTTCGTGCGCATCACTGCACGCTCGATCCGCTCCTGCAGGTTCTGCTCGAACAGCACGACCCGCAGCTGGCGCGTCGTGCCCGCGTGGCGGTCGGTGATCATCCGGCGCAGGTCGACACGCACGAGCTCGACCAGCGCGATCACGTCGTCGGGCTCGTTCGGCGCCCAGGTGATCAGGCTCTCGAAGATCACGCGCAAATTGCGGATCGGCACCTGTTCCGCCAGCAGCCGGCGCAACACCTCGGTCACGCGCTGCAGCGGCACGAGCCGCGTCAGTTCGCCGACGAGCTCCGGATGGTCGCGGCGCACCAGATGCACGAGCGCCTGCGTCTCCTGGATGCCGAGCAATTCGTCCGCGTGCTGGCGCACGATCTGCTCGACGTGCGCGGCGAGCGCGCTTTCGCTCGACAGCCATTTGCCGTCGGGCGCGGCGCCGTCGGGCTTGATCCACAGCGCGGTCGCGAACGGGCCGAACGCTTCGGCCGGCTGGCGCTCCGCGCGCTCGGGCAGCGGCGCGACGCCGTCCCACAGCAGCCAGCCCGGCTTCAGCGCGCCTTGCGCGGCGAGCACGTCCTGCAGGTAGATCCGGTACGTGCCGGCCGCCGCCCCTTCGTCGTCGTTCAGCGTGATGCGCGGGAATACCGTGCCGATGTCCGCGTCGACGCGCGCCTTCGCGCTCGACAGTGCGGCCTGCAGGTGCGCGAGGTTCAGGTTCGTGCGCAGGTCGTCGGACAACGACACCGCGATCAGCGACGTGACGCCGGCCGCCTGCGACACCTTCGCGGGCTGGCCGTCGTCGGCCGCGCCGGCGCGCCCCGCGACATGGATCAGGTTGAAGCTCGGCGCGGCCGTCTTGCGCCTGAGCTGCGAGAACGCGAACGCGCCGAGGCCGAGCGCGATCAGCGCGAACGACCATTTCGGAAAACCGGGCACGACGAGGAAGCCGCTCAGCACGAACGCCGCGATCAGCAATGCGCGCGGATGCGCGCCCAGTTGCTCGCCGAGCTGTTCGCCGAGCTGGCGCTGCCGCGCATCGCGCGTCGCGACGCGCGTCGTGACGATGCCGGCCGCGATCGACACGAGCAGCGACGGGATCTGCGACGCCATCCCGTCGCCGACCGTCAGGATCGCGTAACGTTGCAGCGCGTCGCCGATATCCATCCCGTGCATCAGCGTGCCGACCGCGATCCCCGCGACGATGTTGATGAAGGCGATCACGAGGCCCGCGATCGCGTCGCCCTTCACGAACTTCATCGCGCCGTCCATCGCGCCGTGCATCTGCGATTCCTGCTCGAGCTTCTCGCGGCGTTCGCGCGCTTCGTCGGCGCTGATGATGCCCGCGCGCAGGTCCGCGTCGATGCTCATCTGCTTGCCCGGCATCGCATCGAGCGAGAAGCGCGCGCCGACCTCGGCCACGCGCTCCGACCCTTTCGCGATCACGATGAACTGCACGACGGCGATCACGAGGAACACCACGCCGCCCACCACGACGTTGTTGCCGACCACGAGCCGCCCGAACGCGTCGATCACGTGACCCGCGTTCGCGTGCAGCAGGATCAGCTTGCACGACGCGATGTTCAGCGCGAGCCGGAACAGCGTCGTGAACAGCAGCAGCGCGGGAAACGACGAGAAGCTGACCGCCGACGGCACGTAGGTCGACACCGTCAGCAACACGACGCTCGCGGCGAGATTCAGCGAGATCATGCCGTCGAGCGCGGCCTGCGGCAGCGGCAGGATGAACAGCGCGACGACGGCGACGATGAACGTCGCGAGGAACAGGTCGGCGCGCGGCGACGCGCCCCCGAGGCGCCGCCCGGACACGCCGCGGCCAGCGGAAAACAACCGCTGCCAGTCGCGGGGGAGCGCCTTCGGTTCTGCCATCGTGCCGTTGTCCTGTCGTCGTTGCCGGCTCGCACGGGCAACCCTGCCCCATGTCGCACGGACCGTTGAATGGGACGAGTGTAGCGACGGGGAACGACGGAAAAAGAGAGGCGCCTCGTAGCGTGAAAGCGCGTTTCCCGGCGACGATCGAATCGGACTACGAAACCCGGCGGCGCGTTTCGGCACGCGCCGCCGGAACCGCTTCCATCGCGCGCCGGGCCGCCGGCGCGCGCGTCACGCGGACGTCAGGTCGGACGGCAGGCGCCGTGCGGCGAGGTACGCGAGCTGCGCGCGGTTCTGCACGTTGAAGAGCTTTTCGAGCGAGCGGATGTGGTGACCGACCTTGTGCAGCGACGTGCGCAGCGCGCTCGCGATCTCCTGGTCGGACAGCCCGTGCACGAGCCGGTCGAGCACCTGCTGCTGCTCGTCGCCGAGCGCGAAGCCGCGCATGCGCGCGATGCGCGCCTCGAGGAACGGCAGCGCGACGCGATGCACGGCGAGGCTCACCGACAGCGCGCCGCCGATCACGCGATCGTCGATCCAGTCGGTGCCGTGCGTCTCCGACGTCACGTTCACCGCGACACGCAAGTCGAGGCGCGGCGCCGACAGGCCGAAGATCACGCCGCTGTTCATCGCATGCGCGCGCAGATGGCCGGCAAGCGCCAGCACCTTGCGATCGCCGCTGCCCTGCGCGGCCGCCTCGATCTCGTCGAGCCGCCACGCGACCGGAAAGCCGCTCTGCCGCACCTGCGCGAACCGCGGGTCGCTTTCGTAGAGCATGCCCTCGATAAACGGCTGCATGAACGTCGCGGGAGCGAGATCGCGCAACAGGTGCGCGCACAGGATGCGCCGCCCGATCATTTCATACGCACCGTAACCGAGCGTGCTGAATCCGATTTGCCGCAATCGCGCATGGCATTGCGCGAAATCGACGGGCGCGAAGTCGGATTTACCGGGCGCAATTGAGATGCCGGTAAAAAAGTCGCGTTCGATCGCCTGATATTCGCTCGAATAAGCGGCAGCCGCCGTTATATCGGCTTGTGAGAACCATTCGACGCGTGGTGCGCCGTCAGCATGTGTCATGAGGAGCCCGCCCTTTCCCAATATGTGAAACTGCGCCCCGTCACGATCTGGTCTTTTCTTTATGATTTTCTGGTCGTCGTTATATGCGTGCGAGTATGGATCTTTCGCCGCCATTCGTATTACGGCATATTACGCAGATACGAGCATTTTTGTACAATGCCCCCGCGTTTCGTCAGGGATGACGATCGGCGCATATCAAAACGATGCTCGATCGCACCGCCGTGAATGCCGTACACGATACGGCCGCCGCCAGGCGATGCGCGTCGATTCCGAGGGATGGCTCATGTCCGATATTGCATTGCATGAAGAAGCGGTCGCCCCCACCATGTCCCGCCCGTCGCGTGGGTTGAACGCATGCGCGGATGCGCTGCGGGAGCGCGCCGTGCAGGTCGTCTGGTGCGACGACGTGAAACGCGGCGACGTCGCGCAGCCGCACGCGCCGAAGCTCGGCGTCGCCGATACGCTCGCGCACGCGCAGAGCACGGCCGAGCGCAACCGGATCGTCACGAGCCTGCTGCATCTGACGGGCTTCTCGACGTTCGCGTACTTCGCGCTCGAATTCGCGCGCGAGCGGGTCGAAAGCCTGTACCTGCACGAAGCGTTCACGCCGGCCACCTATCGCGGCGACTACGTGCGGCACCACCACCACGACATCGATCCGCGCACGCTCGGCGCACGCGTATGCAACATGCCGATCGTGTGGGACCTGCAGCAGTTGCGTCGCGAACACCGCGAGCGCGACGACGGCCCGCGCGTGACGCCGGCCGCGCTCGACGGCTTCCTGCAGACGATGCAGGACGACGGGATGTGCAGCGGCATCATGTATTCGATGGCCGTGCCCGGCACGCGGCTGCATGCGTTCATGAGCTTCACCGCGCCCCGCCGCACGCGCGAATGGATCACGCCGGCGACGATCGAGCAGGCGTTGTCGATCGGGCTGTCGGTGCACAAGTTCGCGTCGCCGCAGCTGATCTCGACGTCGCGCGAGCGCGCTGTGAACGGGCTCACGCCGTTCGAGCAGGAACTGCTGCTCGGCATCGCCGAAGGCGCCTCCGACAAGGAGATCGGCCGGCGCCTCGACACCAGCGCACACAACGTCGACTACCACCTGCGCAAGCTGCGCAAGCGCTTCGGCGTCGCGAACCGGATCCAGCTCACGTACCTGACGTCGAAGCTCGAGCTGATCTGACGGCCGCTCAACGCGTGCGGCGTGCCGCAAGCCGGCGCGTAAACGCACATGCCGGCCACGAAGGCCGGCATGTGCGGGTTGCGGCGCGGTGCCGGGTCCGGCGCCGCTTCCTGGGAGACGACCTGCGTTACTTCAGCAGCGTCATCTGCACGACCTTGACGATCACCAGGCCGACCGCGATCACGAGATAGCCGCGCAGCACGGCCATCCAGATTCGCGTCGCCACCGTCATGTTCTGCGGCTCGAGCGTGTCGAGCGGCGGCATGCGCCACGTGTCGCGCAGCGAGCGATCGACGGCCGGCTCGACCACGCGCTTGTTGCGGCGGATCAATACCGTCGCGATATAGCCCGTGATCGCGAGCACGGTGCCGCCAACCAGCACGTCGACGATCGCTTCGCCGCTGATATCCGGATACATCACCGATGCCGTGAGGATGATCGACAGCAGCACGAGCACCCAGATCACCGCGCCGGTGAACACGTTGAGCTTCGTCGAGTTGACCCACGGGCCGAGCACCTGGCGGTCATTGCACAGCACCAGCAGGAACACCGTCGCGCTCGGCAGCAGCACGCCCGCGAGCGTCTGCACGGCTTCGGTCAGCAGGCCGAGCGGGCTGCCCGGAATCAGCACGAGCGTGGCCGCGGCCGCGACGATGCCGAAATACACGAGATAGAAGCCCTTAGCATCCGACACGCCGCGATGCAGCGAGTGGCGGATCTTGAACACGTCGCCGATCGCATAGGCCGTCGACAGCGATACGGCCGCCGCGCCGATGATGCACGCGTCGAGCAGCGCCACCGCGAACAGCGTCGCGCTGGTGCGGCCTGCATATTTCTCGAGGCCGGCGATGATGCCGCCCGCATCGGTGAAGTTGCCTGCTTCCGGATGCCCGTTGAACAGCGCGGCGCTGAACCCGATCATCGCAACCGCGCCGATCAGCACGAATACGATGCCGATCCACAGGTCGGCCTTCTCATACTTCATGAAGCGCGGCGTGATGCGCTTGTCGATCACGTAGCTCTGCTGGAAGAACAGCTGCCACGGCGCGACGGTCGTACCGACGATGCCGATCACGAGCAGCATCACGTCCGACAGCTTCGCGTGCGTGGGCCAGTTCGGCACGAAGAAATCGCGCGACATCTGCGCGACGGGCGGATGGATCGACACGAGCACCGGCACGAGCAGCAGGCTGAGCACGCACAGCCCGATCGCAAACCGCTCGAAGCGCCTGAAATCCCCGGTACTCACCGCGGCCATGGTCAACGCCGCGGCCACGCACACGCCGGCCACCTTTGGCAGCCCGAAGAAATCCAGCACGAACGTGATGCCGACGAACTCGGTGACGATGGTGAGCGCATTGAGCAGGAACAGGTCGATCACGCTGAACGCACCCCAGAACTTGCCGAAGCGCTCGAAGATCAGGCGTGCATGGCCGACACCCGTGACCGCGCCGAGGCGCAGCACCATTTCCTGGTTCACGTACAGCACGGGCACGAGCAGCAGCAGCGTCCACAGCAGCGTCGTGCCGTAGTTCTGGCCGGCTTGCGTGTAGGTGCCGAATGCGCCGGCGTCGTTGTCGCCCACCATCACGATGAGGCCGGGCCCGATGATCGCGAGCAGCGTGCGCAGGCGCGCCCACCACGTGCCGCGCGAGCCGGTGTCGTGGTGCGCGATCGTACCGAGCGCACCGCGGATGTCGCCCAGGTGAGCTTCGTCGAGCACGGCGCTGCGTTCGACGGCGATCGGTGGAGAAACGTTGGATGGCGTGGACATGATGTGTTCCGTACGGCTAATGGTTATTCGATGCGATGAGCGTGTGGCCTTGGAATGCGCACGCGGCGCCTGCCCGCAGGCAGTTGCGCGTGCGCATGCCGAGACGCGCTCGGCGCGTCTTTCAGCGGATCAACGCTTTCAGCTGGTTCAACAGGCGGGAGAACAGCCGCGGACGGGCGTCGAGCATCAGCATCGCGTCGTAGTGGTTGCGCGATTCCGTGACGTGCGGGAGATTCGACAGCAGAAGGCCGAAGTTCATGGTCTGGCTCCGTGCGGCGACGGCAGGCTGCCGGCCGCGTGTGGGGCGCGGGGCCAGTCCGGGGCCTGAACGATGCGTCAGGCTAGTCGGCCGGATTGTCCCTGCGACCCGGGTTCAAAAAGGGTCTGTGTGTGCAACGGACATAAGGGACAACTGTCACTGTCGTTCATGGCGGCTCCTGTGCGGTGTTCCGGAGAACACGGTTGACCGCCGTCAGGCATGCGGGCCGGGATTCGCGAGCCGACGAAAGGCGTGCGCGAACGCGGCCGCCTGCCAGGCGGCGGTGAAACCGGCGGGCGCATGCGAAAACGCATCACGCTAACCGGCGCGAATCAGGGTGCACGTAGGAATTTGCTGCGGAATACTGCTGCGCGCACCGTTTGCCCGGGAGACAAACGGCGGCTTCGATGAGGCGCGGACGTCGGTCGCTCAGGCGGAAATTTCGTTCGAAGATCGACTACTGCAGGCGTCCAAGGCGGCGGCCCCAAGAGTGAAGATGCCGGATTCTATGGACGGCCCGAAAATGAAGTCAACCCCTCCCAACCCCATTTCTCGAAATAAATTTCCTGCCTTGCGGCACTGAAAGATTTGCCCTTGAAAACACGTGGCGCAACCTTTCAGGACATGTCGCGCGGCCGGGTAGCGATGCGTATGAACAACGGGGCGGCGCCTCCCGTCGTGTGCATTCGTTGCCCGTCCCGCTCGGTCGCGAGCCGCCGAGGCGCCCGCGCAACGTGCGCCACTTTTATGCGTTTTTTACTTGCGCCGCAGCAAACGACACGAATACAATCCGCCGCAATTCATCAAGGGAGTCCCTCCGTGGACACATGCTCTAGTTGCAGTTCGATGCCGGTCCAGGCCGGCCACGCCATCGCGAGATAGCAGCCAGACGCATGTCTTACGCCGCTAGCTCGCATTCGTCGGGTTAGCGCGCTTCCTTCCGGGCCGGCCATCGCCGGTTCGTCCGTTGCACGCTCCATTACGTTCCACCCTCCGATCGCAGGCCGCGTCTCGCGCCCGCGCTCGATCACGTCGTCCGGCCCGAGCCGGACCAGACGGAGGCAGCGTCATGCATCTTCAATCGTTCGCGGTCAGACTCAAGCGCATCGTGTATCTCGCATGCGAGCGCTCGTTCGTATCCGGCCTCTCGCCGCTCGCCCATGCATTCAGCAACTGGCGCGGCACGGCGCTCGCCCACGTGCCGGCAGCGCCCCGCCCGCTCGACTGCCTGCTGTTCGCGATGATGGCCGCCGCGGTCGCGCTCGTCGCGCTGCTGTGCTCGGCCGCGTCGCACCTCGGCTTCGCGCAGGTGGGACGCATCGGCGGCTGGCTGCCGTAACGCCTCGGTCGCGCCGCAGCGCCACGCACCAAGTGCCAAGTGCCGCCGCGACCGCCTCGCCACGCATCCCGCATCACGACTTCGTTTCTTCAGCTTGACTAATCAAACCGACAACGGAACCCACATGAAGAACTACCTGGAACCCGTCCCGCGCAAGCTCCGCGTCAATGCGCTCGCCACGCTGCTGCTGTCGCTCGCCGCCGCGCCCGCGTTCGCGCAAGCGTCGTCACCGGCCGCGGCCGAACCGGCGGCCGGCGCCAGCGACGACGCCGCGCCCGCACAACAGGCCGCCGATGCTGCCGCGCCCGCTCCCACCGGCTTCTGGGAACGCTCGAACCTGCTCGGCAACATGGGCGGCCTGCGCGACGTGCTCGGCGATCACGGCATCACGCTGAGCCTGCAGGAAACCAGCGAGTACCTGTACAACACGTCGGGCGGCACGAATCGCGGCGGCGCGTACCAGGGGCTCACGCAATTCGGTTTCAACGTCGACACGGGCAAGGCGGTCGGGCTGCCGGGCGGCACGTTCAACGTGTCGGCGCTGCAGATTCACGGCACCAACCTCACGCAGCGCTATCTGCAGACGCTGCAGACCGCGACCGGTATCGAGGCGAATTCGACCACGCGCCTGTGGGAACTCTGGTACCAGCAGTCGCTGCTCGACGGCAAGGTCGACGTGAAGGTCGGCCAGCAAAGCGTCGACCAGGAATTCATGGTGAGCCAGAACGCGGCGACGTTCATGAACGCCACGTTCGGCTGGCCCGTGCTGCCGTCGACCGACCTGCCGGCCGGTGGCCCCGCGTATCCGCTGTCGTCGCTCGGCGTGCGGCTGCGCGTGAAACCGTCCGATGCGTGGACGGCGATGGTCGGCGTGTTCGACGGCAACCCGGCCGGCCGCACCGACGGCGATGCGCAGGTGCTGAATGCGCACGGCACCAACTTCAACCTGCGCAGCGGCGCGTTCGTGATCGGCGAAGTGCAGTACGCGCTGAACGCGCCGCCCGCCGATCCAAAGGCGCCGCAGCCGGTTGGCCTGCCGGGCACGTACAAGCTCGGCTTCTGGTATCAGTCGCAGCATGCGAACGATCCGCGCTACGGCACCGACGGCCTGTCGCTCGCGAATCCGGAAAGCAACGGCATCGCCGCCACCCATCGCGGCAACTACGGGTTCTACGCGGTCGCGGACCAGATGGTGTGGCGGCCGTCGGCCGACAGCCCGCGCTCGGTCAACGTGTTCGCGCGCGTGATGGGCGCGCCGGGCGATCGCAACATCGTCGATTTCGCGACCAACGCCGGCGTGACGCTGAAGGCGCCGTTCAAGGGGCGCGACAACGACGTCGCGGGCATCGCGGTCGGCTACGCGAAGATCGGCTCGCATGCGCGCGGCCTCGACGGCGACACCGGCGTCTACACGACGCCCGGCTACCCGGTGCGCCGCGCGGAGACGGTCGTCGAAGCGACGTACCAGTACCAGGTCGCGCCGTGGTGGCAACTGCAGGCCGACCTGCAGCACTTCTTCCGCCCGGGCGGCGGCATCCCGAACCCGAACGCGGCCGGTGCGCGCATCGGCGACGAAACGGTGGTCGGCGTGCGCACGACGATCACGTTCTGAAGCAAGGCCAGAAGCAAACACGGGCCGGACGGCCGCTTGCGCGACCGTCCGGCCCGTGGGTTCTCTTGCAACACCGGCGCGCGGCGCGCGCCGCGCGTCACTCGCCGTACAGTCCGAGCAGTTTCAGCGTGACGCCGTTGGTCCAGCCGAAGCCGTCCTGCAGCGGATATTCACCGCCCCCACCGCCGCCCGTGCCGGCGCCTTCGACCACGTACTTCTCGACGAGCTTGCCTTCGGTCGCATACACGTGCTTCACGTCGGACAGGAAACGCGTGCCGATGTCCTTCGCGAGCGCCGGTTCGCCATAGCGGCGCAGCCCGTCGATCGCGATCCACTGCAACGGCGCCCAGCCGTTCGGCGCATCCCACTGCTGCCCGGTGTTCTCGGTGGTCGTCGCGAGGCCGCCCGGCTGCAGCAGCGTCTTGCGCACCTCGCGCGCGGTCGCCTTCGCGCGCTCGGGCCACGCCACGCCCGCGAACAACGGATACAGCGCAGCGGCCGTCACGGCGTCGCGCGGCTTGCGCAGTTGCCAGTCATAGTCGCCGTAGTAGCCTTTGCGGTTCCACAGATATCGGTTGATCGCGGCCGCGCGCCGCGCCGCGCGCGCGGAAAAATCGGTCACGCACGCAACGTCGCGCGTGACCGCGCAGCCCTTCACGATCGTCGTCTCGAGATGGAACATCAGGCTGTTCAGGTCGACCGGCACGATCGACGTCGTGCGGATCGTCGCGAGCGTCTTGCCGTCGCCGAACCAGCGCGAACTGTAGTCCCAGCCGCTTTCGGCGCCCGCGCGCAGGTCGCGATAGACCTCGTTCGCCGGACGCCCCGGCACCGACTTCGCGGTCGTCACGTCCTCGAGATACGACTCGTCGCGCGGCGTATCGCTCGCGTCCCAGTAGCGGTTCAGCACCGCGCCGTCGGGCATCGCGACTACATTGCGCGTGGCCTGCCCGCGCGGCGTCGTGGCTTCGCCCTGCATCCAGTACGCATGTTCCTTGCGCAGTTCCGGCAGGTATTTCTGGTAGACCTTGTCGCCTTCGGCCTGCGCGGCGAGCGTGACCATGTACGCGAAGAACGGCGGCTGCGAGCGGCTCGCGTAGTACGTGCGGTTGCCGTTCGGGATGTGCCCGATCGTATCGATCAGGTGGGCGAAGTTGTCGAGCATGTCGTCGACGAGATCCTCGCGGCCTGACACCTGCAACCCGAGCATCGTGAAATAGGTATCCCAGTAGTAGCCTTCGCGGAAGCGGCCGCCGGGCACGACATACGGCTTCGGCAGCGGGATCAGCGAGCTGTACGGCGGTACCGTCGTGCTCGTGCGCGTGAGCTGCGGCCACAGCCAGTCGATGTGCTGGCGCAGCGTCTGGTTCGGCGGGGGCGTCACGCCGCCTTCCGGCGGCGGCGTGAAATGCTGGGCAACGAATGCCTTCAGCGAGAAGCCCGGCTGCGATTTCTGTTGCTGATACAACTGCACGATCGTCGCGGGATCGCTATCGGGCGTTGCGTCGACGAAGGTCTTCTGGTCGGGATAGATCTGCGCGGTCTGCACCGCGACGAACAGGTCGCCATAGAGCTGGCTCGGCGGCGGCAGCAGCGTGCCCGATGCGGCGGTGGCAATTGCAGCTGTTGCCGGCGGTGCCGACTGGGCAGCCGCCTGCGCGGCGGCCTGGTTCGCGTTGTCGGCCTGCGCGGCGCAGCCGGCAACGGCGAGATACGCGACGGCCAGTGCGGCGGCCCAGCGAAGACGCGGCGTAGGCGGCGCGGGTGGCGATGAGAGTCGGGCTGCGGAACGACTTGAGAAGCGACTCGAGATGCGCGATGCGATCGATGCGACACGACGTGACGTCATGACGTGTCCCCTCCTTTCGATGGTGAGTGGGTCGGCACGAGGTCTCGTTCGCGCGCGCGCTCGTCTCGATGGCCTTCGATCGATGCGCGTCGTTTTGTGGTGCGAGTGGGCCCGACTTTCGCACGAAACGTGCACATCGAGCAAGTTTCGATTCGGGCGACTCGCGCAGAAAACCGCACCTGGCTCGCCCCGCGTGCGTAGCGGGCGCATCCGCATCGGTCTCGCCGGACGCCCCGCTGCATCGACGCGCACTTTCACGATCGCGAGCAGAGCATGCGCGACGACGTCGGGCGCGGCGCACCGCACGGCCCGAGCCCGAATCTGAACCCGTGCAGCAGCGACGCGCAGTCGTTCTTTCCACGCCACCGCCAACCAGGATGACTGTTGCAACATGCGGAACAACTGTTGTCGTACGTGACTCAACGGTCACATTGTGGGCATAATGGCGTCTTTACCGCGCGCCCAGCCCATGTCGCCCGTCTTTCTAGCACCGCTCATCGTTGCCTGTGCGTTGTTCATGGAAAGCGTCGACGCGAACATCATCGTCACTGCCCTCCCCGCGATGGCGAGGGACTTCGGGCACAACCCCGTCACGTTGAACATTGCGATCACGGCCTACGTGGTCGGGCTCGGCGTATTCATCCCGATCTGCGGCTGGCTGGCCGACCGCTTCAGCGCACGCTCCGTATTCCGCACCGCGATCGGCATCTTCGTCGTCGGCTCGCTGATGTGCGCGGCATCCAATTCGCTCGGCGTGCTCACGTTCGCGCGCTTCATCCAGGGCGTGGGCGGCGCGATGATGGTGCCCGTCGGCCGCATCATCATCTTCCGCGCCGTGCCGCGCTCGGATCTCGTGCGCGCGATGAACTACCTCGCGATTCCAGCGCTGTTCGGGCCCACGGTCGGGCCGCTCGTCGGCGGCTTCATCACGACCTACCTGCACTGGCGGATGATCTTCTTCATCAACGTGCCGATCGGCATCTACGGGATCTACCTCGCGAGCAAGCACATCGCGAACACGCGCGAGCCCGATCCCGGCCCGCTCGACTGGTTCGGATTCCTGCTGTCGGCCAGCGGCGCCGCGCTGCTGCTGATGGGCCTCACGCTGATCGACGGCTCGCTCACGTCACGCTCGAACGCGCTCGTCATGTGCGTGGCCGGCACCGTCCTGCTCGCGCTGTACGTACCGTATGCACGCCGCAAGGAGCGCCCGGTGCTCGACCTCAGCTTCCTCAAGATCCCGACGTATCACGCGAGCGTCGTCGGCGGGTCGCTGTTCCGTATCGGCCTCGGCGCGGTGCCGTTCCTGCTGCCGCTCGCGCTGCAGGAAGGGCTTGGCATGAGCGCGTTCCATTCGGGGCTCATCACGTGCGCGTCCGCGTTCGGCGGCGCGATGAGCCGCTCGACGGCCACCCACACGCTGCGCCGCTTCGGCTTCCGCACGGTGCTGATCTACAACGCGGCCTTCGCGGGGCTCGCGATCGCCGCGTACGGCGTGTTCCATCCCGGCATGGCGACCTGGGCGATCTGGCTGATCGTGCTCGTCGGCGGCATCTTCCCGGCGCTGCAATTCACGAGCCTGAACTCGATGATCTACGCGGACATCTCGCCGCGCGACGCGGGCCGCGCGACGAGCCTCGGCAGCGTCGTGCAGCAGATGTCGCTCGGCCTCGGCGTGACGGTCGCCGGCCTCGTGTTGCACATTTCGCACTGGCTGCAGGGCCATCAGAAGATGATGTGGTCGGATTTCTGGCCCGCGTTCCTCGTGGTCGGGCTCTGCTCGTTCGCGTCGATTCCGATCACGCGGCGGCTGCCGCCCGGCGCCGGCGACGAAGTCGCGCGCGGCAAGCGGCAATAAGCGGCGGGCACAGCGAAATCATTTTCGCCGCCGTCGCGCTGCCGGCAAATTGCATCGCTTTTTATTTTCGAACGCCGGATTTATTCAAAAAATAGAAACGCCGAAAACGCAGGCCGAAAGCGCAATCTGAAAACGGCACCGATCTGAAAACGCGGCTGTCCGGAATCCCCCCGGGTCTCGCATTGTCCAGCGCAACGCCTGCCCGGCTGCGCGTCCGGCGCGCCGCGGCATCGCATACGCGGATAACTTGAAAATCCGGAATAAATGGCCCAATAATGAGCGGGCGCGTCGGCGCGAACATTATCCCCACGCCGACATTCGGGTAGCCGGCATAACAATCCCATCCGCTGTTTCACGTTTCGATCGCTTCCTCGCCTCGAAGGAGTCTCCATGACTCGAGAGTTGATTTTGCGCGCGCCGGAACCATTCGCCGCCAACTCGCCTGTCGCGCCGGGCGTTGTACCGCATCCGTTACCCACGCATCTCGCCGTCATTCTCGATGGCAACCGGCGCTGGGCAGACCGGCTCGGCCTGCCGGCCGCCGAGGGCTACCGGGCCGGCGGTCGCAACGTGCATGCGCTGCTGTCGTGGTGCGAGGAAGCCGGCATCCCGTTCGTCACGCTGTGGCCACTGTCCACCGAAAACCTCGGTCGCGACGCGGGGGAATTGCACGACCTGCTCGCGGTGATCGCCGACGTCTTCGATGAACTCGCCGCCAGCCGCCGCTGGCGCCTGAATGTGATCGGCGACCTGACGAAGCTCCCGCCCGCCACCGCCGAGCGCATCGGCGCCGCGCAACGACGCACGGCCCACACGCGCGGGCTCGACGTGAACATCGCAGTCGCGTACAGCGGCCGCCTCGACGTGCTGCACGCGATCCGGTCGCTGATCGAGGAACACGTCGCGGCCGGCACCGTCGATCAGTTGCTCGCGCAGCTCAGCCCCGAGCTGATCGAGAGCCGGCTCTATACGGCCGGCCAGCCGGAGCCCGATCTCGTGATCCGCACATCGGGCGAGCAGCGCCTGTCGAATTTCATGCTCTGGCAAACCGCTTTCTCGGAGTTCTATTTCACGCCGACGTGCTGGCCGGATTTCGGACGCGACGATTTCGAACAGGCCATCGCTGCCTACGGCAAACGCGCGCGCCGGTTCGGCAAGTAGGCCGCGCCGCCCTTCACGACATCCATCGTCACCCGCCGTCCGCGAGATACATCATGCCCCCCGTCGAAACCGTTGCCGCCGCGCCCGCGCTGACGCTGCCGCACCTGTTCCATCCGTTCGAAACGCCCGTGCATCCCGATGCCGACCGTGCTGAAGCCGACCTGCATGCGTGGATGAACGGCCACGGTCTGCTCGACGATCCGCGCTGGGCCAGCGGCATCCGCCACGGCAAGGTCGGCGAATACTGCGCGCGCGTCTATCCCCATTCGACCTTCGACGGCCTGTGCACGACGACCCGCGCATACGGCTGGATCTTCTCGATCGACGACGGCCTATGCAGCCTGCACGGCGCCGCGCGCTCCCCTGGCGACCTCGGCGCGCTCTACCTGTGGCTGTACGAGATGATCGCCGATCCGGCCGGCCATGATCCGGTGCCGCTGCGTACCGCGCTGGCAGCACGGCTGCCGCACATGGCCGCGTTCCTGCCTGCATTGCAACGGGCAACACAGGACATCTGCACGCGTATCGCGGCCACGTCCACGCGCGCGCAATACGCACGCTGGACGGCCGGCATGATGACGTTCCTGTTCTCGACGCTGTGGGAAGCCGGCCGGTACGCGACGGACGTCGTGCCGAGTGAAGCCGAATACCTTTCCGGACGCACGTACAACGGATGCGGTGAAGGTGCGTTTGCGCTGATCGACATCGCCGCGGCCTACGAAGCGCCTGCCGCGTTCTATGCCGACGAAGAGGTTCAGCGCCTGCGCAAGCTGTCCGGCCTGATCCTGTGCCTGTGCAACGACATCTTTTCGTATCCGAAGGAGGCCGGCGAATCGAGCAGCAATCTCGTCTGCGTCCTGATGCACGAAAGAGGGCTCGCACCGCAAGCCGCGCTCGACGAGGCGGCCGGGATCCACAACGGATATCTGGCTGAGTATCTGGATCTGGAAACACGGGTGCGGCCACGCACCGGCGACCGGACGTCGCTACGCCTGCTTGACGATGCTCGCGCGTACATTCGCGGCAACTACAACTGGCATTTCGGCTCGCCGCGTTACGGCGCGGCTCGGCACTACGACCTGTCGCGCGCGCTGCGGCCGGGAGAAACGAGTGTCGCGATCTGACGGGTCGCAACAGAGGGGAAAACCGGAAAATACAAAAAAATCAGCGGACATCCACACGGGGCCGGTGCACAGCCGCATGGATGTCCGCTCAGGGCTCCGGGTCTCCCGATGGGGGTTGAGAATCCCGGATTCGCTTCCTGCGTGCCATGGACATATGTGCGTCGGAAGCAAAATCGTTGCGCGTATTTATCGTCGCGCCATGAAGTGCACTATAGGGAAACTTGCAAAACGCGTCTGTCAAGCATTGTCAGACGCGGCGCATCGGCACGTCGCACGCGCGCGCCGCTTTCGCGCTAAAGTGGTTCCCGACCATCACTCCCGGCCGCCCTTCCGATGCTGACGCTCTCGACCGCCGCCGCCCGCGCGCTGCATCTCGCCGCGCAAGGCCTGCTGACGCCGCCCCGCCGCAAGGCAACCAAATCCGACGTGCTCGACGCGATCCGCCGGATGGCGCAGTTGCAGATCGATACCATTCACGTCGTCGCGCGCAGCCCGTATCTCGTGCTGTTCAGCCGTCTTGGCGATTTCTCGCCGCAGTGGCTCGACGAACATCTCGCCGAGGCGCGCCTGTTCGAATACTGGTCGCACGAAGCGTGCTTCCTGCCGGTCGAGCAGTTCGGCCTGATGCGCTACAAGATGCTCGATCCGTCGGGAATGGGCTGGAAGTACGCGGCCGAGTGGCATGAGCAGAATCGCCCCGACATCGAGCGGCTGCTCGCGCGGATTCGCGCCGAGGGCCCGGTACGGTCGGCCGATTTCACTCGCGAGGATGGCGTGAAAGGCAACGGCTGGTGGGATCGCAAGCCCGAGAAGCGGCACCTGGAAGTGCTGTTTACGACGGGCGACCTGATGGTGTCGGAACGCCGCAATTTCAAGCGCGTGTACGACGTGCGCGAGCGCGTGCTGCCCGACTGGGACGATACGCGCGACCTGCCGCCGCGCAGTGCCGTGCTGCCCGCGCTGCTCGACTACACGTGCCGGGCGCTCGGCGTCGTGCGCGCGGACTGGGTAGCCGACTACTATCGGCTGCCGCGCCGCTCGTACCGCGCCGAACTCGAGCAGCTCGCCGGCGCGGGCGACCTGATCCCGGTGGCGATCGACGACTGGAAGGAGCCGGCCTACGTGCATCGCTCGCTCGAAGCGCTGCTGCCGGCCGCGGAGGCCGACACGCTGCGCTCGACGGTCACGACGCTGCTGTCGCCGTTCGATCCGGTGGTATGGGACCGGCGGCGTGCGTCGACCCTGTTCGGTTTCGACTACACGATCGAATGCTATACGCCCGGGCACAAGCGGCGTTACGGTTATTTCTGCCTGCCGGTGCTGCATCGCGGGCGGCTGGTCGGGCGCATCGACGCGAAGGCGCATCGCACGCTCGGCACGTTCGAACTGAAGGCCGTGCATGTCGAGCCGGGCGTGCGGTTCGGTACGGGGCTCGCAGCCGATGTCGCGAAGGCAGTGAAGAAGCTCGCGGCGTGGCACGGCACGCCGGAAGTCACGGTCGGGCAGCAGGCCCCGCCGGAACTGGTGAAGGCGCTGGCCGGCGCGTAGACGCCTGCGCAACCGGCTGGCACGGCGGCGGCGCGCGCCGCCGGCCGTCAATCAGTCGCGCAGCTTGCGGAAACGCGGCGTGCCGTCTTCGAGGTTCCCGTTGAACATCGCTTCCGGTCGGACCCACAGCCCGCGCGCATGCGGCCACAGGTGTTCGTACACGACCACCGATTCCTCGGTTTCGGAGTGGCGGGCAACGCCGATGTAGCGATACAGCCCGCCCTTGTAATGGCGATGCGTCGCGAGCTGTTCGGCTTCCTGTTCGGTCATGATGGGCTTCTCTTCGGCAAAAACGGAAAGCGCGTATTGTATGCGCTGCGCCGGGCGTCAGCGTTTCGCGTAGATGTCAGGGCGGCGGATCTCCATCACGCGCTCCGGATTCGCGCACGGCTCGAAGCCGACCGGCCGGTACAGCGCGTGCGCATCGGACGTCACGAGCATGATGCGGCGCAGCCCCTGCACCCACTCCTGCGCGAACACGTGGTCGATCAGCGCGCGGCCGTAGCCGTTGCCGCGTTCGGCCGGCAGCACGAACACGTCGCACAGGTACGCGAACGTCGCGTGATCGGTCACGAGCCGCGCGAAACCGACGAGCCTGTCGCCCACGTAGGCGCCGAAACACAGCGAGCCCTCGATCGCCCGCTCGACCACGTCGCGCGGAATGCCCTGCGACCAGTACGCGTCGCGATGCAGGAAGTCGAAGATCGCGTCGACGTCGAGTTCGCGCTTGTCGGTGGAAAATCTCAGCGTGGCGGGGGTGGCAGCGGGCACGTCGGTCTCCAGTCGGGATGGCGGAAGGCGAGACGCTGACGATACCGCGCGGCGCGGCGGGGTACAAGCGGCGCCGACCATCCTGACGAAGCGAAGAAGCTGCTCAACTACCTCGCGTCGCCGCAGGCGCAACCGACCATACAGGCGACGAGCGTCGATTCGGTGACAATATCGCCTGCCCCATAAACCCGCCACGCCGCTTCATGCCCTACCGCCTCATCGCATTCGACTTCGACGGCACGCTCGCCGATTCGCTCGACAGCTTTCTCGCCGCGCTGTCGGAAGCGTCGCGCCTGCACGGCTTTCGCGACGCCACGCCCGAGCTGCGCCCGGCGCTGCGCGGCATGTCGGCGCGCGACATCATTCGCGCGCTCGACGTGCCGATGTGGAAGGTGCCGCGCGTGACGATCGACATGCGCCGCCTGATGCAGCCGCGCGTCGCGCAAGTGGCGCTGTTCCCCGGCGTCGCCGAAACGTTCGACGCACTCGCCGCGCGCGGCATTCGCATCGCGATCGCCACGTCGAACACCGAGGCGATCGTGCGCGACCGGCTCGGCCCGCACGCCAGCAGCCGTGTCGAACACTTCGCGTGCGGCATTCCGCTGTTCGGCAAGGCACGCCGCCTGCGCGCACTCGTTCATGAGGCCGGCGTGCGCAGCGACGAAGCGCTGTACGTCGGCGACGAAATCCGCGACGCCGACGCGGCACGACGCGCGCGCATCGCATTCCAGGGCGTCGCGTGGGGCTACACCGCGCCGGACGCGCTGCAGGCGCATTGCGCGACACCGTTGCTGCCTCGCCTCGACGCATTGCTCGATCGCGTGTGACGCATTCGGGCGCCACGCGCATCCGGTTCGCCCCGTCGATCGACGCACACGTCATCGCACGACACAACGGCACGAAGATGAAAAGCCGATGACACACGCGCGCATCCCGCGCGCCTCATGCGCGCAAAAATTGCCGCCGACGCACACGCAACAGGTACGCACTACCTGTCGCCACGCTTGCTCATCGATTCGTCTTACCAACCGTTACACAAACCACAGCGCGGTTGCACCTGCTACCGGATCGCTCTCCTAGAATCAGTCGGGCCGGGAAACACTTCGACCGGCGCCGCGGCAGAGCGGCGGTCGAATCCGGCCCGGGCGCGCCCGGTCTCTCGCACAGCGACGGATCATATGATCCGTTTTTCAACCAGAGCCCCGATCGAAAGGAGGTCCCATGAACCGCTTTCCCCCCATCTCGCGCCTTGCTTTGTCTGCCGCTGGCCTGCTTCTCGTCGCCGTGACGGCGACCGCGCAAACCGCACAACCGGCACCGGCCGCACCGAACGCACCGGCCGCCGCCGCGACGCGTATCCACGAAGCCGACCAGGCCTTCATCACCGACGGCACGAAGACCGTGTCGACGCAGCACGACGCGGCACGCATCGCCGATTCGCGCACGTCGGACAGCCAGGTCAAGGCGTTCGCGCAACGCGTGTCGACCGACGATGAAAAGATCATCCAGGCGATGCGCGCAGCCAGCCCGCGCGGCGTCGACGTGCCGGCCAACGACCCCGACACGGCCGTGCTGAGCAGCATCAAGAACCTGCGCGGCGCCGAGTTCGACAAGGCGTATATCGAGCAGGTCGCGCTCGCCGGCCAGCAGAAGGCGATCTCGGCATTCCAGGCCGAAATCGCGTCGGGCCGCGACACGAAGCTGAAGGAAGTCGCACGCCAGTCGCTGCCGATCCTGCAGAAGCACTACGCCGACGCGCAGAAGCTCGCGGAGCGCCACCACCTCGCATCGGCGCAGTAACGCGCCGCAGCGCCGCGCATCACGCGCGGCGCACCGCTTCCCCTGTCGTCGCGTCGCCTCCCCTTCCGGCGGCGCGACGCACGTCAAACCCCACGCTTCACGCGTTACACGTCACGTCGCGAGCTTCGCCAACAGCCACGCACGTACTTCCGGCCATTCATCGTCGATGATGCTGAAGCGCACCGAATTGCGCTTGCGGCCATCCGGCATGATCCGTTCGTGCCGTACGATACCTTCCTGCTTCGCACCGAGCCGCAGGATCGCCGCGCGCGATTTCTCGTTCAGCTCGTCGGTCGTGAACTGCACGCGCACGCATTGCAGCACGTCGAACGCATAGCCCAGCAACAGCCATTTCGCCTCGGTATTCGCACGCGTGCGCTGCGCCGATTCGCTCAGCCACGTATGGCCGATCTCGAGCTTGCGGTTCTTGCGATCGATCTTCCAGAAACGCGTGCTGCCGATCACGCGGCCCGATGCGCGATCGACGATCGCAAACGGCATCACGGTGCCGGCCGAGCGCCCCTGCAATGCGGTGTCGATATACGCGTCGATCGTCTGGGGGCCTGGCACGACCGTGACCTTCAGGTTCCACAACTGGCCATCCGCGGCAGCGTCCAGCAGCGCCTGCCGGTCGGATGAATCGAGCGGCCTCAGTTCGACGCGTTCGCCGCTGAGGATCGGTGGTTCGAGTGAAGCAGAAGCGTCGGTCATGAAGGGTTCCGATGAAGGGTTCCGGAAAGAGGCGGCGATGGCGGCGAAACACCGATCATACGGCCGCGTCAGCCGAGGAGCGCGGCCAACCGGCGGCGAATCGCCTTCGCCTCGCTGCGCAATGCGTCGGCAAACGCATCGACGAGCAGGCTCTTGGGCCGGTGCTCGGGCACGATCACGCTGACCCGGTACGGAAACGATCGCGTGAGCGGCCGCACGTGCAGGTCGCGCCCGACGAAATCGAGCGCGGTCAGCGGATTGACGATCGCGGCACCGAGCCCCTGCCGCACGAACGCGCACACCGACACGGCCGACGGGGTTTCGACGACCGAGCGCGGCGCCACGCCGAGCTGCGCGAACGCCTCGTCGATCAGGATGCGGTACGGATCGTTCAGCGACAGGCTCACGAACGGGCGATCCGCGAGATCCAGCAGATCGATCGCGTCCTGCGCGAGGAGCGGATGGCCGTCGGGCAGCACGCACACTTCATCGAATTCGAGCAGCGGCGTGAGCACCGTGCCGGCCGGCGCGACGTCGCGCTCGGTCAACCCGAGGTCGTAACGCTGCGCGGTCAGCCACTCTTCGATCACCGGCGATTCCTGCGTCGCCACCGACACGCTGACACCCGCGTGCTTCTCGCTGAAACGCCGGCATGCACCGGGCAGGATCGCGTGCGAGAACGCCGGCAGCGCGATCACCGACAACTGACCGTCGCGAAACTCGCGCAGGCGCGCGGCGGTTGCCGCGACGCGCTCAAGCCCCACATACGCGAGCCGCACGTCGTCGAACAGCGTCAGCGCGGCCATCGTCGGCCGCAGCCGGCCGTGCGCGCGCTCGAACAGCGCGAAGCCGACGACCTGCTCCATGCGCGCAAGCTCGCGGCTGATCGTCGGTTGCGACGTATAGAGCATCTCGGCCGCGCGCGTCGTGCTGCCGGTGACCATCAGCGCGCGAAAGACCTCGATATGGCGGTGCGTGAGCATGATCGTCTATATCAAATGTGAATCGATTGTCGATATTCAGGCATTTTACTGTATAGCCGATCAGGTGCATCATTCCCGTTATCCGTTCATTCGACCCGATTCATCCGCCATGTCCCTCGATTCCCGCCAGCTCGCGACGCTCGCGCAGCAATACGGCACCCCGCTGTGGGTGTACGACGCCGACGTCATCCGCGACCGCATCGCCCAACTGCGCCAGTTCGACGTGATCCGCTACGCGCAGAAGGCGAACTCGAACGTCCATATCCTGAAGCTGATGCGCGAGGAAGGCGCGTGCGTCGACGCGGTATCGCTCGGCGAGATCGAGCGCAGCCTCGCGGCCGGCTTCAGCCCGGCAGGCGAACCGGAAGGCGTCGTGTTCACGGCCGACCTGATCGACCGACCGACGCTCGCGGCCGTGCTGAAGCATGGCGTGACCGTGAACGCCGGTTCGCTCGACATGCTCGCGCGCATCGGCGAGCATGCGCCGGGCCACCGCGTGTGGCTGCGCGTCAACCCCGGTTTCGGCCACGGCCACAGCAACAAGACCAACACCGGCGGCCCGCAGAGCAAGCACGGCATCTGGATCGACGACGTGCCGCGCGCGATCGAGATCGTGCGTCAGTACGGGCTGAAGCTCGTCGGCATTCACATGCACATCGGTTCGGGCGTCGACTACGGCCATCTGTCGCAGGTGTGCGATGCGATGGTCGATCTCGTCACGTCGCTCGGCCACGACATCGACGCGATCTCGGCCGGCGGCGGCCTGTCGATCCCGTATCGCGACGGCGAGCCGCGCGTCGACGTCGGTCATTACTTCAGCCAGTGGGACGCCGCGCGCAAGCGGATCGAGCGTCATCTCGGCCACCCGGTGCGCATCGAAATCGAGCCGGGCCGCTTCCTCGTCGCCGAAGCCGGCACGCTCGTCACCGAAGTGCAGGCCGTCAACCGCCGGCCGAAGCACGACTTCGTGCTGATCGACGCGGGCTTCAACGACCTGATGCGCCCGTCGATGTACGGCAGCTACCACGCGGTGTCGGTGCACACGCACGATGGCGCGCTGCCCGCCGGACGGCCGCTCGTCGATCTCGCGATCGCGGGGCCGCTGTGCGAATCGGGCGACGTGTTCACGCAGGACGCGGGCGGCGTGGTCACGCACCGCAAGCTGGCGCAGCCGCAAATCGGCGACCTGCTGTTCCTGCACGATGCAGGTGCTTACGGCGCGTCGATGTCATCGAACTACAACAGCCGGCCGCTCGCGCCGGAAGTGCTCGTCGATCGCGGCGCGCCGCGGCTGATCCGCCGCCGGCAGACGATCGACGAATTGCTCGCGCTCGAAACGTTCGAGTAACGCGTAACCCGCGTAGCGACGGCCAACGGCCAGGCTTGCCCCTCACGGCAGCCTGGCCGTTTTGCTTTTCGACGTCGTCCGGATAACAACCTGGAGCAACCGTCGGCCCGTACCGTAGCACCTGATCCTTCTCATCGCGCGCAACCGCAGCAGATCGCATGCGCCACCTCTCGCGCGCAGAGAAAAACATTCCACGCCGCGTGAAAAGTGCACGCAACTTTGGAAACACATTCCCTTTTGACAAAACTAAGATTGCCCTCAGTCGCACCGCATTCCTGTCGCCGGATACGCATCGACGATGCATCCGGTCCACCACACTCGCAATGCTGCACGGGCAATCATGAATCGCACGCTTGAACGCTTCGCCGCGCACGCCGGCCTTCGCTGCTGCTCACGCGCCTGTGTCATCCATCCGTACGCGCACCCGTCCTTCGTCGCCCACGAACGCATGCCGTAACGCACGGCATCGCGCACGGCGGACAGCCGCGCCCGCCACCTCACGCTTCACCGACTTTCCGCTCACGGCGACGCCGCCTGTCGCCGCGGCGTCGTACACCCTGAATTTTCTAAAACAACCCCGGAGACAACCATGAAGCACTTCATCCCGACGTTCAAGCAAGGCATCGCGGCCGCCCTCCTCTGCATCGCGACCGCGACATCGCACGCCGCTGACCTGCTCGACACCGTCAAGCAGGCCGGTGTGCTGAAGATCGCGCTGGAAGGCACCTACCCGCCGTTCGACTACCGCAATGCCGACGGCCATCTCGAGGGTTTCGACGTCGACGTCGCGAAGGCGGTTGCCGGCCGCCTCGGCGTGAAACCGCAGTTCGTGACGACCGAATGGAGCGGGATTCTTGCCGGTCTGCAGGCCGGCAAGTTCGACGTGATCGTCAACCAGGTCGCGATCACCCCGTCGCGCCAGCAGGCGCTCGACTTCAGCGCGCCGTACGTGTATTCGTCCGCGCAGTTGCTGCAACGGCAAAACGATGCGCGCACATTCAAGTCGCTCGACGAACTGAAGGGCAAGAAGGTCGGCGTGACGATGGGCAGCAACTACGTCGATCTGGTCAAGACCGTGCCCGCGATCGACCTGCAGGTCTACCCCGGTACGCCGGAAAACCTGCGTGACCTCGCGGCCGGCCGGATCGACGCGGCGGTCAACGATCGCCTGATGCTCAGCTACCTGGTCAAGAACTCGCACCTGCCGCTGCGCCCGGGCTCCGTGCTCGCGGGCGGCGAGGACCGGATGGGCATCCCGTTCCGCAAGGGCAATCCGAAATTCGCGAAGGCGATCGACGACGCAGTGACATCGCTGCAGCAGGACGGCACGCTGAAGAAGATCTCGATGCAGTGGTTCGGCGCGGACACGACCAAGCCGGTGACGCAATAACGCAGCCCGCCCCACGCCCGCGCGCACGGAATGCACGAACGCGCGGGGCGTCCGGCACACAATCAGGAGACACGCAATGGAAGCACTCCAACTGGTCGTACATACGCTGCCCGTGATGGTCAAGGGCGCCATGCTCACGCTGAAGTTCGCCGTCGCGTCGATGGCGCTGGGTCTCGTCGTCGGGCTCGTGATCGCGATCATGCGCATCGGCAGCAACCGGCTTGCCGCCAGCCTCGCGCAAGGCTACGTCAGCCTGATGCGCGGCACCCCGCTGCTCGTGCAGATGTTCGTCGTCTACTACGGGCTGCCCGATCTCGGCATCACGCTCGATCCCACGACGGCCGGCATCTTCACGCTGACGCTCAACGCAGGCGCCTACCTGTCCGAGAGCATGCGCGGCGCGATTCTCGGCATCGGCCGCGGGCAATGGGCGGCCGCCCACAGTCTCGGTCTCACGCACATGCAGACGCTGCGCTACATCGTCTGTCCGCAAGCGCTGCGCCTCGCGGTGCCGAGCCTCGGCAACACGCTGATCAGCCTGATCAAGGACACGTCGCTGGTCTCCGTGATCACCGTCACCGAATTGCTGCGCTCGACGCAGGAGGTGATCGCCGCGACGTTCCAGCCGCTGCCGCTCTATCTCGCCGCAGCCGCGATCTACTGGGTCCTCAGCACGCTGCTCACGCGGCTTCAGGGTCGCGTCGAGACGCGCCTCGCGCTGCCGTCCACGCATTGAACGCGACCGACCTTCACATGAACTCCATCGACGGACAGAACATGATTACGCTCGACAACGTATCGAAATGGTATGGCAAGCACCAGGTGCTCTCGGCATGCAGCGCGGCGGTTTCGAAGGGCGAAGTGGTCGTCGTGTGCGGGCCGTCGGGCTCCGGAAAATCGACGCTGATCAAGACGATCAACGGTCTCGAACCGTTCCAGAAAGGCAGCATCACCGTCGACGGCACGCGGCTCGGCGATCCCGCCGCGAAGCTTGCGCAATTGCGCGCCCGAGTCGGCATGGTGTTCCAGCATTTCGAGCTGTTCCCGCACCTGTCGATCACCGACAACCTGACGCTTGCGCAGATCAAGGTACTCGGCCGCCGCAAGGACGAGGCCGTCGAGAACGCCATGAAGCTGCTCGACCGTGTCGGCCTGAAGGCGCACGCGCACAAGTATCCGGGGCAGTTGTCCGGCGGGCAGCAGCAGCGCGTCGCGATTGCGCGCGCCCTGTCGATGAACCCGGTCGCGATGCTGTTCGACGAGCCGACCTCCGCGCTCGACCCCGAGATGATCAACGAGGTGCTCGACGTGATGGTCGAACTCGCGCGCGACGGTATGACGATGGTATGCGTCACGCATGAAATGGGCTTTGCGCGGAAGGTCGCGCATCGCGTGATCTTCATGGACCAGGGCGCGGTGGTCGAGGACGCGGCCAGCGACCGGTTCTTCGCGGCGCCGCGCTCCGACCGCGCGCGCGACTTCCTCGACAAGATCCTGCATTGACCGCGCGACAGTTGCCCCGCTTCGATTGATCGACACCCAAAGGAGACATCTTGAACCACCTGCATTCGCCCGACACCGTTCTCGCCCATGAAGGCCGCTCGCACGGCCAGCCCGGCTCGCCGGTCAACCCGCCGGTCTATCGCCAGTCGACGCTGCTCTTTCACGGCACCGACGCGCTCGACGCCGTACGCGGCACGCCGCTTGCGTACGGGCGCCATGGCAGCCCGACCACGCGCGCGCTCGAGAAAGCGCTCGCGCGGCTCGAAGGCGCGCACACCGCCTTGCTGACACCCAGCGGCCTGAGCGCGATCACGACCGCCCTGCTCGCGGTGCTGAATCCGGGCGACCATCTGCTGATGGCCGACTCGGTGTACGACCCAACCCGGTCGTTTTGCGACGAAACGCTGGCGCGTCTCGGTATCGCGACGACGTACTACGATCCGACGATCGGCCCGGACATCGCGTCGCTGATGCAGCCGAACACGCGCGCGGTATTCGCAGAATCGCCGGGCTCGCTGACCTTCGAAGTGCAGGATATTCCGGCCATCTGCCGCGTCGCGCACCGGCACGGCGCGGTCGTGCTGCTCGACAACACATGGGGCACGCCACTGAATTTCCGCTCGTTTTCGCATGGCGTCGACGTGTCGATTCACGCCGCGACCAAGTACATCGCCGGGCACTCGGACGTACTGATGGGAGCGATTCTGACGACCGAGGCACTCGCGCCGAAGGTCACGCGCTTCTACCGGCAGCTCGGCATGACCGTCAGCGGCGACGACGCGTATCTCGCGCTGCGCGGCCTGCGTACGCTGTCGGTCCGGCTCGAACGGCATCAGCGCAACGCGCAAGTGTTGACCGACTGGCTGTCGCAGCAGCCGGAAGTCGCGCAGATCCTGTATCCGGCGCGCCCCGGCGACGCCGGCCATGCGCTGTGGCAGCGCGATTTCACGGGCGCATGCGGGCTGTTCGGCGTGGTGCTGCATCCGCAGGCCGACGAGGCCGTGCGCGCCCTGCTCGACGGCATGACGTGCTTTGGCATGGGGTACAGCTGGGGCGGCTTCGAAAGCCTGATCATCCCGTCCAATCCGGCTCGTAACCGCACCGCCACCCAATGGGCGGCGTCCGGCCCGCTGCTGCGGATTCATGCGGGGCTCGAGCATCCCGACGACATGACTGCCGACCTCGCCGCCGGCTTCACGAGAATGCGCGCCACCACGCTCTCGGAAGCGTGACGTCCGGCGACGTCCCGCAGGCCACCCCGCATCACGTTTTCTTCGACGTTTTTTCCCCTGTCATAGCGAGACCATCATGAAAGACACACTGTTCATTCTCCGTCCGGGTTTCTTCAAGGACTCCGAAGGTCCTTTCTACTGCGGCGATTCGGTTTCCGTCGAAGGGCTGCTGAGCTTCTATCCGCAGTTGCGCGACGCCGTCGACGTCGAATACATCGACGCACCGCGTCCGCGCCAGCCGATCGTCACGCTGATCGGTGCGGATAACCAGTCGGCACCCGTGCTCGTGCTCGGCGACGGACAGGTGCCGGACGACGACACGCTCGCGATTCGGGAGCACAACGGCAGGCGCTTCATCGATTCGCCTGCCGATATCCGGCGGTACCTGTCCGCGCAATACGGCGTGGCGCACGTCGCCTGAGCACACTGGCGCGTGCGGTCGAGCGGCCGCATGGAACGGGGCGCGCGATGCGCGGCCCTTTCTCCGTCCCGCCGCCGACGTGCGCGCTACTTCACCGTCACGCGCACGTCGGCACCCGCCTCGCGCCACGCCTTCAGCAACGCCGCGCGTCGCCGTGGATAGCGCTCGTCCAGCGGTTCAAGCGCGACGATGCGATCCGTCCGGAAATGCCGGAAATCGTTCCGGTCTTCGCACCACGCCGCCAGGATACGCACGTCATTGAAATAGCCGAGCGCGAACGGCCACACGATCCGTTCGCCGATCGTTTTCCGACCCTCGCCCGCGTAGCGGATCCCGAGCTTGCTTTCGGTACGGATCGCCGCGCGCACGCCCCCCATGTCGACCGTTTCCCGATCCACGATCGTGCGCGGGCCGACGAGCAGCGTCGTGCATTCCATCTCGCGGCGCAGCTCGGCCGGCAGCACGGCTGAAATCTTCGCGAGTGCATCGGAAGCAGCCGCCGTGAGCTGCGCATCCGCAAACTTCCCGACCCAGCGAAAACCGAGCATCAGCGCTTCCAGTTCCATCTGCGAAAACATCAGCGGCGGCAGCATGAACCCCGCACGCAGCACATAGCCGACACCGGGCTCGCCTTCGATGTCCGCGCCCTGTGCCTGCAGCGACGCGATATCGCGATAGACCGTACGGAGGCTGATGCCGAGCTCCCCGGCCAGCACGCGGCCGCTCACCGGGCGGCGGTGACGCCGCAGCACCTGCAGCAGCGAGAGCAATCGTTCGGCACGCGTCATCGTTTCATGCTGCCACTTTCTGGCAGTATCCGTTCATAGAATGACACGCATCTTAATCGAACCCAGGATGGCTCCGCATGACTTCCCCGAATCTCGTTCTTCTGTATGTCGAGGACCCGGCGCGCAGTGCGCAGTTCTACGAGCGCCTGTTCGGGCGCCCGCCCGTCGCCGCATTTCCTACCTATGCGGCATTCACGTTCGACAGCGGCCTGCATCTGGGGCTGTGGTCGACCAGCGCGCGCGACTTCGTGTCGGGCGGCACCGGCCACCGGTCGGAACTGGCATTCATGGTCGACGACGATCGCGAAGTCAGGCGGCTGCATGAAGCGTGGAAGGCGCTCGGCGTGCCGTTCGAGCAGGAGCCGATGACGGCCGTGTTCGGCCTGACGTTCGTCGCGCTCGATCCGGACGGCCACCGCTTGCGCGTGTGCACGCCGGACAATTGAGGGCGCGCAGGCGCGACCTTCGACCGGTCGCGCCCGCGCATCGGTTCAGGCTTGTACGTCAGCCCACGCGCCGCACGGGCGCCATTTTCGAGAAGTATTTCGCGCCGGCCACGCAGCCGACCACGACGACCGTCACCACCACCATCGACGACGGCACTGCCTCGTGCAGGAGCCCGGCCGCCAGCAGCAGGCCGAAGAACGGCTGCAGCAGCTGCAGCTGGCCGACGCCTGCGATCCCGCCGAGCGCGAGCCCGCGATACCAGAACACGAAGCCGATCAGCATGCTGAACAGCGACACGTACGCGAGCCCCCACAGCGCGGCGGAATCGACGCCGTCGAACGATACGGGCCGGGTGAGCCACGCGAGCGGCAGCATCAGTGGCAGCGACAGCACGAGCGCCCACGAGATCACCTGCCACCCACCGAGCTCGCGCGACAGGCGTGCACCCTCCGCGTAACCCAGCCCGCATGCGACGATCGCAGCCAGCATCAGCGCATCGCCCGCTACCGACGCCTGGCCGCCATTGCGCAGCGCAAACGCGGCCACCGCGCCGCTGCCGATGATCGAAAAAATCCAGAACGGCAGCTGCGGCCGTTCGCCGCCGCGCCACACGCCGAACAGCGCGGTCGCGAGCGGCAGCAACCCGACGAACACGATCGCGTGCGCCGATGTCACGTGCTTCAGCGCGAGCGCCGTCAGCAGCGGAAAGCCGATCACGACCCCGAGCGCGACGATGGCCAGCGACACGGCCTCGGCACGCGTCGGCCGCCGCTGCTTCAGCACGACGAGCAGCAGCAGGCCGAGCGCGCCGGCGATCGTCGCGCGCGCAAAGGTGAGGAACAGCGGGTCGAGCCCCTGCACCGCGATACGCGTCGCGGGCAGCGAGCCACTGAAGATGATCACGCCCAGCAGGCCGCTGAGCCATCCGTCGGTCGTCTTTTGCACGGGAAATCCTGAACGGGGAAGGTGGATGACCGATGATCCGCCGCCCGCGAAAAGCGCGTAAGCTACAGCCCAATACAATCCCGACAAACTGTACTGGACAACCGGCCGTACAGTTCGATCTTCACCATGAGCCAGGCCGCCCCGCTTCCCGTTCCGCCCACCCCGTCGCGCACGCGCGTGGAAACCGTGATGGATACGTTGCGCGCACGAATCGCGAGCCGCGCGCTGGTGCCCGGCGCGCGCGTGCCGTCGATCCGGATGATGGCGGACGCGCTCGGCGTGTCGAAATCGACCGTCGTCGATGCGTACGAGCGGCTCGCGAGCGAAGGCGTGCTCGTCGCGCGGCGCGGCTCGGGATTCTACGTGTCGGGGCACGCGCCGCCGCTCGCGCTCGCCGATCTCGGCCCGCAGCTCGATCGCGGGCTCGATCCGCTGTGGCTGTCGCGCCAGTCGCTCGAAGCGGCGCCCAGGTCGGTCAAGCCCGGTTGCGGATGGCTGCCGCCGTCGTGGCTGCCGGACGAGAGCCTGCGCCGCGCACTGCGCGCCGCGTCGCGCGACGAATCCGATGCACTGACCGACTACGCGACACCGCTCGGCCTGCCCGCGATGCGCCAGCAGCTCGCCTGGCGGCTCGCGCAGCACGGCGTTCAGGCCGAACCCACGCAGATCATGCTGACCGACGGCGGCTCGCACGCGCTCGATCTCGTCTGCCGGCTGCTGCTGGAGCCGGGCGACACGGTCGTGCTCGACGATCCGTGCTATTTCAACTTCCAGGCACTGCTGCGCGCGCACCGTGCGCGGATCGTCAGCGTCCCGTACACGCCGACCGGCCCCGATCTCGCGCGCTTCGAGCAGGTGCTCGCCGAGCACCGGCCGCGTCTTTACATCACCAACGCCGCGCTGCACAACCCGACAGGCGCAACGCTCTCGGCACCCATCGCGCACCGGCTGCTGACGCTCGCGGCCGAGCATGGCCTGCTGATCGTCGAGGACGACATCTTCGCGGATTTCGAGAGCACGCCCGCGCCGCGCCTCGCGGCCTTCGACGGGCTGTCGCGGGTCGTGTCGATCGGCAGCTTCTCGAAGACGCTGTCGGCCGCGATCCGCTGCGGTTACGTCGCCGCGCGCCCGGAATGGATCGAGGCGCTCGTCGACCTGAAGCTCGCAACGTCGTTCGGCCATGCGCAGATCGGTGCGAACGTCGTCCACCGGTTGCTCGTCGACGGCACGTACCGGCGCCACGTCGACAGCCTGCGTGCGCGCCTCGCGGACGCGATGGGCGAAACGCTCCGGCGCGTCACGCGCGCCGGGCTCCGGATCTGGACGGAGCCGCGCGGCGGCCTGTTCGTGTGGGCGGAGCTGCCCGACGGGCTCGACGCCGCGCGCGTCGCGCGCCATGCGCTGGATCACGACGTGGTGCTCGCGCCCGGCAACGTGTTCAGCGCGTCGCACAATGCAACGTCGTACCTGCGCTTCAACGTGTCGCGCTGCAAGGGGCCGGCGGTGTTCGATGCGCTGGCGCGGGCGATGGAGGCGGTGCGGGCGGCGGACACGACCGGGCGCATGCTCGCCCGCGAATCGTGACGGCGGGCGCGCGCTAGCTGCCGGGCGCCACGATCTCCGCGACGAAATCGACGAACGCCCGCACCTTCGCGGGCGGCAAGTGGCGCGACGGGTAGTACGCGAACAGCGGGAACGCCTCGCCGCGCCAATCCGCAAGCAGCTCGACGAGCCGCCCCTGTTCGATCAGGCCCGCCACCCCGCTCGCCTTGAAGCGTGCAATGCCGACGCCGGCCAGGCATGCGCCGAGCATCGTGCCGGCGTCGTTGACGAGCAGCCTGCCCGTCGTCTTCACCGGCACGCGCTTGCGGCCGAGCTGATAGACCCATTCGAGCGGCTGGCCGGTCAGCGTGTTGCGCATCTGGATGCACGCATGGCCGACGAGGTCGGCTGGCGCCTCGGGACGCCCGTATCGTTTCACGTACGCGGGTGCGGCGACCGTCACCGCGCGCGTCTCCAGCAGCTTGCGCGCCACCAGCGACGACGACGGCGGTTCGCCGAACCGCACCGCGACGTCGAATCCTTCTGCAACCAGATCGCCGAGTTGCTCGCGCGCCGCCAGTTCAAGCGACAGATCGGGATGGCGCGCCAGGAACGCGGGGAGATGCGGGGCCAGCACCCGCCGGGAAAAATACGCGTCGACATTCACGCGCAGCCTGCCGCGCACCGCCGCGGCCGAACCGGCGGCCAGCGTGACCGCGTCGCCGATGCCGGCGAGCAGCGGGCCGATGTCCTCGTACAGGCGACGCCCCTCGTCCGTCAGCGTGACCGACCGCGTCGTGCGGTCGAGCAGCCGCACACCGACCCGCGCCTCCAGCCGGCCCACGGCCCGGCTGACACCCGACGGCGACAGGCCGAGCGCATCGGCCGCACGCGCGAAGCTGCCGCTTTCGACGATCGCGGCGAGCACGCCCACGTTCGCCAGGATCCGCCCGTCGATGCTCATGATTTCACTCATGACAAAAGATCACCAATCAAATGACATGGATTCGATTCCATCAGGAATCACCGATCCCTATCATGCAACCCGATGCATCGCGACGGCAACCCCGATCGTTCCGGCATCCGTCTTCTCCACTTCTCGATGAGGATTTCGAATCATGTACGCCATTACCGGCATCACCGGACAGGTCGGCGGCACGCTCGCCCGGGCATTGCTCACCGCGGGCCAGCCCGTACGGGCCGTTGCGCGCGACGCCAATCGCGCCGCGCCGTGGGCCGCGCGCGGCTGCGACATCGCACTCGCCGACATGACCGACGCCGCCGCGCTGACAACGGCCTTCTCGAACACGGCCGGCGTATTCGTGCTGCTGCCGCCTTGCTTCGATCCGTCGCCCGGATTCCCTGAAACGCGCGCGGTCATCGACGCCGTCGGCGCGGCGTTGCGCGCCGCTCGGCCGCGCAAGGTCGTTTGCCTGTCGACGATCGGCGCGCAGGCGACGCAGGTGAACCTGTTGACGCAGTTGACGATGATCGAGCAAGCGTTCCGCGACCTGCCGATGCCCGTCGCGTTCCTGCGTCCCGCATGGTTCCTCGAAAACGCCGCATGGGACGTCTCGACCGCGCGCGACGTCGGCGTGATCCGCAGCTTTCTCCAGCCGCTCGACCGGCCGGTACCGATGGTTGCCACCGAAGACGTTGGCCGCACCGCGGCGGCCCTGCTGCAGGATGAATGGTCCGGTGCACGCATCGTCGAACTCGAAGGACCGCGACGCGTCAGCCCGAACGACCTGGCCGCCGCGTTCGCCCGCGTGCTCGGGCGCCCCGTACAAGCCGAGGCCGTCCCCCGCGACACATGGGCCGGCCTGTTCGATGGGCAGCAGATGCGCTACCCCGAACCGCGCATGCGCATGCTCGACGGCTTCAATGAAGGCTGGATCGACTTCGCGTCGGCGCCTGCGGATGTCCTGAAAGGGGACCTCGACGCAGACGCCGTGCTGCGCACGCTCGTCACGCGCGCCGCCTGATTGGCAACGAGGCGGCGGGCAGCTTCGTCGTCCGATACGAACATGGCCTGCTGATCGTCGAGGACGACATCTTCGCGGATTTCGAGAGCACGCCCGCGCCGCGCCTCGCGGCCTTCGACGGGTTGTCGCGGGTCGTGTCGATCGGCAGCTTCTCGAAGACGCTGTCGGCCGCGATCCGCTGCGGCTACGTCGCCGAGCGCCCGGAATGGATCGAGGCGCTCGTCGACCTGAAGCTCGCGACGTCGTTCGGCCATGCGCAGATCGGTGCGAACGTCGTCCACCGGTTGCTCGTCGACGGCACGTACCGGCGCCACGTCGACAGCCTGCGTGCGCGCCTCGCGGACGCGATGGGCGAAACGCTCCGGCGCATCACGCACGCCGGGCTCCGGATCTGGACGGAGCCGCGCGGCGGCGTGCGGATGGACGCGAGCCACCGTATCCATGCTGGAGAATGATGAAACCCGGCAATCGGGCGGACAACCACGGAATGAATCGGCAATCTGCCGTCGTCATCTGCAGCCAAGCAGGCCGACCACCGATAGAGCATGTCATTGGGGTTACCTCGTTTTGCAATTCGTACACGTCCAATAGACGAGCATGCCTCCGTCAGTCGATAGTTTTCCTCCTCTTCCGGATAACTATCGAATCAATGAGCGAAAACTTCGATTCACACGGCACCACGCATCAAGAAGACTGCGACGAATGGATATGCGTCGGAACCACTTATACAAACACAACACCGGGATCCACTCACACCATCGAACTCGACATGGCGCAAATCTGCGAAAACATGTCGAACAAAGCATTCAGGCGCCTGATTGCTCGGCTGCGCGATGCTGCAATTGTCCTGATTCGTGAGCGAATTCATGGTCTCGCCACTTGGGATCAGGAAGAACAGCGCCGCGTCCAGACGTGGTTTGGCCGATCAGATGACATAGTCCGTCGAAGGCTCAACACCGGATTACCCCAACTTCTGCACGTCATGCAGGAGTTGAAACCTGAGAATGTCATCAGGTGGGACGAGCAAACGAAGAGAAACATAACGTGCACAGTGTTTCCCGACAACGGAATCACGGATGCTGCAGTATGCAAACCCGATTCGCACCGGCGGATAATCGCGATCTATCCACACTTCTGCACACTTCCCGATGCTCGGCTTTCTACCAACTGCAAGCTGAAGGTCCTGATTCATGAATGCACACACTATGTCGACACATTCAACTCGGAAGATGAAATCTATGGGTTCGGCACCGGCCTGAAGTACTGGGCTCAAACGCATCCGGATATAGCGATCGACAATGCAGACAGCCTTGCCTGCTACATTTCATTTTTCGACGACAGGATTCTGTGGTGACATTTCTTGCACGTGCGATCAGCATCGCGGTCTGGTCCTGCCTCTCGTTTTCGATTTCATCCACGGCTTGTACCGTTTCCGAAGACATGCTCGACAGCGTCCCGCTCAATTCCGACGCGATCCCTAACGAGGATCGCGTCAAGATTGCAGAGATGGTCATTCGCGCGCGTCAATGGCAGGGCGCGGAGATTCGAGGCATCGTCACTGCCGGCGCTTACATCGGGGAAGTCAATCCACGGGCGCTTGCGCTGCGACGAGCGGCGAACCTGAAGGAATACCTGATACAACTCGGCGTCAAGCGCGAGAACATCTGGTCGGATACCCACATCATCTCGAAACCGTATCCGAAAGACAGCGCCGGCTATGAGGGGTATCTTCAGATCGGACTGACACTGGTGCCGCTTTGCAACGATGGATGTCGGCACCTATGCAGCGACCCGCGCATCACGCCGACATCCAGGGCACTTCACTGAGGTGGCACGCAGTGAAACGACATCGCGATCACGTCGTATCGGCAATGAAGTGACCCGAGCCACTTGCGCCGTCCCCCGCCCGCCTCACACCTCCCCCGCATGCGCCCTCGCCCGCACTTGCGCAAACGACGTATCGACGAGCAGGCGCCCCGTATCGAACACCGTTTCCAGCGCGTCCTCCCACTCGCCTTCCAGCATCCGGTCGTCCCACGCGGCGGGCAGCGTCGTCGTCCGATACTCACCGGTGCGGAAATGGCGCAGCAACGTGAGCCGCCCCTTCTTCGAGCGCTTGCCCTGATCGGTGACCGGATCCTTGCAGACGTCGTGCCACACGCCGCCACGCCGGATCGCCGAGCACTTCATCGCGAAACGCTGCGTATCGCGGTTCACCTGCTGCAGCAGCCCGCCGCCCATGCCGAACACGACGTTGCCAGCCGCATAGCCTGCGTCGTCGAGCGCGGACAGAATCGCTTCGATCGACAGTTCGTCGACACCGTCGCCCTGGATCACGCGCACGCGATTCAGCACACGCCGCCCCTTGCCGTTCACGGTCGAGCCGAACGATGCGTCGAGCGCGCGCACGGTCTGCAGCACGATCGCCACCGGGTGGCCCGAATCGGGCCGCACGACCAGGGTCGCGCCCGAATCGAGCACGGCCTGCCGAAGCTCGCCGCCCCACAGATCGAGCGCCGCGAACAGATCGTAGGAGTCCGACACGACCGACACGATCGCGCCGGGCAGGCCGAAGCGGCGAATCATGTTCCGGTACGCATCGGCTTCGTGTTCGCGGCCCCACGATGTAATCGTGCTGTGCTCGGCAGCCGGCACCGAGTACGCGGCCATCGGCTCCCGGTAGAAACGGTTCGCGGCCAGCACGCCGAGCACCGTATCCGAACCCATGAAGTTCACGAGATGCGCGGCACCGCCGATCGCGGCCGACTCCGCGCTCGATACACCGCGCGCGCCGAAGTCGTGCAGCTTGAACGGCAGTTGCGCGAGATCGTCGTCGGTCTTTTCGAGGAAGCGGCGGATCGTCTGCCTCAGGTGCCAGCTGCGCGTCGCGACCGTCACCGGATACCACACGCGCAGCAGCATCGTCTCGAGATACGACGCGAGCCAGAACACCTGCGGGTCGTCGCATTCGACCGTCATCAGCACGTTGTGCACCGGCACGACCGAGCCCTCGGGCACCGCGCGGATCTTCACCGGCAGGTAGCCGTCGTAGCGTTCGACGATATAGCGCCACCCTGCTTCGTTGAACGGCTCGCCGTGCACCGTGAAGAAATCGCGCGCTTCGTCGATCATCGCGTGCGTGATCGGCTTGCACAGATATTCCTTCAGCAGCATCTGCAGGCCGAAGAACACCGTGCGGTCATAGCGGCCGCCGCGCGATTCGACGTACGAGAACATCGCCGACGCGTCGGGCGGATATTGCAGGAAGTGGGAAGCCTTGTACGAATCCGTGTTGAGGATCGGATTGGCGAGAACCGCGGCAAAGCCGCCGAGATCGTTTTGCATGGCTAGAGCTCCTCTAGGCCGTTGAAGTGCCGCCGCGTCTGTCGCGGCGGACGGAATGCGGGGAATCAGCGGATCACAGCTTCCCCAGGAAGTGATACGCGATGTCGAAGTGATCCTCGAACATCACGCTGCGCATCTGCGCGAATTCGTTGAGCGGCACCCAGCGCGCCTTGTCGGCATCGTCGCTGCCCTTCACGCGCGGCAGCTCGCCGGTCGGGAAGTTGAACAGGCACGCATGCGTGATCGTGCGGCCGCGCAGCGAACGCGTCGGGTGATCGAACACCTGGCTATCCTTGATCGAGCCGCGCAGCACGGGCTCCGGCAGCTTCAGGCCGGTTTCTTCGCGCAGCTCGCGAATACAGGCCGCATCGAGCCGCTCGTCCTGGTTCACGAACCCGCCGGGCAGCGCCCACAGGCCGCGGCCCGGCTCGCTGCGGCGGCGCACGAGCAGGATATGGCCCGAGTGCACGACCACCGCGTCGACCGTCACGAACGTGACCGGATACGGCGCCGCCGCCCATGCCTTGCGATACCCGGCGATGAATTCGGCTTCCGACTTCAGTTGCGCGAATTCCGGCTGCGTGCGGAAACGCTCGAGCCAGCCGAACACGGGTTCCGGCACGGCCCACTGCACGAAGCTGTTGGTGCGTTCGGCGAAATACTGGTCCCGGATCTCGGTGGCGGAAATGTCTTCCGTCGCGTCGACGTCGACGAGCTCCCATTGCGGGAACATCCGCAGGTAATACGAAGTTGCGTCCTTCTCGTGGCCGATCAGCCCGACCTTGCGCTGCGCGATGTCGCCGAGCGCGGACGCGACGGCGTCCTGCACCCAGCGCACCCAGTCGCCGTCGTTGTAGGTCGAATCCTGCAACGGCGCGACGGTGACGCGGTCGCGCTCGGACGCGTCGAGCAGCGAAGCCAGCATCTGGCGGCGCTCGTCGAACGAGAACGGATCCTTGATGGTGCGGGGCTTGTCGGTCGATCCGATCAGCACGCACACGCGCTCGGCCCGGCTCAGTGCCGACTTCAGCACGTTCAGGTGACCACGATGCGGAGGCTGGAAACGACCAATGAAAACGAGCGCGTCGAAGCGCCGGTTCTGTTGCGTACTCATGAGGCTCCCTCAAGAGATTGAAACGCTTCGGGTCTTTCCCGAAGGATTGAAACGAATCCTAGGGGAAATCCCGAGGTGCGTCAATCGGCCTTGTTCGAGCACACGCTCGACTTGACGAAGTCTGACGAAACGCGCGTTATTGGCGGGTTACACTCGATTCCATCCCAATCCGCGCCATGGCGCCCGCCATCATGAGGATCTCAGTCAGCCGCACCGTCGGCGTCGATCGCAGACGCCTCTTCACGTGGTCGCAGGATTACGCGCGGCGGCTCGTGTGGGACAGCTTCCTCACCGACGCCTATCTGCTCGACGGCATGACGGCCGACGTCGGCGTCGACGCGTTCTGCCGCAGCCAGTCGGGCGCGACGATGGTGTCGCGCTACATCTCGTACCGTCCGCCGCAGGTTGCCGCCGTCGAAATGGTCGACGGGCCGAAAGTGCTCGAACGCTTCAGCGGCAGCTGGAACTTCACCGAGCACACGCCCGGCACGACCGAAGTGAAATTCACGTACCACTTCCGCGCCCAGCCGGCCTGGCTGCGCTGGCTGCTCGAACCGCTGATCGGCGCGTTCTACCTCGCGCAGACGCGCCGGCGTCTCGATTCGTTCAAGCGCTGGGCCGAAGCCGAAGCGCTGCCGCACTGACAGGCGACGCGGGCCGCACGGCCCGGCTCGTCTGCGTCACCGCCTCCCGAATGCGTCCGAACGCGCCATCGCCGCGCCGTCCCGGCATGCACCGCGCATTTGCCAGATTCGCCGAACCCGGGGAAACTACGGGCGGCCGTCACCCTGACGGCGCGCCCCGACCGAGAGAACGGGGCCCTCCTCCCTGAACCGGCTTCGACACGAACATAATCCGATGAGCCTGATATCCCGATTCTTTGGCCGCAAGGAAGAACCCGAAAACCCGGTCGCGCTGGTCGCGGCGCCCGACGTCGAGAATCCGCTGAGCGTGACGGTCGTCTTCGACGGCCCGCTGCAGGTCGATATCGCCGCGCTGACGGCCGCGCTGCGCGCGTACCACCCGAGCATGAAGCAGGCGCGCGTCGAAACCGAGCCGACGCTCGAGCAGGTATTCGGGCTCGCCGGCTGGGGCAACCACGTCGTCCGGCTCGTCGGCTTCGACGCGCCCTATCCGTCCGAAGCCCTGGAAGCGTGTGTCGCGCCGGCCCACTACGGGCAGGACCTGAAGCAACAGGTGCGTGCGAGCCGCAGCCACGTGATCCTCTACTACGCCGGGCACGAAGCGAATCCGCTCGACCAGTACGTCGCGCTGGCGGCCGTCGCCGGCGCGCTGGCCGAACAGAACGGCCTTGCGGTGCTGAACGAGCACGCGCACACGTCGCTGCCGGCCGGCGTCTTCAATGCGAAGGAACTCGGCGAGGAAAGCCTCGAAGTGCTGCGTGACATCCCGTTGAACCTGTTCTTCTGCGGCTTCGTGAAATACGAAGTCGAAGACGTCGAAGGCGTGTGGATGCGCACCTATGGCGCCGACGTGTTCGGCCTGCCCGATTTCGCCGCGCTCGCGGAAGGCCATCACGAAGGCGAACGCTATTCGGGCATCTTCAACAACGTGATGCATTACCTGCTGGAAAGCGGCGCGCGCATGCATGCGGGCGAAACGATGCAGATCGGCGCGGAAACGTTCATGAAGCTGCGTGAACCGCTCGAGCACGAGTATTACCTGCAAGGGCCCGCGCAGGTGCTAGTGGCCGAGCTGATCTCGGCGGATCAGATCAATCGCTGATCTCGCCTCGCCGCATCTTTGCACGGCGCACGGGTTCAAGGCTTCGTGAACCGCGTGCGCCACTGCGTCACATGACGGCGGCGTGACAGCCGCCGCTCGAACCCGATGAGGAGCGCTCCGTGTTCGGTATTCGCCTGGGTCTCACGCTGGCCGCCATCGGCCTCTCGTTGTCGGCGCACGCCGACAGCATCGACTGCTCGCGCGCGAAGGCGCGCACCGATCGCCTGATCTGCAGCGACAAGACGCTCGTGTCGGCCGACAGCGCATTGGCAAGCGCCTACGACGGCGCGATCGACGTTGCAGCCGACCAGCAGGCCGTCGTCCGATCGCAACGCGCATGGCTCGCGCAACGCGATGCGTGCGCCGATGCGGCCTGCATCGCCAACGCTTATCGCGACCGTACGGCAGCGCTGAAGCAGGTGAAGCACGCCGGCTGGAAAACCTATCGCGATCCGGCGCTGGGCATCTCGTTCGAGTACCTCGGGAACCGCCAGATCAAGAAGCCGTGCCCTGAAATCGGCGGCGACCGCTGTGTCGCGGTCGTCGGCCGCAACATGACGAACAGCAGCTACTTCATCGCGTTCGAGATCGTCGATGGCGCGCTCGAACCCGTTGCGGAAAAGGAAGCCGGATTCGAGCGGCAGGACGACGGCAAATGGATGTCGACGTACGGCCGCGGCACGCCGCAAGAGGTCGAACGCTTCTCCGGCGCCGGCTGGCGCGGCATGCGCGCAACGATCACGTGCGGCATCAGCGATCCGGAAACCGGCTTCCACGCGGCCGGCGGCGAATGCTACTGGGCCGTGCTGAGCAACGGCAAGCGCGCGGCCGTCGCGAATACGCAGGGTATCGTCGGCACCGACGACGCGACATTGCGCAGCGTGTCGACGTTCCGGTTCGAGCGTTAGCGGGAACGTCGTGACGCGCGATCGCCCGGGCATGAATCGGCGTGCGATGCGTGATCGCAACGAAGCCTCGGCAGCCTGTCGCCAACATCCGCACGGGTAAAAGCGCACTGCCTGACCCGATCCGCAACGGTCGCTCCATCAACCGCGCCGTTCGAGCCGCATCCGCGCTAACGTGCGCCGCCCCCGCGCAACGGGAACGTTTCCGCCCCCGTATCGCGGCGCAACGTGACCTCCGTGCCGGTCAGCCATCCTGACGATTGAAGGATCGGGCGCGCGATCGCGTACAAGCGGTCGGCGCTCGCACCATGGAAGTACAGGTAACCGTCGTTGCCGTCGCGATGCAGTTCGGTCTCGCCCAGCTCGCCGGCGCCTGCCTGCTTCACCGCCCGATCCAGCCGTTGCTCCAGCGCGTGAAGGCGCGCCTTGTCCTTCTCGTAGTAATCGAAGTGAACCATCACGACCGGCCCAGGCGGCTTCGGCGGCACATCGGCGGCAGCGTTGGCGGCGAGCAGCACCCAGCCGAGCCACGCAGCGAATCGGTTTCGGTTACGCATATCGATAAAGGAAGTGAATCGCCCGCTCACGTCGGCGCGCCGCCGCGCGCAACCTGCTGCCGGACTTGCGCCTGCGTGCCGAGCGCCGCGGCGATCGCATCGACCGCGTCGGCCGCACGCGCCGCGCCGCACATGAACGCGTCGACGGCCGCGAAGCGATGCTCGGGCCACGTGTGGATCGTGATGTGCGATTCGGCGAGCAGCACGACGCCCGTCACGCCATGCTCACCGCCGAAATGATGGAAATGCGCGCCGATCACGCGTGCGCCCGCCTGCTGCGCTGCTTCGGTGAGGATCGACTCGAGCCGAGCGGCGTCGCGCAGCAGCACCGCGTCGATGCCGGCCAGGTCGGCCAGCACGTGCGAGCCGAACGTCGCGCGCGGTGGCGCGATCCCGTCGCGTGCGGTCATTTGTGCGACCCGTACGACGAGTAGCCGCTGCGGGCCGACGAACTGCCCCAGCCGCTGCCGCCCGACCCGCTGCCGCCGATCGATGCGCAGCTGAACAGCGTGACGACGATCAGGCCGTAGATGCCGTAGAGGATGTACCGGATCACGCGTTGCCCCCGTCCGACGCGAAGCTCTTCCACAGCCACTCAGGCAGCCACAGCACCAGCAGGCCGATCAGCACGTAGACGGAGCGGCCGCTGAACGAGAACAGCGAGCCCATGTTCAGGATGACGAGCAACGCGCTGAACACGAGCGGCAGCGGCGCGAAACTGTGCGGGCCCTTCCGGCCGAACAGGCCCGTCGACGCGGTTGCGCCCGTTGCCGCCGCAGCTGCGGCGGTCGCGAGCGCCGGCGTGCCGAAGCGTTCGGCGAGCGTGCTGCCCGACAGCGGCCGCGCACGCGACCAGACGATCTCCGCGTCGCTGCGCTCGCGCGTCAGCTTGTCCTTCTGCCAGCCGTAGTCGATGATCGACGTGCGATCGCCGACCTGCACGCGCCAGTTGAACGCACCGACCACGTAGACGACCTCCGAGTCGTATTCCTCGCGCAGGCGGTAGGTCTTGTCGCCGTCGGTCACGTCGGCATCGCCGCCGATCGTCGGCCATTGGTCGAGCACCTGCACGCGCTCCCAGCGCCCTTCGCTGTGCACGAGCCACAGGAACCCGCGCTTCGGGTTCAGCAGCAGGTATTCGTCCCACGTCTCTTCGTCGCCCGGCACGCGGCAACGCATCATCCCGATCACCGTGTACTTCACGCCGTCGAACGTGCCGATCGCGCCGAGCTCCAGCGCCCCCTTCACCGCTTCGAGCTTGCGCTGCGCCGCGAACACGGTCTGCTGCTCGGCCGTGCACTGCACGCCCGCATGACAACTGCCGCACACCACGTAGTCGGCGACGTTCGGCGCATACGACAGCGGCGCGCCGCAGCTCGGGCACGCGAACGGCACCATCTCCGCACCGCGCTTCTCGCGCGTGTCGTGGTCGGTATCGCGCAACCCGGTGAATGCGAGCGCATCGAATTCGAGCGCTTCGCCCGTATAGACGGCCGGGCTCCCGCCGTTCGAATCGGCGTCGGAATAGTCGTAGGTCGCGAATGCGTTGCCGGTGCGCAGGTCGACGACGCGCGCCTCCCAGCCGGCATCGACGCGGAACGGCAACTCGCCGTCGCCGCCCGTGCAGCGCGCGGTGCGCACGTCCGACACGAGAAACGCGCGACCGCCATGGTCGATCCGCATGCCCGGTTCCAGCGTGCCGAACGCAGGCCACGCGCCGCCGGACGCATCGTCGGGCTCGCGCACCGTGATCGCATACTGGCCCGACGCATCCGACAGCCAGCCGAACGTGCCGTCGTCGAACACGACGTACCACTCGCTCCACGCGCCGGCGTCGTAGGTCATCTGGATGCGCCCGAGCACCGTGAACGCACGCTTGCCGTAGCGACCGGCCGTGCCGATCTGGATCGGCGATGCATCGTCGAGCACCGTGGCCAGTTCGCCGATGCGTTCGACGTCGGTGCCGCGCTTGAGCAGCGTGCTGCGACAGAACGCGCAGACGGCCATCACCGCCGCCGCCGAGCGAAACTCGACCGGCGCGCCGCACTGGGGGCACGAGGTACTGAACATGCGCGACGCTTACCGGGTGAGCTTCGCGAGGATCTCGGCCTTCGCGCGCGAATATTCGTCTTCGGTCACGAGGCCCTTGTCGAACAGCGCCTTCAACTGTTCGAGCCGCTGCACGTAATCGGTGCCTTCCGCCGGCGCGGCAGTCGGTGCGGCGCCCACCGGTGCCGCGGCGGGCGCAGGCGGTGCGGCCGGCGCCGGTTGCGCGGCGCCCGCCATCTGGCCGGCCATCGCCTGCCCGATCGCCGCACCCGCGGCAAGCCCCGCGCCGATTCCGGCGATGCCGCCCGGGTTCTGCGCGGCGAGCGGAATCGCTTGCGCGGTCTGGTATTGCGTGGCGCGCGCGAGATCGCCGGCCATCCCCGCGCCGATCCGCAGGTCGAGCGCCTTCTGCAATTCGGCCGGCAGCGACACGCTTTCAACCGCGAACGCGTCGAGCGCGAGGCCGTAGCGCGTGAACACCGGCACCAATGCCTCGGCGACGCGCTGCGACAACAGCGACTGGTTGGCAGCCATGTCGACGAACGGTACATCGGCCGAGCCGAACGTCGTGCTCATCGCGGTGACGACCAGGTTGCGCAGTTGCTGTTCGAGATCGTCGACCGTGTACTGCGCGCGCGTGCCGCTCACTTCCCGATGGAACGCGCCCGCATCGACGATCCGGTACGAGTAGATGCCGAACGCCCGCACCTGCACGAAGCCGAATTCGCGATCGCGGATCGTCACCGGCTGCGCGGTGCCCCAGCGGCGGCCGAGCTGCAGCCGCGTGCTGAAGAAATAGACGTCCGATTTGAAAGGCGACTGAAAGAATTTGTCCCAGTTCTTCAGGTACGTGAGCACCGGGAGCGTGTTCGTTTCCAGCGTGTACAGCCCCGGCTGGAACACGTCGGCGACCTTGCCTTCGTTCACGAAGACCGCGACCTGCGTTTCGCGCACGGTCAGCTTGCCGCCGTACTGGATTTCCTGGTCTTCCATCGGATAGCGCCAGGCCAGCACGCCGTCGGTGTCTTCCGTCCATTGCAGGACGTCGATGAACTGCTTGCGGATGAATGAACCCAGACTCATGTCGGTCTCCTCGAAACGCGTGGCGCGTCAGGTCAGGCAGGCGGCATTGATGATGCCGACGACGAGCGACGCGGTGCCCATCAGGCCGCCCATCGCGACGTTGCGATCCTCGATCGCATGATTCATGCCGGGCATCAGGCGCGTGAGCGCCGCGTAGGTGATCAGCTGCACGGCCATCGCGCCGACGGCCCAGATCACGACTTCGCCGAGCGTGGAATTGTGCGCGATGCTGGAGGCGAGCGTCAGGCAAAAGCCGATCAGCGCACCGCCGAACGACAGCGTCGCGGCCGCGTTGCCGTCGCGGATCAGCGCCAGTTCGTCGAACGGGGTGACCTTCAGGTACACTGCCGCGAACACGAGAAGCAGCACGAACGCCGACAGTAAATGAACCGCATAGAGATAGGCACTATTCATTCTTTCCCTCGGATTTTGTGCTCGGTTCGCCGCCCCGTCGCCGGCCGGCCCGCGCAGGGCCAGCCGACAAAATTCCGCGCCAGTATATCCACATTGCCGAGCGCTGCACAACGGACGCACCATGCTGCATAGGCGCGCGCTCGTCCTGTCGATTCTCGTGCTCGCGTCGTGCGGGCTCGGCTACGAACTGATCAGCAGCGCGCTGTCCAGCTACCTGCTCGGCGATTCGATCCTGCAGTTCTCGTCGGTGATCGGCTGCTACCTGTTTGCGATGGGGATCGGCTCGTGGCTCGCGAAGTTCGTCGAGGACGACGACGTGCTCGACCGCTTCGTCGACATCGAGCTGCTCGTCGGCCTGCTCGGCGGCGTGTCGGCCGCGCTGCTGTTCGTGGTGTTCGCGTGGCTGGCCGCGCCGTTCCGCGCGGCGCTCTATGCGTTGGTGCTGGCGCTCGGCCTGCTGATCGGGATGGAGATCCCGCTCGTGATGCGCGCGTTCCAGCAGCGGCGCCAGGCGTTTCGCCATACCGTCAGCGAAGTGCTGACCTTCGACTATCTCGGCTCGCTTGCCGTGTCGCTGATCTTCCCGCTGGTACTCGCGCCGCGTCTCGGCCTGCTGCGCACCAGCTTCCTGTTCGGGCTCCTGAATGCATTCGTCGCGCTGTGGACGACGCACCTGTTCCGCGACGAGATCCGCAACGTGCGCGGCAAGCTGATGCGCGCGTCGCTCGTGATCGGGCTGCTCGTCGCCGGCTTCGCGCTGTCGGACCGCATCACGCACTGGGCCGAACACGGCGTGTACGGCGACGAGACGATCTATTCGGAAACGACGCCGTACCAGCGCATCGTGCTCACGCAGTGGCACGACGACATGCGGCTGTACCTGAACGGCAACCTGCAGTTCTCGTCGCGCGACGAGCATCGCTATCACGAGGCGCTGATCCACCCGACGATCGAGGCGCTGCCGTGGGCGAAGCGCGTGCTCGTGCTCGGCGGCGGCGACGGCCTCGCGGTGCGCGAGCTGCTCAAGCACCGCAACCTCGAACAGATCACGCTCGTCGATCTCGATCCCGCGATGACGAAGCTGTTCTCCACGTCCGCCCCGCTCGTCAAGCTGAACCAGGGTTCGCTGAAGGACCCGCGCGTGCACGTGATCAACGACGACGCGGTGCGCTGGCTCGAATCGAATGCCGACGTGTACGACGCGATCGTCGTCGACTTCCCCGACCCGACCAACTTCGGGCTCGGCCGGCTGTATTCGGTGCCCGTGTTCCGGCTGCTCGCGCGCCACCTGTCGGAGAACGGCTACGCGGTGATCCAGTCGACCTCGCCGTATTTCGCGCCGCACGCGTACTGGACCATCATCGCGACGCTGCACGAAGCCGGGCTCAACACGTGGCCGTACCACTGCTATGTGCCGTCGTTCGGCGACTGGGGCTTCGTGATCGCCGGCAAGCGCCGCGACTTCACGGTGCCGACGCACTACTCGGTGCCCACGCGCTGGCTCGACGCGCAGACGGCCGCCGAGATGTTCCACTTCCCGGCCGACATGCCGGCGCTGCCGATGTCGCCGAACGAACTCAACGACCAGCCGCTCGTGCGCCGTTTCGACGACGACTGGAAACACGTGCTGCGCTGATGGACCGCCGCACGTTCCTCGTCGCGTCGGCGGCCGCGTCGCTCGCCGCCTGCGGGCGCACCGGCTGGATCGAGACGACGCCGCATGTCGGCTACCCCGGCATGCGCGAAGGCCATGCGCTGCGCGACCATGCGACGCTGCCGCCGCCGTCCGGCACGATCGAGACCGACGTCGCGATCCTCGGCGCGGGCGCGGCCGGGCTGTCGTGCGCGTGGCAGCTCGCACGCGCGGGGCACAAGCGCTTCGCGGTGCTCGCCGGGCCAGAATTCGGCGGTAACGCGGCCGGCGGCCGCTTCGGCGAGCTCGGCTATCCGAAAGGCGCGCACTACCTGCCGCTGCCGTCGCTCGAATCCGCGCACCTGCGCGACATGCTCGCCGATCTCGGCGTGATCGAAGCGTCGCCGTTTTCCGCGCGCCCGGTGTACGACGAGCGCGTGCTCGTCCATGCACCCGACGAACGGCTCTTCATCGCCGGGCAATGGCAGGACGGCATCGTGCCGACGGCCGGCCTCGGCGCCGACGAACTCGCGCAGCAGGCACGCTTCTTCGCGTACACGGACGGGCTGCGCACCGCGCGCGGCGCCGATGGCCGCAAGGTGTTCTGCATCCCGATCGCGGAATCGTCGCGCGACCCGCGCTGGCGCGCGCTGGACCGGCGCTCGTTCCGCCAGTGGCTGCTCGACGAGGGCTACACCGCGAAGGCGCTGCACTGGTATCTGAATTACTGCTGCCGCGACGACTATGGCGCAGGCTACGAGCATGTTTCGGCATGGGCCGGCCTGCACTATTTCTCGTCGCGCGGCGGCCATGCGGGCGACGCGAGCGACGGCGCGGTGCTGACCTGGCCCGACGGGCTGCACACGATGGTGACGAAGCTCGCCGATTCGATCACCGCACGCACCGGCTCGAACGCGTGGTCGCGCGACGGCTTCGCGGTGCGCGCGACCGAACGCGCGGGCGGGGTCGACGTGCTGTGCGCACGCGTCGGCAACGACGGCGCGCTGTCGACGTTCACGCTGAAGGCGCGACGCGTCGTCTGCGCGATGCCGCTGTTCGTCGCGGCGCGCGTGTTTCCGCAACTTGCCGCGTACGGCTTCGATCCCGCACGCGACCTGCCGCCGCGTGCGCCGTGGCTCGTGTCCAACTTTCTGCTCGACGGCATGCCGGCCGAGGAAGCGGGCGTGCCGCTCGCGTGGGACAACGTCGTCTACGGCGGCGCGGGCCTCGGCTATGTCGTGTCGACGCACCAGTTGATCCGCATGTCGCCGCCGGCGCGCTCGGTGTTCTCCGCATACCAGGCATTGAGCGCGCAAGCACCGGACGACACGCGCCGCTGGCTCGCGCAGGCCAGCCCCGACGCGTTGCGCGAACAGGCGGCGATCGACCTGCAGGCCGTCTACGGGCGCAATCTGTGGAAACACGCGACGGCGCTCGAGATCACCGTGCGCGGTCACGCGATGGCAACGCCCGATGTCGGCTTCCTGAGCCGCCCGGGGCTGCTCGCGCTACGCGATGCCGACGGCCCCGTCGTGTTCGCGCATGCCGATCTGTCCGGGCTGTCGCTGTTCGAGGAAGCATCGTACTGGGGCGTGCTCGCCGCCCGGCGCGTGCTGGCCTGACGGTCGTCATCGGTCATTGCGGCGCCACCGCCACCCGCTATAATCGCCCGACATTCCGACTGCATTGAGCAGGCCGACGGTGCTGCGCCACGCGCCGTATGCCCTCCTCGACAACAACAATGACGAACCGAACCATCCGACGCCTTCGCCCGCTCGTGTGCGCCGCCGCGCGCGTGCTCGCTTGCGCCCCGCTGCTCGGCGCACCGCTGGCGCTGCATGCGGCCGACACCTCGGCCGCCACCGGCACCGCACCCGCCTCCGGGCGCTACATCGTCGTCGACACCGGCCATACGCCGGCGCACCCGGGCTCCACCGGTGCGAGCGGCCGCGTCGAATACCTGTACAACCTCGACCTGTCCGCGGCGGTCGCCGAGAAACTCGCCGCGCATGGCGACCGCGTGCTGCGCACGTCGGCCGACGGCCGCGAGATCGCGCTCGACCAGCGTTCGACGCAGGCGCCCGACGCGAACCTGTTCGTGTCGATCCATCACGACTCGATGCAGCAGCAGTTCATCGACGCGGGCCGGCAGCGAGAATTCCGCGGCTTCTCGGTGTTCGTGTCGGAACGCAATCCGCACTACGCGGAAAGCCTGCGTTGCGCGAACGCGATCGCCGAGCGGCTGGTCGCGTCCGGCGAGCGGCCGTCGCTGTATCACGCGCAGCCGATCCGCGGCGAGAATCGCCCGCTGATCGATCCGCAACTCGGTATCCACCGCTTCGACGATCTCATCGTGCTGCGCACCGCGCCGATTCCGGCCGTGCTCGTCGAAGCCGGCGTGATCGTCAATCCGGACGAGGAAGCACGGCTTGCGCGACGCGAGACGATCCAGAAGCTGTCCACTGCGATCGCGGGCGGGATCGACGCGTGCACGGCACCGCTATAAACAACGATAACGCCCGTCGGGCCCAACGGTTTTCACCCAGTCAGGAGCATCACCATGAAAATGAAGAATCTGCTCGCATCCTGCGCGCTGCTCGCGCTTGCCGTTCCGTTCGCCGCGCACGCGGCCGGCTGTGCGAAGCCGCACAGCGCGTTCGACCAGGTGTACTGCAGCAGCACGCAGTTCTCGCAAACCGACCGCGACCTCAACGACGAATACGGCCGCCTGCGCAAGCAACTGAGCAGCGACCAGCAGGCGACGCTGAAGGCCGGCCAGCTCGCGTGGCTGAAGCAGCGCGACGCCCAGTGCAGCGAGACGCGCAACAACGGCTACCTCGTGGATCTCCAGTGCGCGACCGACATGACGCAGTCGCGGCTGTCGTTCCTGCGCGAGCGTGAGCGCGAATGCTCGAGCACGGGCTGCGTGACGTCGAAGCTCGGCGAGTAAGGACGGTGAGCGTGCCGCGCCGCGAAGCGTTTCGCGACGCGGCGCTTCATGCCCTTGCGAATGCTGCGCATCGGCACCGCGAAAGGAGCAGCGATGCGACATGAATTCTCCGAAGTCCTCAACGATCTGGTCGACTATTTTCTCGTCGGCGATCTCCTGCTGCTGAAACGCTTCAAGGAACGGCACGGGCTGCCGGATGACGTCGCGACAGCGTTCACCACGAGCGACAGCGGCGACCGCGCCGTGCTGGAAGGTGTCGTCATTCCGCTGGCCGGCATCGAGAACCATCCGTACACGATCATCTTCACGCTGGACGACGCGACACCCGAATTGCTGAAGGCGGAAAGCCGCCTGCAGCATCGACGCGGCGGGTACGTGCTGCGCGTCGAACACCGCTTGGTCATGCTCTACACGTGGCGGATTCTCGAACGCTTCAACGACACAACGGTCGATGCGCTGCTCGCGCGTTACCGCGAACCGGGCAGGCCCATGATCGAAATCGACAACGGCTGGTATGACGTCGAGATCCTCGGTGGCGAAGTGCCGCGCGACGGCTGGTTCGAGCCTGCGTTCGAATTCGTGCTGAAGAGAACCGACGTGCGTGGCGATGCATCACAGGCAGATATCAACTACCGCTTTACGATAGAAGGCACTCTGGATCCGGCGAATTGAATCCCGCGCGCGACGGCGCGGCATACGGCAACCGATCAGGCGGCGCACACATGACACCGAACACGATGAACATCGACATCCGCCCTGCCACGCCCGCCGATGCCCCCGCCATCGCCGCCATCCACGTCGCATCGTGGCAGGCCACCTACCCGGGCATCATGCCGGCCGCGTTCCTCGCCGGCCTGTCGGTCGAAAAGCGCACCGCTTCGTGGCGCCATGCGCTCGACGCAGGACGGCCGCGTGTCGCGCTCGCGTTCGCGGAAGGCGAGCCCACGGGCTGGATCGCCTATGGTCCGACCCGCGACACCGACAAGGATCGCACCTGGGGCGAAATCGAAGCGATCTACCTGCATCCCGCGCATTGCGGGAAAGGCGTCGGCGCGGCGCTCGTCGACCATGCATGCCGTGCGCTGCACGACGCGGGCCACGAATGGGTGTCGCTCTGGGTGCTGTTCAAAAACCATCGTGCGCGGGCGTTCTATGAGCGCGAGGGCTTCGTCGCCGAAGACGACGTCAAGACGTTCGAGATCGAAGGTACGCTAATCGAGGAAGTGCGCTACTGGCGCGTACTTCCCTGGTGATCCGCCTCGGCTCGCCGACGATCACAAAAACCACCGATACTCCCGCGCCCCGATCTCATTGCGAAAATCCAGCTCCTCCTGCCGCTTGTTCTCGCAATAGACCATCACGAACTCGCTGCCGAGCCCTTCGCGCACGGCCGCATGATCCTGCATCGCCGCGACCGCCGACAGCATCTCCTTCGGAAAGTCGATCCCGCTGCCGCGATCCTCGTTGAGCGGCGCGATCGGCTCGCGCTTCGCGTCGAGGCCGTGCTCCATCCCGGTGAGAATCGCCGCAAGCACCAGATAAGGGTTCGCGTCCGCACTCGCGAGCCGGTGCTCGATCCGCAGGTTGCGCGCATCCGACTCGGGAATCCGGATGCACGCATCGCGATCCTCGAAGCCCCAGCTCGCTCGGCTCGCCGCATTCACCATCGATCCGTAGCGCCGGAACGCATTGTGATTCGGCGCGAATACGGGCATGCAATGCGGCAGCAGCGCGAGGCATCCGGCCACAGCGTGGCGCAACGGCCGCTGCCCGTCCGCCGCGAGCAGGTTGCGCCCCGCGTCGTCGTAGAAGCTCACGTGCACGTGCATCCCGCTGCCCGGCGCATGCAGGTACGGCTTGCCCATGAAGCTCGCGCGATAGCCGTGCTGCAATGCGACGCCGCGCGTGCTGCGGCAGAACATCGCAGACCAATCGGCCGCGCGCAGCCCGTCGTCGCAATGGCCGAAGTTGATCTCGAACTGGCCCGGCCCGAGCTCCGCGGTGATCACGGTCGCGTCGATCCCCTGCATGCACGCGACGTCGACCATCTCGTGCAGCACGTCGGAGAAGCGCGACAGGCGCTCGATATGCATGTTCGGCTGATCGTCGCGATCATCGGACAGGCGATCGCGCGGATACTTCGGCATCCCCGCTTCGAGCTGCGCGGCAAACAGGTAGAACTCGAGCTCGAACGCAACGACCGGCCGGATGCCGCGCCGCGCGAGCCGCGTCAGCACGCGCGCGAGCACCTCGCGCGGCTCGAATTCGACCGGCGCGTCGGTGCCGTCCGTCGTGATCAGCATCTGGCCGAGCGGCTGCTTCTCCCAGGTCACCGGCTTCAGCGTGCCGGGGATCAGCCGGCGCACGGCGTCCGGGTCGCCGTCGTTGAAACAGTAGTCGCCGATCTTGTAGAGGCCGCCCTGCGTGCCGAGCAGGATGCAGTTCTGCGGCAGCTTCAGCAGCGAGCCGGCCGCCACCTTTTCGAGCGCATCGATCGGGTAGCGCTTGCCGTAGAAATGCCCGGGCAGGTCGAGGCAGATCAGGTCGACATAACGGATCTCGGGGTGCGCCTGCCGGAATGCGCGAACTTCAGCGACCAGCGCGGGAACGACGTCAGCCATGTCTCATCCTTTCCATGTCTTGTATGACGGCGCCGCAGCGCGGCGAACCGGATTCATGCGGCATGCACGACGCCGCATGCCTCTTTCAGATCAGGACTGCAAATAACCACGCCGGCGCGGCTTTTCCCCCGACCGAATGCCGCGCTGACAACTCAGGTGAAGACCCAGATCACGCGCGTCGGCGCATCGGTCAGATTGGCGTAACGAAAGCGCTTGTGCGCGGGAAGCTGGAATGCGTCGTTCGGGCCGAGCGTGACGGGCGTATCGTCGCCGTCGACCCAGATCGTCAGTTCTCCTTCGAGCACGAAACCGCCCTGCTCGTCGCTGTCGTCGACGGGCCGCTCGCCGCTGCTCGCGCCCGGCGCGAGATGGCTTTCGAGGATCGAGAAGCGCGCGCGCATGTTCGGCGACACGAGGATGTCGGTAATGCCGGCCGCGTAATACACGGTGCGCCGCTCGTCGGGCCGCGTCACCCACGGCACGCTGCGCGGCTTGCTCAGGCTGTAGAAATAGGTGGTCGGCACGCCGAGCGCCTCGCCGATCGCGGTGAGATCCGCCACCGTCGGGCGCGACAGCCCGCGCTCGACCTGCGACAGAAAGCCGACCGAGCGGCCGATCCGTTCCGCGAGATCGTTGAGCGTGACCTTGCGATGCTTGCGCAGGTCGCGGATCAGGATGGCCAGGCTTTCTATCTCTTCCTGTTCGTTCATGGTGGGTTCCGGTGCAGTCAGACGGTATCGCGCAGACGGTACCAGGCCTTGCCGATCGCTTCCAGCGGCGCGGCGAGCCGGTCGCCGCCGGGGAAGCGCGGATTGCGGATGCGCTGGTACTGCGCGAGCAGGCGTTCGTCGCCGAGCACGGCGTCGGCCACCGCACGCGCGCCGGCAAGTGTCGGCAGCACGCCGTGCCCCGAGAAGCCCTGCAGCCAGAAGCGCTGCCCTTGGCGGCCGATGTCCGGCGTGCGGCGCATGCTGATGTCGATATGGCCGCCCCACGCGTAATCGAGCGGCACGCCGGCAAGTTGCGGGAACACGCGTTCGAGGTGCGGGCGCGTCGCCGCCGCGATATCGGCCGGAATGCCGCCGAGATACGTGCAGCCGCCGCCGAACAGCAGCCGGTGGTCGGGGCTCAGGCGGAAATAGTCGGGTACGAACTGGTTGTCGATCACGCAACTGTTCTGCGGCAGTAGCGACCGGGCGACGTCGGGTGCGAGCGGCGCGGTCGCGACCTGGTACGTGCCGACCGGCAGCAGCCGGCGCGCGAGATCGCGATCGAGCCGGTCGACGTAGGCGTTGCAGGCCAGCACGAGCACGTCCGCGCGCACTTCGCCGCGCGCCGTGCGGGCAAGGTGACCGTCGGCCGTCTCGCGGCAGTCCAGCACGCGGCTCTGCTCGAAGATGCGGCCGCCCGTGCGCTCGATCGTCTGCGCGAGGCCGAGCGCGAGTTTCAGCGGATTCAGGTGGCCGGCCTCGGGATCGTGCAGCGCCGCAAGGTAACGCGTGCCGCCGATCCATTCGGGCATCTCGTCACGGCCGATCACACGCAGCCGATCGTAGCCCCAGCGCTCGGCCGCTTCGTCACGGGCCTGCTCGAGCATCGCGACGCGCCGCGGCCGCACGGCCGCCCACAGGCTGCCGGGCCGGTAATCGATGTCGAAACCGTGCCGCGTGGGCAATTCGCGCACCTCGGCCGCGGCCCAGCGCATGCTGTCCCACAGCAGGCGCGCGCCGTCGCGGCCGAGCGAATCCTCGAGCGGCTGCATGTCGCACGACCAGCCGAGCAGCGCCTGCCCGCCGTTGCGGCCCGACGCGGCCCACGCGACGCGGCTCGCTTCGAGCACGACGACCCGCTTGCCTGCGAGCGCCAGGCGCAACGCCGTATGCAGCCCGCTGAAGCCCGCGCCGACGACGAGCACGTCGGCGTCGATGCGTTCGTCCAGCTCCGGGCGATGCGGGATCGGTGCCGGGTAGGTACCGGCGTAGTAGCTTGCGACGTGACGGTCGGACTGCACGAACATGCGGACTCCCGTGAAAATTACGCCGAGAAATTTCATGAAAAATTAGCACGGCAATTTCACGGAGGCAAGCGGGCGAAAAAACGCCGGATCGGCCGATATGCGGAACGCGTTGCGCGTGATCCGCACCGTCCCGGTGAATGTTCCTGCCATCCACCCGGACGAAATTTGTACGCTCGTAAAAATTTTGGACAGAGAGAATGACGCGCTGAAACAGCGCGTCACCCCTCCAAGCACGGCCCCCGTAACCCCTTTCAGACCCAACCCAGTCGCTGACGGGAGACAAGATGCCCACGAACCGGGATGCAAGCCCGATGGACGAATCGGATCACGGAGAATTCTCGCTGAGCGAAGTCCCGCTCGAGAAACGCACCGGATTTCTGTCCATCACGATGGTGTTGTTGAGTTTCACGTTCTTCACAGGAACGATGTTTGCCGGCGGCAAGATCGGTGTCGCCTTCGACGTCGTCAGCATGATCCAGATCGCGGTAATCGGAAACCTGTTGCTCGCCGCCTATGCGGCATCGCTTGCGCTGATTGCCGCCCGCAGCGGCCTGAATGCGGTACTGATGGGGCGGTTCTGCTTCGGGGAAGTGGGCAGCAAGCTGTCCGATTTCCTGCTCGGCTTCGCCGAACTCGGCTGGTACGCATGGGGAACCGCGACGGTGGCGATCGTCTTGGTCAAGCTGCTGGGCTGGCCGCCCTCCGTTACCACGCCGTTGATGATCCTCTTCGGCTTCGGATTTTCCGTCACGGCCATCATCGGCTATCGCGGCATGGATGTGCTGTCGCGCGTCTCCGTGCCGTTGATGTTCGTGCTGCTGATGACGTCGATGTGGATCGCCACCCGCGATATCGGCGGATGGGCCGGCCTCACGCATGTCGCACCGTCTCATCCGATGCCGTTCTCGGCCGCCGTGACCATGGTCATCGGCACCTTTGCGAGCGGCGCGACCCAGGCAACCAACTGGACCCGCCTCGCACGCAGCGCGCGCAGCGCCGTCTCGGCCAGCATGATCGGATTCTTCGCGGGCAACGGCCTGATGATCATCGCGGGCGCATACTGCGCGATCGTCTATCAGCAAGCCGACATCGTCGAGGTGATGATGCTGCAGGGCCTGTCGATCGCGGCGGTCGTGATGCTGTGCCTCAATCTCTGGACCATCCAGGGGCCGACGATGTACAACGTGGCGGCCGCCGGGTGCCATCTGCTGCGCACCGAACGGCGCCGCACGCTCGTACTCGTGGGCGCGGCGATCGGCATCGTGCTCGCGGTCGGCGGGATGTACGAGTTGCTGATTCCGTTCCTGGTGCTGCTCGGCTCGATCATTCCGCCGGTCGGCGGCGTGATCATGGCGGACTACTGGTACCGCCATCGCGGGCAATACCCGTCGCTAGCCGCCGCCCGCCTTCCGCGGTTCAACCTGGTCGGCCTGGCCGCGTATGCGATCGGCGCCGCACTCGCCTACACCTCGCCGTGGATCGCGCCGATCGTCGGCATCGGGGCGTCCGCCGGCGCCTACATCGTGCTGCTGCAGATTGCCCGTGCGTTCACGCGCGAACCGTCCGTTCAGGGTGAATGATTCCGCAGCGCACCCGCCCGCCCCCCAGAACCACAGGAATCCTCATGAAAATCATCAACGCCAGATTGCGCGGCCGTAGCGGCCTCTTCACGATCGACATCGATGCGGGCACGTTTCGCGGCATCGACCTCCAGCCGTCGCCGCTGAAGCATCAAGGGGACGACGTCATCGATGCGGGCAGCAATCTCGTTATCCCGCCGCTGGTCGAGCCGCATATCCACCTGGATGCGACGCTGACCGCGGGCGAACCCGAGTGGAACATGAGCGGCACGCTGTTCGAAGGTATCGAGCGGTGGGGCCAGCGCAAGGCCGCCATTACCCATGAGGACACGAAAGCCCGCGCCCACGCCACGATCGGAATGTTGCGCGACAACGGCATCCAGCACGTGCGCACGCACGTGGACGTCACCGATCACACGCTTGCCGCGTTGAAGGCGATGCTCGAGGTCAGGGACGAAGCGCGCGATCTCATCGATCTGCAGATCGTCGCCTTCCCTCAGGAAGGTATCGAGTCGTTCGAGAACGGACGTGCACTGATGGAGCGCGCGATCGCAATGGGAGCCGACGTCGTGGGCGGCATTCCGCATTTCGAGAACACGCGCGACCAGGGCGTGAGCTCCATCAAGTTCCTGATGGAACTCGCGGAGCGCAAGGACTGCCTGGTCGACGTTCATTGCGACGAAACCGACGATCCGCAATCGCGCTTCCTGGAAGTGCTTGCCGAGGAAGCACGGGTTCGCGGGATGGGCACGCGCGTCACCGCCAGCCACACGACCGCGATGGGTTCCTACGACAACGCGTACTGCTCGAAGCTTTTCCGGTTGCTGAAGCGGTCGGAGATCCATTTCGTTTCGTGTCCGACCGAAAGCATCCACCTGCAGGGGCGTTTCGACACGTTCCCGAAACGACGCGGCATCACGCGCGTCGCGGAACTCGATCGCGCCGGCATCAACGTGTGCTTCGGACAGGATTCGATCAAGGACCCGTGGTATCCCATCGGCAACGGCAACATCCTGCGCATCCTCGACGTCGGCTTGCACGTGTGCCACATGCTCGGCTACGAAGACCTGCAGCGATGCCTCGATTTCGTGACGGAGCACAGCGCCCGTGCGATGTCCCTGGACGATCGCTATGGCATTGCTGTCGGGCGGCCGGCCAATCTGCTGATCCTCGACTCGGATTCCGACTATGAAGTGGTTCGCACACAGGCCAGGGTGCGAATGTCGCTCCGCGCCGGGAAGGTCATCATGCAGCGCGCGCCCGAACGCATCACCTATCCTGAAGCAGGCACGCGTTGAGCGGGCGGCGCCGCTGGCCCGACATGCGGGAGGAAGCATCGTGAAGAACCCGTCCGAGCCGACTGCGGGAACGCCCGGCCGGCCTCACGGCCGGCGCGAAGCGCTGCGCGGCACGCTCGAGGCGACCATTCTCGCCGCTGCCGAAGAATCGTTTGCCATTGATGGATTCGAGGGCAGTTCCGTTGCGACCATCGCAGCGGCCGCCGGCCTGTCGAAGCAGAACCTGATGTACTACTTCCCCACGAAGCTGGCGCTCTACCAGCGCGTGCTGGACGACGTATTGCGCGACTGGCTAGGCAGGATGCGGGAGTTTGCGGCGCCCGATCGCGAGCCCGCGGAAGCCATGTCGGCCTATATCCGGGCCAAACTCGAATTCTCCAGGAATCGCCCGCATGGATCGCGGGTTTTTGCGCTGGAAATCATCGGCGGGGCCAAGACCTACGGAAAGGAAATCCGCAAACAGCTGATTCCGGTGTTGCGCGACGACATCCGGGTGCTCGAACGCTGGATCGAGGAAGGCAAGGTCAGGCAGGTCGATGCCGAACACCTGTTCTTCCTGATCTGGGCCGCCACGCAGGCATATGCGGATTTCGCCCCCCAGATGCTGCTGGTGCTCGGCAAGCGTGCGCTGGGAAACGACGATTTCGACGCGGCTTACCGCACGATCTCGGCGCTGGTGCTCAACGCGCTGATCACCGGCGACGGAAAGACGGATTGACCGCTTGAGCGCCTCCGTCGCCATTCATGCACGCCCCCGGCGCCGTTGACATGCGCCGGGGAACCGCCGGTCAATCGTGCTTGTAGCGCTTCTTGTGCTTGTTGCCGCGGTAATGATCGTTGGAACGCGAGTTGTTGCGCGACACGTGGCCGCCCAGCGCCGCGCCCGCGCCGCCGCCCACGGCAGCGCCGACGAGCCCGCCGGCCGTGCCGCCCATCGCGTTGCCCGCAGCGGTGCCTGCGCCGCCGCCCAGTGCGCCGCCGACAATCGCGCCCGTGCGTTCGCGTTTGTTCGACGTCACCGCCGCCGCACCGGCCACCACGGCCATCCCTGCCCATTTCTTCAGCATCTGTCTGCCCTCTCCACCTTTCGAGATATCGATGCGCAAATCTAGCACCTTTCCGGAAAGCCCATCGTAATGAAGCGTCAAATCGGGCGGCGTCCTGGCCGGAGCGCGAGTTTTAGCGGACTGTGACTTTTTCCGCGTGCGGTCGCGACCGATAATGGACACGCCATCCCTCCCGACAAGGACGACGCATGACGCTCCCGTTCTACACGATCGGCCATTCGAACCGCACGCTCGACGCGTTCGTCGGGATGCTCGACGCAGTCGGTATCGCGCTGCTCGCGGATATCCGCAAGATGACGCGCTCGCGCTCCAATCCCCAGTTCAACGAAGCGACGCTGCCGGACGCGCTGGCCGCCGCCGACATCGCGTACGAACACATCGCCGCACTCGGCGGGCTGCGCGGCAAGTCGCCCGGCGTGCCGGACGACGTCAATGACTTCTGGACCAACCCGAGCTTCCACCGCTATGCCGATTACGCACTGTCACCCGCGTTTCGCGACGGCCTCGACCGGTTGATCGCGCAGGGGCATGCGCAGCGCTGCGCGATCATGTGCTCGGAAGCGGTGTGGTGGCGCTGCCACCGGCGGATCGTGTCCGACTACCTGATCGCGCGCGGCGAAACGGTACTGCACATCATGGGCTCCAACCGCGTGGAACCCGCGCACCTGACGGCCGGCGCGGTGATCCGGCCTGACGGCACGATCGTCTATCCGGACGCCGGGGACGACGCCACGGCGCCGGGGGCAACCGCACCCCCGAACGCATAGCGCGGCGCCCCGTCCGATCGCACGGCCGGCAGCGCGTCGCGAACATCGTCAGTGCCGCGCCGACGCAGGCGCGCCATTCGCCTGAATCAGGCTCGTGCGCACCGCCGGCATCCCCGACGTCACCGCGCCGCCGGCCGGAATCGTCCCGGACGGAGAGGCGCCGACCGGCGGCGCCAGCGCCACGCCGCCCAGTGAATTGCCGTACGCAACGATATCGGCGGCCGGGCAGTTGTTCGTCAGCAGCGACACCGGCATGCCGGCGATCGACGCAAGCGTCGTGTCCGCCACCGAGAAATGGCAGACGTTCCCCAACGCGCGGAAGCCGGCATAGCCCGATCCCGATACGCGGTTGCCCTTCACGACGACGTACGACACCGTCCCCGACCAGGTATCGAGCTCGATTGCGGCCTGCTGGGTAGGCTGCAAGCCGTTGTTCGCATTCGTGCCGTCCTGGATCGCGCCGACGACGTTGTTCTCGATCACCACGTCCGACACGCCGTAGGTCTTCCAGCCATCCTCCTGCGCGACCAGGATGCCGGCCGCCTTCTGAACGCCGCTGACGCTGTTGTTCGAAATCGTCACGGACCGCCCGCCGACCACGGCGATGCCGCGCCCCCAGTAGTTGCCCGACACCGTATTCCCGTCGATCAGCACGTTGGCGCTGAGGCGGCCGTCACCCTGGTAGCTGACGACGGCGATCAGGTCGTCGCCGGTGTCCTTCACCGTGTTGCCGCGCACCAGCACGTTGGTCGAGCCATAGGTGGCGTGGATGCCGTCGGCCAGCGTCGCCTGCACGGTGTTGCCCACGATCGCCACGCTGCTGCCGCCGAACACGAAGATCCCGGCGCTGGCGCCCCCCTGGATCGTCACGCCGAGCACCTGGACGCCGGTGCCCGTTACCTCGACCTTCGTCGATGCGGGCGTCGTCAGCCGCGTCGCGCCCGTGCCGACCAGCGTGACGCCGACGAGCGTCGAACCGCTGCCGCTCATCACGATGGTCTGATCGGCCGGGTTGGTCGCAACCAGCGTCGCGCCATAGCCCGAGATCACGACGTCCGTTCCGGACACCGTCAACGACCGACCGACGGCGTAGCGTCCCGGCGCGAGCACGAGGCGCTGGCCCGGCTGCAATGCATCGAACGCGGCCTGCAGCACGTCGGCCTGGTCGCCGCCGTTCGCCGTCGGCTGGACGGTCACGGCCGGAAGCGCCGGCGCGCTGCGCAACGGATGCGCATGCCGCGTGCCGCCCGGTGTGTAGGCGGCCGCTGGCGATGCGGCAAAACATGCGGTACAGATCAGGCAGACGGCCGTACTCGGGCCGACCCCGCGAAACGACTTTTTCATGGTTGTTCTCTCACGCCCGTTCGCCCGAGACGACCGGCCAACGGCCGACGGTCGCGAGGCGTTCGAGCAACGGCGATCTTACGGCGCGCGGCACACGCACCGTACCATCCCGACTGCGACATTCATTTGCTCCGCCGATGCGGCGGAGCAACGGCAACGAAGCGCCGTCGCGTGGCCGCGATCGACGCCCGGTCACCTGTTCGCCCGCCGGCGCGCATGCGTGCCCCCCGAGAAAAGGCGGCCCGATTCCGACGCGCCGGCACTGCGTGGCCGGAATCGAACCCGTCAACAGGAACTGCGTTCCCGAGCGCACCGGGCGCCGGCTGACCCCCAACCCTGCCGGTTTTTTTCCCGCCGCTCATCAACCAGTCTATTTCGCGCGCACCGTTCGACAATCCGACATTGGCCGCGCGACGTCGTAAGACCGCCCGTGCGCCCGCCCGGGCCATCCTCGACCTTGGTCGCGGGCAGTGCGGCATCGCCGCTTGCGCCGGCCGGGAAGGCTCGTGACGACACTGCGATCGCACCAGTTCACGCCGCCTCCCGTCCTGCATTACCATCGTGCGTTCGCCGCGCCTGCCCGATTCCGGCAGGTGAGCCCCGTCACCTTGCGCTCCCGCTCCGATGCTCGCTCTCGTCATCCTCGCCGGCCTGTGGGCCGGACTGCAGAACACCCTCGCCGGCGGCGGCTCGTTCGTCACGCTGCCCGCGCTGATCGTGTCGGGCATGTCGCCGCTCGCGGCGAACATCACGTCGACGGTCGCGCTGTTTCCCGCGCAGGTCACGACCGGCTGGGCGAGCCGCAAGATGGTGCGCGGCGTCGGCAGGCTGTCGTTTCGCGCGATGTTCTTCATCAGCGTGGTCGGCGGCGCGCTCGGCGGGCTGCTGTTGCTGAAAACCCCTTCGTCGATCTTCTCGCGCCTCGTGCCGTGGCTCGTGCTGTTCGCGACGATCGTGTTCGCGTGGGGCAGCTTTTTCCGCAAGCCGGGCGAAGGCACGGCGCACCTCGGCACCGTCCCCGCCGCGCTCTCGCAGTTCATGATCGCGATCTACGGCGGCTACTTCGGCGGCGGGCTCGGCTTCCTGATGATGGCCGTGCTGACGATGGCCGGCCTGTCGCCGCGCCACGCGATGTCGACGAAAAACGCGCTCGCGGGCGTGATGAACGCATCGGCCGTGGTGCTGTTCCTGACGTCGCCGCACCTGCACTGGGGCAACGCGCTCGCGCTCGGCGGCGGCGCGATCGTCGGCGGGCTGCTCGGCACGTGGGCGCTGCATCGCGTGAACGAACGCGTGCTGCGGATCGGGATCGTCTGCATCGGCGCGGTGCTGACCGTCGGGTTGTTCGTCAAGCCGATCTGACACGCGCACGCCAGCCGCCATCGCGGCAATTGATGAGCAAACCGCAAGACGTCTTTCGCATATCTCGTTTGCCGTGACGGCGGCGTCCGCCCACAATCCGGGGGGGCGTCGTCATCGCCCTCTCGCGGGCACCGACCGGCACTTCGCGGCCGCCATTCCGATTCACCGCCGGCGGCCCGGCACATCGCGTCACACACGCTCCCTCGACATCGGCGCCCCATGCGGCGGCAGAACGCTTGCCGCCGCGCGGTCCGATGCGTTCCCGGCCAACGAGCCAACAATAACTAGAGGTAGGAGATGCAGGACAACTCGTTGAGGCAAAGCCTCAAGCAACGGCACATCACGATGATCGCGCTTGGCGGTGTGATCGGCGCAGGCCTGTTCGTCGGCTCGGGCGCCATCATCGCGACCGCCGGCCCCGCGGCGATCCTGTCGTACCTGATCGGCGGCGTGATCGTCACGCTGGTCATGTTCATGCTCGGTGAAATGGCCTCCCGCAACCCCGACAGCGGATCGTTCTCCACCTACGCAAGCAGCTATCTCGGCGAATGGGCCGGCTTCGCGGTCGGCTGGCTGTACTGGTTCAAGTCGATGATGACGATCACCGTCGAGGCGATCCTGCTCGGTGCGATCCTCCACGATTTCCTGCCGTGGCTGCCCGTGTGGGGCGGCGCGCTGTTCATGCTCGTCACGCTGATCGCGAGCAACGCGTACTCGGTACGTTCGTTCGGGGAAGCGGAATACTGGCTGTCGTTCGCGAAGGTCACGACGATCATCATCTTCATGGCGCTCGGCGCCTCGATCCTGCTCGGCTTCCAGCCGCGCATTCCCGCGCCGGGGCTCGTGAACCTGACGGATCACGGCGGCTTCATGCCGAACGGCATCTCGCCCGTGCTCGCCGGCGTGATGGTCGTGATCTTCTCGCTCGGCGGCAGCGAAATCGCGGCCGTTGCGGCGGGCGAATCCGAGAACCCGAGCAAGAACGTGATCCGTGCGATCAAGAGCGTGATCGTGCGCGTGATGGTGTTCTACGTCGGCTCGGTGTCGATCCTGATCCTGTGCATGCCGTGGACCGACAAGGCCAACCTGAAATCGCCGTACGTGTCGCTGTTCAGCATGGCAGGCTTCACGGGCGCGGCCGTCGCGATGAAGATCGTGCTGTTCGTGTCGTTCATGTCGGTGATGAACTCGTTCCTGTTCTCGAACTCGCGCATGCTGTTCTCGCTCAGCCAGCGCGGCCACGCGCCCGCGATGTTCGGCCGGACCAACGCGAAAGGCGTGCCGATGAACGCGCTCGTGCTGTGCCTCGCGATCTGCGTGTCGATCCTCGGCGTTCACTTCGTGAGCGGCGGCGACCTGTTCCTGATGCTCGCGAAGAGCAGCGGCGCGTTCGTGATGATCGTGTGGATCTTCATCATCGTCGCGCACTTCGCGATGCGGCGGCAGGAGAAGCACGCGCCTCGCGATCCGCAGGCGTTCCGCGCGTGGTTTTATCCGGTGTCGAACTGGATCGCGTTGCTGGCGCTGGTGGCCGTGCTCGGGTCGCAGGCGTTCAACCCGGATTCGCGCTTCCAGTTCTGGTTCACGGTATTGACGGCGCTTGCGATCGTCGCGGCCTATTTCCTGCGCCGCAAGCCGGTGCAACTCGGCGAAACGGCCGGCGCGAAGGCGCGCTGACCGTTGCCCCAGGCGGGCGGGCGGCGCGCCGCTCGGCCGCCGCTCAGCTGTTCGACTTCTCAGTCATTCGACTTGTCGGCCGCTCAGCCGAACGGTCGGACGCCGATCAGCCAGCCGTGCAGGAACAGCGCGAAGACGGCCCACACGACGAGCCCGGCCACGACCGCCACGACGTCGCCCGACAGCCTGCCCGCCGGATAGCGCACGCCATCGCGGCGGTCACGCGCGCGCCACACGACGAAATCGACCAGCGCCCACACGAAGAAGGCGCCGAACAGCACGACTGCGTGCAGCGTGCCGTTCGCGAGCAGGTGCGCGATCGCCCACACCGCCACACCGGCCACCATTGGATGGCCGACGAGCGTCTTGATGCGGTTGCCGGGCACGTAGGAGGCGGCGATCAGCACGAAGGCGATTGCGGTCAGCATGCCGGTGAGGTGGCGCACGCCGACGGGCGACACCCACAGCAGCGTCGCGCCCTGGCGCGCGATGCCGTACCCCCAGATGATCAGCACGAAGCCGATGATCGACGCGATCGCATAGGGGCCCTTCCAGCGCTTCTCGCCGATCCGCTCGATCATCGCTGACCGCCAGCCGTCCGCGACGATCCGGATCGAATGCACACCGAGGAAGATCGCTAAACCGAGAATCAGGACGAGCATCGGCTGTCTCCGTCTGGAATGATGAGTGGGGAAGCGTTCCGCACGGTGTACGATGCGCCGTTCGCGGGGCCGGCGGCGAGGCCGGCGCAGGTCGCGCCGGGCACGGGTGCAACCCGCGCCGATCATAAACGCCGAGGCCGCCGTTGTGAAGCATGGGGGATGTGCGGTGCGGCACAAGCTTGACGCATTCGTGACTGTGCGCCCCTGCCACCCTTGCGCCAGCCGGCGCATGTCGCGTGAATCGCCGGGCGACGGCCGGGCCGGCAAAAAAGAAAAAATCGCGCGGCTTTCGCTTCGCGCGACCGGCACTATGCTTGCTTGCGCTTCGCCGGGGACTTCGCCGCTGGTTTCGACGCCGGTTTGGTGGTTCGCTTCGATGCCGGCTTGGCTTCCCGTGCAGAAGCAGGCTTTGGCGACGCTTTCGATGCCAGTTTGGCGACTCGCTTCGACGCGGGCTTCGCTTCCTCCGCCGGCGCAGGCTTCGGCAACGCTTTCGACACCGGCTTCACTTCCTCCGCCGGCGCAGGCCTCGGGAATGCTTTCGACACAGGCTTGGCGGCTCGTTTCGACGCCGGCTTCGCTTCCGGCGCGGGCACCGATTTCGATGAGGCCACCGATACCGGCTTGGCCGCGCGCTTCGACACCGGCTTCGCTTCCGGCGCCGCCGCTTTCTGCACCGCCCTCGCCTTGCGCTTCGGCGGCCCCGCCAGCAACGCCGCGCGATACGCGCTGCGGCACCAGTCGAACAGCGCGCCCGCATCCTCGAGCACGTCGGCCGGCGTTTCGTAATAGCCGTCGAGCGAAACCGTGCGCGTGGGCCGCTCGTACGAGAACGGCCCCATCCCCGCCGCGACGAACCCCGGACGGTTCACGTCATCCACACGCAGGAACAGCGACCCGCGCGACATGAAGCCGAACATCACGCCGTCGAGCCGCATCGCCGCACCGCTGAAGAAGCGCACGACCGTGACGTTGCCGAGCGGCGCGAGCTGATATGCGATCTCCTCGCCGTGCGCCTTTTCGGATTGCCAGCTCATGCGGATGCCGTGCAGCGCTGCGTCCACGCGTCGAGTTCGGCTTCATCGAAGCCGACCACCGCCGCGCTCTCGCGAATCTGCCGCCACGTCGCGCGATCGACCGGTATGCCGCCGGCACCGCGCGCCGCGCGGCTCGCCTCTTCCGGCTCGCCCGGCACCTGTACCGGCGCATCGGCGGCCTGCGGCGACGCCTTCGCCCACGCGACGAACGCATCGGCTTCGCGCTGCGCGTCGGCCGCATCGAACGCGTTCGGATCGATCAGCACCGACAGCATCCCGTTGACGATCGCACTCGTCTTCTGCAGCGTGTCGCCGTAGGTCGTATGCCCGCCGACGAGCGCGCCGCCGAAAATCTCGCACATCGCCGCCAGCGCGTAGCCCTTGTGCAACCCGAACGGCAGCAGCGCACCGAATGGCTGCTCGTGCATCACGGCCGGATCGTCGGTCGGCTGGCCGCGGGAGTCGATCAGCGACCCGGCCGGCACGCGCTTGCCCTGGTTGTACGCGACGCGCGTCTTGCCGTACGCGATCGCGCTCGTCGCGAAATCGAGCAGCAGCGGCGGCAGGCCCGCGCGCGGATACGCGGCGCAGAACGGGTTCGTGCCGAAGCGTGGATCGGCGCCGTGCAGCGGCGCGACCAGCAGGTCGCCCGGCACGTTGACGAAATGGAACGACACGAGCCCCGAGCGCGCGCACTGCTCGGCCCAGTGCCCGATGCGGCCGAGATGATGCACGTCGCGCAGCCCGATCGCGCAGATGCCCATGCGTCGCGCACGCTCGATCCCTTCGACCATCGCCTCGAACGCGATCACCTGGCCGAAGCCGCGACCGCCGTCGATCGACAGCACCGCGCCGCCATCGCGCGCGATCGACGCGTGCCCGTTCAGCTGCAACTGCCCTTCCCGCCACGACGCGACGTAGTTCGGAATCATCCCGATCCCGTGCGAATCGTGGCCCGCCAGGTTCGCGCCGACCAGGTGATCGGCGACGAGCCTTGCCTCGCGCTCGCTGCTGCCGGCCCGTTCCCAGAGTGCCGCGACGAATGCATGCAGCGGTTCGGCGCGCATGCGCAGCGGTTCGGTATGGGGCGTCGGCAGGGCGGTCATCGGCAAGGTTCCGTGAGGTCGGGTTGGGCAGTTGCCACTGCCAAGCAAGCGCTCAGCGCGCGGTCGCGATCACGTCCGCGACCGCGGCCGTCAGCTTCTTCGCATACGGCACGTGCAGGAATTCGTTCGGGCCGTGCGCGTTCGACTTCGGCCCGAGCACGCCGCACACCATGAACTGCGCGGACGGGAACCCTTCCTGCAGCACGTTCATCAGCGGGATCGTGCCGCCGAGGCCCATGTACGCGCAATCGGCGCCGAAGTGGCGGCGCGACGCGGCATCGAGCGACGACGCGAGCCACGGCGCGAGATCCGGTGCGCTCCAGCCCGTCGCGGCACCGGCGTCCGGCTTGAACGTGACCTTCGCGTTGTACGGCGGATCGAGTTCGAGCAGTTCCTTCAATTGCTGCACGGCCTGCGCGGCATCGACGAGCGGCGGCAGGCGCAGCGACAGCTTGAACGCGGTGCGCGGACGCAGCACGTTGCCCGCATCGGCGAGCGCCGGCAGGCCGGCCGCGCCGGTGACCGACAGCGACGGACGCCACGTCGAATTCAGCAGCGCCTCGCGCGGATCGGTCGTGGTCGGCAGCACCGGCTTGCCGTCCGCGCCGCAGGCCCACGGCAGCCCCTTCCACACGGCGTCGCCGAGAATCGACGCAGCGGCCTCGGCTTCGCGCACGCGGCTGTCGGGAATCTCGCAATGGAACACGCCCGGCAGCAGGTTGCCGTTCTTCGCGTCTTCGAGGCGCTCGAACAGCTGGCGCATCACGCGGAAGCTCGACGGCGCGATGCCGCCGAACACGCCCGAGTGCACGCCTTCCTCGAGCACCTCGACCTGCAGGTCGCCGGACACGAGCCCGCGCAGCGACGTGGTGAGCCACATCTGGTCGTAGTTGCCGGCGCCCGAATCGAGACACACGACGAGCGACACCTGGCCGAGCCGGTCGCGCAATGCGTCGACGTACGGCAGCAGGTCGTAGCTGCCCGATTCCTCGCAGGTCTCGATCAGGCCGACGCAGCGCGGCCGCTCGATGCCTTGCTCGTCGAGCGCGCCGAGCGCCGCGAGGCTCGCGTAGATCGCATAGCCGTCGTCGGCGCCGCCGCGGCCGTACAGCTTGCCGTTCTCGTACTTCGGCGTCCACGGGCCGAGATCCGCGCGCCAGCCGTCGAATTCGGGTTGCTTGTCGAGGTGGCCGTACAGCAGGATCGTGTCGGTGCTGCCCGAACGCGTGGCGGGCGATTCGAAGAAGATCACCGGCGTGCGGCCCGGCAAGCGCACGATCTCCAGTTTCAGGCCCTTCACGGGCTGCCGCTCGGCCCACTGCGCGGCGTCGGTGACGACCCGCTCGAGATAGCCGCGTTTCGCCCAGTCGGGGTCGAATGCGGGGCTCTTCGCGGGGATCGCGATGTAGTCGGTCAGGGCATGGAGGATTTCATCGTTCCACTTGCGCTCGATGAAGGTAACGAGCTTGTCATGGTCGAGGACGGGGGTAGTGTCGACGGAGGTCATGGTGGGGGTGCCTGGATCGGGCTGACGAAAACCCAGATGATACGCCGATGCTCCCGCGCCGGCGCCCCCTTCCCGGTCGCTCAGACCGCCTGCGGGAACGCGTCGCGCAGCCCCGCCGCGCACGCCAGCGCGTCGCGCCACAGGCGTTGCGTCAGTTCGCCCGCATCCGCTTCGCACGCGAGCGCCGCGGCCTCGCCCGACCACAGCAGCGAGAAGTCGTCGCGGCCCTGCCGCTCGAACGCGCTACGCAGCGGATCGACCGCGGCCGTCGCCAACGGGAACGCCGGCGCGAGCGCGCTCATCGGCCCCTGCTCGCGCATGAAGCGCGTCAGCAGCCCGCGCGCGGGTCGGCCCGTGTACAGGTTGGTCGTGCGCGTGCCGTCGTCGCGCGCGGCGCGCACCGCCGCGCGATGCTGCGCCGAGCGGCCGGCTTGCGGCGTCAGCAAGTAGCCCGTGCCGATCTGCACCGCGCGCGCGCCGAGCGCGAACGCCGCCGCGATGCCGCGCCCGTCGGCGATCGCGCCGGCTGCGATCACCGGCACGCGCACCGCGTCGACGATCTGCGGCAGCAGCGCGAACAGCCCCGGCTGCGCATGGATGTCGTCAGTCAGGAACATCCCGCGATGGCCACCGGCCTCCGCGCCTTGCGCGACGATCGCGTCGACGCCGCGCGCATCGAGCCAGCGCGCTTCCTCGACGGTCGTCGCGGACGACACCAACCACGCCCCCGTACGCCGCACGCGCTCGAGCAGCGCATCGTCCGGCAACCCGAAATGAAAGCTCACGACGGCCGGACGCAACGCTTCGACGACCGCGCACATCGCATCGTCGAACGGCGCGCGGCCGGGGCCGCCCTTCACGTCGGCCGGATCGAGCCCGGCTTCCGCGTAATAACCGGCGAGCGCCGCGCGCCAGCGTGCATCGACCTCCGCGTCGGGTGCAGGCGGCGTGTGGCAGAAAAAGTTCACGTTGAACGGTGCGGGCGTGCGCGCGCGAATCGCGGCGATCTCGTCGCGCAGTTGCTGCGGGCCGAGCGCCGCGCATGCGAGCGAGCCGAGCCCGCCGGCTTCGCACACCGCGATCGCGAGCGGGCTCGACGAACCCACCATCGGGGCCTGGATCAGCGGCAAACGGGAGGGCAGCGTCGTCATCGGAATCGTCCTCGGGGAAGAAGCGGTGGTCGCGCGCGCCGGCGGCACGCATTAAATGCGTTCGATATTAACCGACGAACCTGAACCCCGATTGCGGCGCAATTTACGTCACGAATTGATTTAACCGATTCGGGAAAAACGATTATTCGCCGAAGTTTCGACTGCGTGACTTCGCCCCCCAGGATCGGAATCAAAAGGCGCCCCTCGGCCTTGCCGTACGGCCCATCCACACCCGCACTCAAACACCGATTCACCCGTTTCAATGACATCCGTCAATATTCAAGTTATTAAATACCGGCGTTTACCCTTATTAAAATCCACCGAGGCGATACCATGAAAAAGTTAAATAAAGCGACGATTCATGCCGGAATCGTCGACCGGCGCCATACCGCGCCACCTCAATCGCAACACGTCTCGTCAAGGAGCGTCGCATGTCCGATGCCAGCTCGTCCTCCTCCCGCGCCGCCGCCCCATCGGCCGCGGCTTCCGCGCCGAAAATCGGCGTCATTCCCGCCACGCTGATGGTCGCGGGCAACATGATGGGCTCCGGTGTCTTCATGCTGCCCGCGAACCTCGCCGCCACCGGCGGCATCGCGATCTTCGGCTGGCTGATCACCGTCGTCGGCGCCGTGTCGCTCGCGCTCGTGTTCGCGAAGCTCGCGGCGATCGACCCGGCCGCCGGCGGCCCGTATGCGTATGCGCGCAAGTCGTTCGGCCCGTACATGGGCTACCAGACCAACCTGATCTACTGGCTCGCGAACGTGCTCGGCAACGTCGGCCTCGCGGTCGCCGGCCTCGGCTACCTCACGCATTTCTTCCCGGTCCTGAAGGACCCGCTCGTGTTCGCGCTCGCGCAGATCTTCGTGATCTGGCTGTTCACGTACGCGAACATCCTCGGGCCGAACGTCGTCGGCCGCGTGCAGTCGGTCACGACGATCTTCGCGCTCGTGCCGATCCTCGGGATGGCCGTGTTCGGCTGGTTCTGGTTCAGCAAGGACGTGTACTTCGCCGGCTGGAACGTGTCGGGCACCAACAGCTTCAGCGCGATCGGCGCGACGCTGAACTTCACGCTGTGGGCGTTCATCGGCGTCGAGAGCGCGTCGGTATCGGCCGGTGTCGTCGAGAACCCGTCGCGCAACGTGCCGATCGCGACCGTCGGCGGCGTCGTGCTCGCGGCCGTCTGCTACGTGCTCAGCTCGACCGTGATCATGGGGATGATCCCGAACAAGGCGCTGCTCGCATCGAGCGCGCCGTTCGCGGATGCCGCGCGCCTCGCGCTCGGCAATACGGCCGCGAACGCGGTCGCACTGTGCGCGGCGCTCGGCTGCCTCGGCTCGCTCGCGGGCTGGACGCTGCTGGTCGGCCAGACCGCGAAGGCCGCCGCCGACGACGGCCTGTTCGCCGGCGTGTTCGCCCGCGTGAACTCGAAGAACGTGCCGTCGGCCGGCCTCGCGATCGTCGCGCTGATCATGACCGTGCAGGTGCTCGCGACGATGTCGCCGAGCGCCAGCGAACAGTTCGGCAAGATCGCGTCGATCGCCGTGATCATGACGCTGCTGCCGTACATCTACTCGTGCATCGCGATCAAGGTGCTCGGCTACGGCAAGATGCCGTTGCACCAGTTCACGTTCTACACGATCGTCGGCCTGATCGGCGCCGTCTACGCGCTGTGGGCGATGGTCGGCTCCGATGGCCAGCAAACGCGCTGGTCGCTGATCTTCGTCGTCGCGACGATCGTCTTCTACGAGCTGTCGATCAACCGCCAGCGCGAGATCGAGGAAACCCACATCCATCCGGGTGGCCGCTCGCCGCGCTGGGTGCGCTATCTCGCGCTCGGCGTGACCATCGCCGCGCTCGCCGCCACGTTCTGGATTTCCGTGGGCCGTCACCAGGCCGACACCCTTCACGCGCGCTCGCCGGCCGTTGCCGCGAGCGTCCAGGCAACCCAGCAAACGGGGGATTGATACATGACCGCTTCCTTGACCCAACCGGCCTTCCGCCGCCTCGGCATGAAGGCGCTGCTCGTGCAGCACGACATCGATGAACGCACGGCCACCGGGCGCGCCGCGACGGCACTTGCCGAGGAGCTGCGCACGCGGCTCGTCGACGTCGTGATCGCGACGTCCGCCGACGATGCCTGCGCGGTGGTCGCCGCCGATCCGGCGATCCAGTGCCTGCTGCTCAACTGGGAACTCGGCAACGACGCCGGCCATGCGCCCGCGCAAGCCGTGCTCGACGCAATGCGCGCACGCAACGCGACCGTGCCCGTGTTCCTGCTCGCGAGCCGCGCGAGCGCGTCCGCGATTCCGGTCGACGCGATGCGCAAGGCCGACGACTTCATCTGGCTGCTGGAGGACACCACCGCGTTCATCGGCGGGCGCATCGTCGCCGCGATCGAACGCTACCGCGAGACCGTGCTGCCGCCGATGTTCCGCGCACTCGCGAAATTCTCGCGCGTGTACGAATACTCGTGGCATACGCCCGGCCACACGGGCGGCACCGCGTTCCTGAAATCGCCGGTCGGCCGCGCGTATTTCGAATTCTTCGGCGAATCGCTGTTCCGCTCCGACCTGTCGATCTCGGTCGGCGAACTCGGCTCGCTGCTCGATCACTCGGGCCCGATCGGCGAAAGCGAACGCTATGCGGCGCGCGTGTTCGGCGCACATCGCACGTACCACGTGACGAACGGCTCGTCGATGTCGAACCGCGTGATCCTGATGGCGAGCGTCACGCGCAACCAGGTCGCGCTGTGCGACCGCAACTGCCACAAGTCGGCCGAGCACGCGATGACGATGTCCGGCGCGATTCCGACCTATCTGATTCCGTCGCGCAACCACTACGGGATCATCGGGCCGATCATGCCCGAGCGGCTGACGGCCGCCGCCGTGCGGCTCGCAATCGACGCGAACCCGCTCGTGCGCGGCCGCGACGGCATTGACCCAACGCCCGTGCATGCGCTGATCACGAACTCGACGTACGACGGCCTCTGCTACAACGTCGCGCGCGTCGAGGCACTGCTCGGCCAGAGCGTCGACCGATTGCACTTCGACGAGGCATGGTACGGCTATGCGCGCTTCAACCCGATCTACCGCGACCGTTACGCGATGCACGGCGATCCGTCGCAGCACGACGCCAGCAAGCCGACCGTGTTCGCGACGCAATCGACGCACAAGCTGCTCGCCGCGCTGTCGCAGGCATCGTTCATTCATGTTCGCGACGGCCGCAACCCGATCGAGCACGCACGCTTCAACGAGGCGTACATGATGCACGCGTCGACGTCGCCGAACTACGCGATCATCGCGTCGAACGACGTGAGCGCCGCGATGATGGACGGCCCCGGCGGCGAGGCGCTGACGACCGACGCGATCCGCGAGGCCGTCGCATTCCGCCAGATGCTGGCGCGCCTGCATACGGAATGCGCGGAGAACAACGACTGGTTCTTCAACGGCTGGCAGCCCGACAGCGTCGTCGATCGCAAGACGGGCCGGCGCGTGCGCTTCCACGAAGCGGACGAAACGCTGCTCGCCACCGACCCGTCGTGCTGGGTGCTGCATCCGGGCGACACGTGGCACGGTTTCGGCGATATCGAGGACGATTACTGCATGCTCGACCCGATCAAGGTGTCGATCGTCACGCCGGGCGTCGCGTCGCACGGCGGGCTGATGCCGGTCGGCATTCCGGCGTCGGTCGTCACCGCGTATCTCGACCGGCACGGAATCGTCGTCGAGAAGACGACCGACTTCACGATCCTGTTCCTGTTCTCGCTCGGCGTGACGAAGGGCAAGTGGGGCACGCTCGTCAACACGCTGCTCGACTTCAAGCGCGACTACGATGCGAACGCGCCGCTCGAACAGGCGCTGCCCGAACTCGTCGCGCGCTATCCGGAACGCTACGGCAAGCTCGGCCTGCGCGACCTGTGCGACCTGATGTTCAGCGCGATGAGCGACCTGAAGACGACCGAGATGATGTCGCGCGGCTTCTCGACGCTGCCGAAGCCCGATTACAGCCCGGCCGAGGCGTTCGAGCACCTGGTGCACAACGACATCGAAATGCTGGAGCTCGCGGAGATGGCAGGCCGCACCGTCGCGACGGGCGTCGTGCCCTATCCGCCCGGCATTCCGCTGCTGATGCCCGGCGAAAACGCGGGGCCCGCGGACGGCCCGCTGCTCGGCTACCTGAAGGCGCTCGAGCAGTACGACCTGCGCTTTCCGGGCTTCACGCACGACACGCACGGCGTCGAAGTCGAGGATGGCGTGTATCGCATCGCGTGCATCAGGCAGAAGGCGCGCGATACCGACACGCGCTGAGTGCGCAGCGCATCGCGATGCCTGCCGCCGCCTGGCGGCGGGCGTCGGCCGCTCACGCGGCCGGGCTCTCTCGGGGATGCGCGGTCCTGGGCCGCCGCTGTGCCATCAGAGGAAGACGTCGACAGGAATCGACGCCGTGCTCAGGCGTCCCGTGCGCTTTCGCCGCGACTCATCCCGCGCCGGTACGCGGCCGGGCTCGTCGCCGCGACGCGCCGGAAATGCCGGCGCAGCGATTCCTCGGAACCGAACCCCGCACGCGCCGCGACCTGCGCGAGCGAGAGTGCGGGATGCGCTTCGAGCATGTCCTTCGCGACGTTCACGCGCTCGCGGATCAGCCACGCGAGCGGCGACATCCCCGTTGCATCCGCGAACTGACGCTGCAGCGTGCGCGTGCTCATCGCAGCCTGTGCGGCGAGCGACGCGAGCGTATGCGGCTCGGCCGCGTGCGCGCGCATCCAGTCGATCAGCTTCGCGAGCCGGTCGGTGCCGCCCGGCGCGACCGGACGCGGCACGAACTGCGCCTGCCCGCCGTCACGATGCGGCGGCAGCACGAGGCGCTGCGCGACCCGGTTCGCGATCGCGCCGCCGTGATCGCGGCGCACGAGATGCAGCAGCATGTCGAGCCCCGCCGCCGATCCGGCCGATGTGATCACCTGCCCTTCATCGACGTACAGCGCGTCGGGATTCACGCGCAGCGCCGGATAGCGCGCCTGCAGCTTCTCCGCATAGCGCCAGTGGGTCGTCACCGTGAGGCCGTCGAGCACGCCGGCTGCGGCCAGCACGAACACGCCCGAACAGATCGAGCAGAGCCGCGCGCCGCGGCGATGCGCGGCGCGCAGCTTCTTCAGCAACGGCTCCGGCGGCGGTTCGTCCGGATCGCGCCAGCCGGGAATCACGATGGTGTCGGCGCGATCGAGCGTCGCGAGCCGATAGGGCGCGGCGACCGTGATGCCGCCTGCAGCGCGCACGGGCCCCGGCTCGCTCGCGCAGACCGCGAAGCGATACCAGTCGACTCCGAGCTCGGGGCGTTCGAGGGCGAACAGTTCGACCACGCAGCCGAATTCGAACGTGCAGAGGCGATCGTAGGCGAGCGCGACGACGAGATGATTGTGCATGGCGCGATGTTACCGGAACTTGTCGATCGCGCCACTGCCGCGAAACGCGCCGAACCGCGATACTGCCCTTCATTCCACCGCGTTCCGCGCAATCTTCAGGAGAACCTGCCATGTCCTACGTCACCGACGTGCCCGCCGCCGACAGCCCCGCCGCCCTCGCGCATTTCGAGGCCTCGCTGCGCTTCGAGACCGATTGCTGGGACGTGCACGACGCGCTCGCGTCGGGCACGCCCGATTTCGTGCTGCTCGACGTGCGCGGCCCCGATCAGTTCGCCGCCGGCCACGTACCCGGCGCGCGCAACCTGCCGCGCCGCAAGATCATCGAGAGCAAGCTCGCCGGCTATCCGGCCGGCACGCTGTTCGTCGTCTACTGCGCGGGCCCGCACTGCAACGGCGCCGCGCGCGCGGCGATCCAGCTCGCGCGCCTCGGCCGGCCGGTCAAGCTGATGATCGGCGGCGTGACGGGCTGGCTCGACGAAGGTTTCGCTTTGAGCAACGAAGTGCAGCCGGCAGGCGCCGAAGCCGGCTGATCGTCATTAAAAACGCAACAATCAATTGCTTGGCCACGGCCTGCACGCAAACGGAAAAAGCGCGATACTCGGTTCCATTGCAGTTCGGATGGAGCAGCAACATGCAGAACGCAGTCCTGATTCAAGTGGCCGGTTCGGTAGCCGCGATCGCGATCTATTTTCTGCCGGCGGTCATTGCCGACCGGCGCGGCCGGCACGACAAGCTGACGGTCGCGATGTTCAACGCGCTGTTCGGGTGGACCGGCATCGGCTGGCTGATGACGCTGTACTGGGCCTGCCAGCCGAACCCGCGCACCGATGTCGCGCAGACGATCCTCGCGAAGCGCCGCGGCATCAGCATGCGGACCTTCTCGACCGGTCTCGTCGAACGCGTGCAGCGCCGCGTGGCCGCCCAGGAGCAATGGGCGGAGAAACAAGGCTGCCGTTAAGTCCCTCTTTCCCCTTCACCGTGCCGCGTCGAACTTCGGCATCCTGACGTTGGTCGACGCGCGGTAGTCCCACGCCAGCCCGTCGTGCGGCGGTACGCCGCCCGCACGCAGCCACGCCCCGAACGCCCCCGCCGTCACCGCCCGCGCGATCCGCTCGCCCGGGCAACCATGCGGCCCCGTGCCGAAGCCGAAATTCGGCCCGGCCGCGCGGCCAGGCATGAACCTCTGCGGATCGCGATGCACGGCCGGGTCGCGGTTCGCGGCGGCGAGCACGACGAGAATCGCATCGCCGGCTTCAACGGTCACGCCTTCGATCGTCGTGCGCGATGCGACGAAGCGGCGCGTGTTCTGCACCGGTGAATCGAAGCGCCCGACTTCGCCGACGAATGCGTCGAGCGCGGCATCGTCCGGCGTGACGCGCGCAGCGTTCGCCCCCGCTTCCCCGTGCCACGCCACCAGCGTATTGCCGAGCCATGCGGCGGTCGCCTCGCAGGTCTGCGACAGCAGCCCGACGAGATTCGCGACCAGCGCGCCGCTCGCCTGCCAGCCCGACGCGCGGGCCGCCTGCTGGACGGCGGCAACGAGCGTGCCGTCGTGCGCACGGGTCCGTGCGACGCGCTCCGTCATCCGGTCGAGCAGCGCTCGCGCCGCGTCGCTCGCGCGGGCCAGTGCCGCGGCATCCGACAACGGCGACAGCGCGGCGACGAAATCGACGACCTGCGCCGCGATACCGTCGAGCTGCGTCTCGTCGAAGCCGAGCAGATCGGCAACCGCGCAAACAGGCACCGTCATGCACCACGCGTTCAGCGCGCCGGCATCGCCCGGCGCCGGCAAGCGCCGCGCGGCAACCTGCGCGGCACGGTCGCGCAGCGCCGCCGTGTCGATCGGCGCGAACGCCGTGCGCAGCGCCTGCTTCGGCACGTCGTGCCGCAACACACCATCGTTCATGCGCACCAGCTCGCCGAACAGCGCGCCGGCCGTCGTACCGCGCAATGCGGGCGGCACGGGGGCGTCCAGCGGGCGAACCCGGCAGGCCGGATGACCGAGCACGGCCGTCACGGCGGCCGCGCGGCTCGCGACCCACAGGCCGAGGGTGGTGTCGAACGCGAGCGGCGGCCCGTCGACGAGCGCCGCATAGTAGGGATAGGGATCGCGGTGCGTGACCGCTGCGATGGGATCGGTCGGGTTCATGCAGACAGTATCGGGGTAGCGCACTGCCGCATGTTTCGGGCTGACGTGAAATGTCGCGGCGCGGGTACCGGACGTGGCGGCATCGCGAAGACAGCTGATCGTCAGGCAGCCGACCGGTAGCGATGCGACTGCATCCGCATGCGGACGCGCCCGGCCGAAATCGCGCGCGGCTCGGGCACCACCGTGTCGTGGGGGAACATTTCCTGCCGGAATTCGCCGTTTTCGTCGAACCACTGGCAGATCAGCCAGTCGCCGTCGTCGAATACGACCGGCCCGGCATAGGTGACGGTCATGCGCGGGCCGCCCGTCTTCAGCGTCACGACATCGCCGACGCGAAACCTGACGCGTTGATTTTCTCGGTTCGTCATCGCTCTCTCAGCATTTTTATATATCGATATTCCCGGGGGCTTGCCAACCGTTCATTCGAACGTGCCGCAGATTATCAATCAAAAAATCAGCCGGCAACTCCCGCGTTCAAAAACATACTGAACGGGGAAATGCAACAATGCGCGGCATCGACGCGCACGGCGCTCACCCGATCGCCCGACCCGGCGCGGCTTGTGCGCCGGCGCCGGTCGAACGGGCGGGAATGCGGAGAATAGACGATGTATTTTGCGTCGTCACCGACGTTTAATTCGAACGCGAAATCGGTTGATTATTGTCAATCAACATTTGATTGGAAACGATCCCACGCTTTATCGACGCTCATTCACCGAACAAAACCGGCGAATTATCGGGTGAGGCAAACCAGCGGTTGATATCGCGCCCGGGCACGGCAGCTTGCGTAAATGTAAACGTGCCGTCCTGAGCCATCTCCTTCGCCGCGCGCAGAAAGGCGCCGAGCGCGGCCCGCGCCAGCGCGCCGCCGACGCTCACGCGCTTCACGCCGAGCGCCGCCAGCGCATCGAGGCTCAGCAATCCGCCCTGCAGCCCCATCACGACGTTCACGGGCGCGCCGACGGCCTGCGTCACCGCCGCGATGTCGTCCGCATCGGTGATGCCCGGCGCGTACAGCACGTCGGCGCCCGCGTCGCGATAGGCGACGAGCCGGGCGATCGTGTCGGCGAGGTCGTGGCGGCCATGCAGGTAGTTTTCGCAGCGCGCGGTCAGCGTGAACGGAAACGGCAGCGCGCGTGCCGCGTCGACGGCCGCCGCGATGCGCTCGATCGCCGCTTCGCGCGCGTAGATCGGCGCGTCGGCGCGGCCCGTCGCGTCCTCGATCGAACCGCCCACCGCGCCGGCCTCGGCCGCGAGCCGGATCGTTTCGGCCACCGTGGCGGGCGCGTCGCCGAAGCCGTTCTCCAGATCGGCGCTGACGGGCAAACCGCCCGCGGAGACGATCTCGGCGATGTGATCGAGCATCGCGTCGCGGTCGATCGCGTTGTCGGGCTGCCCTTTCGAGAACGCATAGCCGGCACTCGTGGTCGCGAGCGCCTCGAAGCCGGCCATCGCGAGCAGGCGCGCGGTGCCGGCGTCCCACGGGTTCGGGATGATGAACGCGCCGGGGCGCGCATGCAGGGCGCGGAAGGCTTCGGCTTGACGGGCTTGCAGGTCGGAACGGGTCATCGCGGACTCCGGAAGGAAGTTGACGACCGAGCTTACGCCGGTCGTGCACGCGACGTTTCAGCGTTCGTCGAAATGTCGTCGCGCGACTGGGAAAACCTGGCGCGCCGACTGCACGCCGGCAGCCGGCAACGAGCGGGCCGGCGCCCCCACCGGCGCGTTAGCGGTCCATTAGCGGCCTACGATCGTTCAGATCGATGCGGTCGGCCCGCCGTCGATGCCGAGCAACACGTCGGCGACGGCTTCGGAGAATCGCATCGCGCGGCCGTCGATCAGCACGTCGTCCGGATTCGACGGGTCCCGCGTGGCGTGCGCCACGCCGTGCGCGAGCAGCACCCGCGCGCAAGCCTCCCAGTCGGCGGCGCCGACATGCTCCGGTTCGTTGACGGATGCCCAGGACAACGTGCCGAGCGCGTCGCTCCCGAACCCGTGCATGTCGCGCCAATTCGCGCCGTGCGCGAGCAGGAACGCCAGCAAGCCCGCGTCGCCTCGGAACACCGCGTGATTCAGCGCGCTCGCGTCCCAGTCGCCGCCCCGCGCGGCGATCGGCCAGCCCAGTTCGACCATGACCTTCACCGCGTCGCCCGAGCCCCATGCGGCGGCGTCCGGCAACAACCGCAGCTGTTCATCCGGCAGCGCGCCGGGCAGTTCGGGATGGCGCGCCTGGATACGCCGCGCATCGTCGGCGTCGGCGCGCGCGCAGGCCGCCACGAACGCGTCCGCCGCGTCGAGCGCCTCCTCCGCGCCGGCCGCACGCAACAACGCCGCGACGTCGGACAGTCCGGCCTGCATCGCCAGCCGGTACGCACTGACGCCGGTCGGGGTTCGCGCGCCGGGATCGGCGCCGGCCGCCAGCAGCGCGGCGACATGGCGCGCGGAGCAGCGAACGCCGATCGCCCGCAACAACGGCGCGCCCCAGGTCTGCGCCAGCCCCGGTCCGGGCGGCTCGTTCGGGTCGCCGCCATGCGCGAGCAGCAGTTCGAGCGCATCCGCGTCGTGCATGTCGAGCGCGCGCCGCAACGCATTCGTCCCGCCCACTCGCGCGCCGTGTTCGAGCAGCACGCGCGTGCAGGCCGGATTCTCCACCGAGTGATACAGCGATTCGCCGTCGTTCGGATCGGCGCCGGCTTCCAGCAGCATCGCGGTGAGCACCGGATCGCGATTGACGCCCGCTGCGCCGTACAGCGCCGACAGCGGCCCCGCTTCGTCCGGTTCGGCGAGCGAAGCCGGTGGAAAGCGGTTGCCGATTCGCTGGTTCGGATCGGCACCGGCATCGAGCAGAAGACGCGCGCAGGCGCGCAGCCTGGCGGCAAATTCGGGAAGCTGCCCGAGCCGCGAATGCGTGACGGCGACCAACGGCGGCAGCTTCAGCGCGCCGCCTGCACGCGCGACCCAGCCCGGATCGACGGCCAGCGCCGCCTTCACGGCGTCGAGATCGCCGGCCGCGCAAGCAACGGTTGGATCGCCGGCAACGAGATCCGGATGGTCGAGCAGCAATTGCGCGGCGACGCGCGGCCGGGCCGCGTCGAAGCCGCCGGTCACGTCGCCGCCGTACGCCAGGTCAAGCCAGCGCCGGATCAGCTGCGCGCGCTGTTGCCCCGCCAACGCATGCGTTTCGACGAACGCGCCGAGATCGGCCCATGACGCGAAACCGTACTCGCGCGCAATGCAGGACTGCGCGTCATGCAGTCGAAGCCCGAGCGCGAGCGCTTCGTCGTGCGTGCGGTTCGCGGCGGCAGGGAGAAACCGGACAAAGCGCGCGACGGCATCGGCGTCACCTTGCCGGTACAGGCGCAACAATGCCTTGGCCTGCTTTTTCAGATGATCGGGATGGGCCCCGGGAGGCAGCTTTTTCATGCGAATCCTCGTGCAGTGAATGGCCGAAGGTCCGCAATACCGCCAGCACAAAGGACAGGGGGAAAGCTGAATTTGCTGCGACAGGTGGGTTCAACCCTTTCCGCGGACCCGGAAGCGACCTGCATCGCTGACCGGTATCCTAGGCGACGGCCAACGACGGCGTCAACCGGGCCGCGCCTTGCAGCGGCGATGGCACTCAGCCTGCAGCGAGCTTCTTCGTCAGGAAAATGCGCGAGTGTCCGACCGGATAATCCGGCAGCTCACCGAAGCGGACATAGCCGCGTTTCTCGTAGAACGGCCGCGCCTGGAAGTCGAACGTATCGAGCCACGCGCTGTGGCAGCCGCGCGCGACGGCTTCCGCCTCGGCCAGATCCATGATGCGCGTGCCCGCGCCCTGGCCGCGCGCGGCCTCGGGCACCACGAGCAGGTCGACATGCAGCCAGCCGTACGCCGTGCTGCCCCACAAGCCCCCCACCACCGCGCCCTCGCCGTCGGTCACGACCACGGCCAGCGCACGGGCGTCGTTCGGACCGGCCTGGCTTGCATTGAACCGGACGAGCGGCGCGACGATCTGCTTGCGAACGTTCGCATCGCCCGCGTCCGTCACCTCGTATGTGAACGTCATCGGTTGAATCCGCTTGAATCGAAAAGAAGGCAGGGTTGAAGCCGCACGAACCGCGTCAAACGACGTAAGCGCCCTTCGCGTGCAGTTCCGCTTCCGTGCGCTCGAGCGCGGCGATCGCGTCGCTGCCTTCGAGCGCCAGCAACTGCGCGACCAGCGCTTCGGCCATCGCATGCGCGGCCACCAGCGACGGGAAGAACGACGGGCTGTCGTGCGTGAAGATCAGTTGCGCATCCGCGTGCAGTGCGATCGGCGACACCGCGCTGTCGGTGATCGCGACGATCCGGCTGCCTTGCGCCTTCGCGGCCTGCGCGACGCGGGTCGCTTCCTGCGAATACGGCGCGAAGCTGACGACGACGGTCACGCTCTGCTTCGCGATCGTGCGCAGCTCCATTTCGAGCGAACCGGCGACGCCATTGAGCAGCGACACGCTCGGACGGAACAGCCGGTAGCCGTACACGAAGCCGAACGCGACCGGATAACACGACCGAAACCCCGCGACGTGCACGTGCGACGCCTTGCGGATCAGTTTCGCGGCATCCACGAGCGTGTGCTCGTTCTGCGCGGCGGTGGCCGACAGGTTGTGTTGTTGCGCGGCGAGCAGGTCGTGCGCGAGCGACGCCTTCGCGTCGGGCCGCACGAGCGAACGCGCCCGTTGCGTGAGCGGCTCGGGGCGCGTGCGCACGCGCGCGACGCACAGGTCGCGCAGCTCGTTCCAGCCGGGGAAGCCGAATTGCTGCGCGAGCCGCACGAGCGACGCAGGCTGCACCTGCGCGCGCTGGGCGACCTTGCGCATCGACGAGGTGGCGACTTCGTCGGGATGATCGAGCAGGAAAGCGGCGCCCGCCTGGAATTGCGGGCTCAGCTCGGAAAATTGCGCCCGGATCCGGGACGCGAGTTCGTCGAAATTGGCGGCCATCTTAGTGGGTACGGGAACCGGTCGTCCATGGTATCACCGGCCCCGCGCGCACCGGTCAGCGCAGCACTTCGACGTGATCGGCGTCGACCTTCACGCTGCCCGACCATTTGCGCTCGAATTCGCCGGTCACCTTCACTTCGTTCTTGTCGCTGACGGGCTGGCCGGCCGCCCACAGCTTGCGGTCGATCTCGACGCGGATCGTGCCGGTCGCATCGGCGAATTCGTAATCCTCGCCGCCGACATGCTTGACGATGCGGCCCTGCAACTGCACGTGCTGGTCGTCCTTGCCGTTTGCGAGCAGCTCCTTCACGGTGGTCGTGGTCAGTGCGGACGGCCCCGTGTATTGCGCGTAGACGGCGGCAGGCAGCGTGGCGAGCGCAACCGTCAGGATTCTGGCCAGGTGTTTCATGATCGTGGTCCTCTTCTTCGATGTGACGCCGCGCCCCGTTGAGCACGACGGCGCCAGATTACGGACCGTAAGATTAAGCAAACCTGAAGGGTGTGCCGAAGCGACACGGTGCCGCATTGGACGAGTACGAAGGCGCGCCGCGTGCCGCCCGCATTTAAGGTCCGCCTAAGTCACGGGCGCTTATCATGGGAACCCCGGGCGCCACGACGCCCCGTTGAAGAGACACCCATTCATGCGCGTATTGCTCGTCGAGGATGATCCGCTGATCGGCAGCGGGCTCGAACAAGGCCTCAAGCAGGAAGGCTTCGCGGTCGACTGGGTCAAGGACGGCGACGCCGCGTCGCTCGCGCTGCGCGCGACCGGCTACGGCCTGCTGCTGCTCGATCTCGGGCTGCCGAACCGCGACGGCCTGTCGGTGCTCGCCGCGCTGCGCCGCCGCGACGAAACCCTCCCCGCGATCATCATCACCGCGCGCGACGGCGTGCCCGACCGCATCGCGGGCCTCGACAGCGGCGCGGACGACTATCTCGTCAAGCCGTTCGAGCTCGATGAATTGCTCGCCCGTATCCGCGCGGTGACCCGCCGCCATGCGGGCCGCGCGCAGACGACGCTCGTGATCGGCCCGCTGCGGCTCGACCCCGTCAAGCACCTCGTCTGGCTCAACGACGACGAAGTGCCGCTGTCGCCGAAGGAGTTCGTGTTGCTGCACGAGCTGATGCGCGACCCGGGCGCGGTGATTTCGCGCGAGCAGTTCGAGGAACGGCTGTACAGCTGGGGCGAGGAAATCGAGAGCAACGCCGTGCAGGTGCATATCCACAACCTGCGCAAGAAGCTCGGCCACGACACGATCCGCACGGTGCGCGGCGTCGGCTACCGGATCGGTGACGGCGCATGACGCGCATCCAACGCGCGATCGCGCGCTGGCGCAACGCGTCGCTGCGGCGGCGCCTGCTGACGTGGCTGATGCCGGCCGCCTGTGTGATCGGCCTCGTCGCGAGCGCGGGCACCTACTGGGGCGCGCTGCGCGAACTCGACGACCTGCTCGATGACCAGATGCGCAGCATGTCGAAGCAGATCGTCGTCGGCCCGAACGGCGAGCTGTCGTTCAGCAACCACGCCAACGGCAAGCACGGCTTCGAAGCGAGCGACCCCGACGCGGTGCTGCTGCAGGTCTGGCGCAACGGCACGCTCGTGTACTCGACCGACCGCGATTCGAAACTGCCGCCGCCCGAGCAGAAAGGCATCGCGAGCGTCGATGTCGACGGCCAGCCGTGGCGCACCTATGTGACCGAGCGCGGCGGCACGACGATCCGGCTCGCGCAGGCACGGCACGCCCGATGGGAAGCGATCGCCGGCATCGCCGTGCACCTGCTGTGGCCCGTGTTCTCGATGCTGCCGCTGCTCGCGATCGGCCTGTGGTTCGGCATCGGCGCGGGGTTGCGGCCGCTGCGCACGATTGCATCCGGCCTGAAACGCAGGAATGCGAACAATCTCGAGCCGGTCGACGTCGGCTCGATGCCGAACGAAGTCCGGCCGCTCGCCGAAGCGATCAACGACCTGCTCGCGCGCCTCGACCGCTCGTTCACGCTGCAGCGCCACTTCATCGCCGATGCTGCGCACGAACTGCGCACGCCGATCATGGGGCTGTCGATCCAGTCGCAATTGCTGCGGCGCGCGGCGACCGCCGAAGAACGCGAGCACATCCTCGCGCAGATCCATGCAGGCACCACGCGCCTCGGCCACCTCGCCGAGCAGTTGCTGACGCTCGCGCGTCTCGAGCCCGACGCGCAGGCGGCCGCCTCCGCGTCGGCCCCGGTCGATCTCGCCGCGCTGTGCCGATCGGTGGTATCGGATCGCACGCGCGTCGCCGACGCGCACCGGATCGATCTCGGCGCGATCGTGTCGACGCCAGTGATGACGTCGGGCAACGCGGACACGTTGCGCGTGCTGCTGAACAACCTCGTCGACAACGCGATCCGCTATGCGGGCGACGGTGCGCGCGTCGATGTGTCCGCGCGGATCGACGGCACGACGCCCGTGCTCGAAGTCGCCGACGACGGCCCCGGGATCCCGGAAGCCGAACGCACCGACGTATGGGAGCGCTTCTATCGCGGCGAAGGCGCGCAGGCCGTCACGTCGTCGGGCAGCGGGCTCGGGCTGTCGATCGTCAAGCGGATCGCCGAACAGCACCGCGCGACGGTCGCGCTCAGCACGACGCACGGCGGACGCGGGCTGACCGTCACGGTGCGCTTTCCGCTGCCGGCCTGACGCCGCGCGACGCACGGCTTTTCCACAGATTATGTTGGCAAGCTTGTGGACAACCGTCCATTAACGACACCAAGCCATTGATCGGAAAGGGTTTGCCGGGCGTGCGCGGCAAATGCGCCTGGCCGGATGCGGCGATCCGTGTGCTGTCGGCCTATCAGTCGTCCGCCGTCGCGAGCCCGCACCTGTTCCAGAAAGTCGGCGTGGCCGGTATCTGCATGGCGTAAGGGCACGCGGGAATCGGGGCTGCACACATTATTCGATCTGCGCGGAATACCCTGCATATTTCCGCATATAGTTCTCTCCACCGTCACCCAATAATGCTCGCCACCAAGTCCACTGTCGATTCCACCAACCGTGAGAAAAGTCCAGGATGACGGATGAAGAAAAACACCACCATCAAAACGATGGTGACGCACGTAACAAGCGTGTCTGTCGAACTCCAGCCCGTGTCCGCTGACAGCAGTATGCTGACCATCCACAACGACGTGAGCGCGCCGAATTCAGGCCCCAAGATCGGCCTGTAGCCGTATTCATCCTTCCACGGCACATCCACCGGATCCGGTTCCCTTGCCACGAGATTCAGCACGACACCCTGTTCGTGGGGCAGCGCAATGAGCTGTGGCCCCTGGCCGAAATGAGCCATCTTCGCGGCCAACGCTTGAATCACCCAGCGCGCCACGGGGGCCTGCGGGCCGATAGCCAGATCGAGCGCGTGCGTGTCCACCTTCAGGTCGGACTCCCTGACGGCGCCAAGGGTCGCATGCTGTGCCAGCCCCTTGAGCCGGCTGTGCCAGAAGTGGCGGATACGTTCGACGGGCACCTGTCCTGCCTTAAGCAGTAGCGCCAGCGATCCTTCCACACGGTCGGCATCGCCGGTAATCTGGCGCAGCAGCCACGCCTGGTGCTTCAGGTCAGGCTTCTCGCACATGAGTGCAGGCGACCCCAGCAGCAGCGCCACCGCCGCTTCCGAGTCCTTAAGCTCAGTATCCGGCCCGCTTGTGTTCAACCGCCATGCCAGAACCAGACGATACTTTGGCGTCGTGTCCTGCGAATGGTAGGGCAAGTAACTGGCGTTGCTCTCGAACCACGTGTCCGCAAAACCAACCTCGCGGCTGTTATCGAGCCACCGCACGACAGGCTTGCCCGGTAGCTCTAGCCTGCCCCAAGCAGTCAGAACCTCACGGGACAGCGCCGCATAGTCGCACTGCATCACGATCTCGAACGATCCGCCTTTCGCCGCCTGCGCGAGCCGTGCGGCCATTGGCGTTAGCAGCGCATCCAGCACACTGTTCAGACGCGAGCCGTCATCTGCAGCATCGATCTCTCCCAGCGCCATGACCCTGCCGGGATTTTCGGGCGGCTCACCTTCGAGTGCCAGCATGCGCTCAGCCAGGTCAGGCTCGGGCGTGAGGATCGTGCTGTCGAGCACCGCCATGCCGGAGCGGCTCTTCCGTTGCCAGCCGGTCATCTGGTGCCAGCGTGCCGAGTTATGTTCTGCGGCCTGCGTCGCGGGGATGTCATACGCAAACCAATACACGATACAGCTCAGTGCCAGCCAGCCGAAAAACGGCACCGCGACCGCGTAATGCAGGACCCTGTCCCAGGGGATGGAGCCGTACTTTGGCAGGCCAGGCACCACCAGGGCGAGGGCGGAACCCTCGACAATCAGGTACAGCAAGAGATAGAACCAAAGGGGTAGCGGCTCATAGGTCGCCCGTTCGGACGGGAACTGCGGGTTCCAGCGAAAACTCATCCAGCCTCCTGTCAGTCAACCGTCCATTCGTGCTGCGAGGCAAGCAACCGGGGTTTCGGATTGCAGGCGCACAGGCAGAAGTCATCCTCCAGCGCGGGCACCTTGCCGTACCAGTCCTGTTCGAAGCGCTCGCCGTTGCAGCCAATCCTGCCGGTGGTGCCGCAGGCGGGACAGGATACGGGTGCGCCGACATAGCCCATCCTGCGTCCGTTGTAGCCGGTGCCGTCGATGCCATCGGCCACGATCCCTTGCGCGGTGGTGCGGTCGCCTTCATAGACATGGGCGCGCATCTCAGGCGCCCACCCATTCCCAGTCGGCCCGGTTGCCTGCATCCTTGATCAACGGCATCGGCTGGCCGCGCCGCAGCGAAACGACGCTTGCCAGGTCGTGGCGGTATTCCGGGCGCAGAAAATCCGAGCCCGCAATGATGCGGGCCACCCAGCGCCCGCTGCGCGGACAGATCGAACCCGCCGCGCAGAACTGCTGGGTGTCCTCGATCATGTCGAACGACCATTGCTTGACCGGTGTCGGTGCGGTGGCTTCCCACATCCACTGCACCGGCCCATTGATGTGGACGCCGTTCCCATTCTCCATCGGCATCTTCACGTCTTCGGTGGTGGCAACGTCCCCAGCCTTGAACGGCCGGACCTGAAGGCTGCGCTGGCGGCTACTGAAACCCAGCCCCGCTGCACGGTACAAGCCATCCTTTGCGAACGTCTCGCCAGGCTTTACCGGCTGGAACGACATTTCGGCGCGTTGCGTCGCCTCCCACTGCTCGCGCTCCTCGGGGGTCGAAGGATAGTCGCGGTCGAACGTGATGCGGGTGGGGTTCTTGTAGTCCGAGTGGAAATCGACGCGCAACAAGCTGGACTGAATTCCGACAACCTCTATATTCATGAATACGCCAATATTCAAGTCGTATGCACCAGCAAGAAATTTACCAATAGAATTAGTTTTCATCTTCAGCAATACAAAACTATGCGGCGCGAGATTGATTTCCCCATCTGAAAATTGTTTCGAATCGGAAAGCAATTGCCCAGCCAATGCAAGCCCAAGCTGATCATCAACATTTCCAGGACTGCCGACGCGATAGCCGTTTACACCCAGAATATCCATATCTCGCCCCATTCTGGTATTCCATCTATCGGGCGTCTTGAACCTGATCGGGTGGTCTCCGCTATTGATAAACCTGAACGAGACCATAAATCCATCCTTTTCACGATCGATCGAATCCAGCGAAATATCGAGCTTCACAAGCCTCTTCCCGTTCTGAACCCCTGCATTGGTAAGCTTGTCTACCAGATCACCAATCTTGATCGCAACAGGGTGGCTGAAATCTGTCATATAACTACTCCGCATCACTCCGCCACACTTCGCAATGTAAAGATCAGGCAGCGTAACAGCGCTTTTTTCGTCCTTCTCAGAACAAAGCAATCCCAAAAGACTCCTAGCATCATCCAGATTCTGGTTTAACAGTTTCATCTCATATATTCCAACACCGCTGATATTTCTGTTTCCATCAGAATCCCCAATCTGCACCCGGAGCACATCTCCGGAAACAGATATTTCATTGTTTCCATATTTGTTGATGCTGCCATCCCTAGCACCATTTGTCGTGTAGCTAAATTGCATCACTCTATTTCCTATATTTATATTTTCCGCATGCGCGCAACTTCCAACCAAAGACAAGCAGACGACTACATTCCACAACCCTTTAATCGGTGAATTAAGAGTCATAACCAACCCTCCACAACTTGTTCGTTGCGAGCGAAAACTGCCTCCGCACGTACTCCAGATAATATGGCTTGATAGCCGCCGTAACACGGTCATCCTGCAATGCGGCATTAGCACCATCACCCATAACATTTGCACCAACGTAAGTTGCATCGGTTTGAGAATGCCCTTGCCAAACCATTGCGCCAGCCTTCGCGTCGACCAGCGAAAAATCTATCTGCTCATCCTTGATATAGGCTTCGTGAAGCCAGCCACCTTGATCGTAATATTCATCGGGAAAGTTAAAATAATGTCCACACTCATGCGCCTCAACATTTGCATCAGGGTAATCATGTAAAACATGATTCTTATCCTTCCACTTGTGCTTCTCTCCCCACGCCCCTGTATCTGCCCGAAGCACGAATGGAAACAGCTTCAACGATACATGCGGATTGAATCCGTTAATCGGCGCTCCCTTGATCGATACACGAAAATCGACCTTGAATTTAACTTTCACCCGGCATCCACAAGCCGCCCCCTTGGAACAACCGTCCAGGATCAACTTGTAACCGCCCTGATTTAGTACAGCCTCGATACGGCTTTTTAGCGCCCTGACATCAAATTTTGACCCAACCTCATGGCGATAATCCATTTTCACGCCCTGCCTCACCATTCCTGGCATCATCGTCGAGTGGGCAGAGAACTCGTATGGAACCGTCGCTTTGGCTGCAGGCACCGACGTGTCACGTGCTCCTTTCAGATCGACGGGAAACAGGTCCATCGGAATCAGTATTGCGCGAACCGTGCAGGTAATCGACTTGTCCTCTTCGCTGTATGAAAATTCATAATTCGAACCTCTCGAACCTCCCCCTCTATACTGTGTTTTGGTATTGGGGTCAATCCACTTGGTCCGATTATTCAGCATCCCCCAATATGGCTTGCTCTCGACATGCTGGCTGACATCCGCTTTGAGGTCTGTGATTTTCCAGTCGCAGGGAACGGCGTTCGCCAGCTTGATGGGATCAGGTGCAACGACAGCTTGCTGATCGCCGGGGCTATTCAGTGTGACCTTGGCCCTAGGCATTTCTGAATCCACGTTCGAAGGCTTTCCGTCAAACGGCGAATACGCAGACGCGCCTGGTGGCAGAGCATCGGTGGATTTACGCGAGAAAAAGTCGCTAAGCGGTGACGGCGCGGCCACCCCTCCATCAGGCGACGGCGCGGGCGGCACTGCTCCTGTGTTACCCAGCGACGCCCACTGCGACGGGCTCGGTTCAGGCGCAGGTGCGGGGGAAGGAACGAAGGCCGGGTTAGTACGCCAAACTTCACACGCTGTCGTGTACGGCACGAACGCAGGAGCGAACGCCGCGCCGCACAGGTCCATCTGTGCAGGCCCGGCCCCCTTCACACCAGCCGTGCGGTACAGCACGCTGCCGCGCGAACCGATCTCGACGCCGCCCCCGTTGATCTTCACGTAGGTGCCGCTCACGTTCAGGATGATTTCCTTTGCGGCCTTCACGTGAACCACGCCGTTGACCGACTCGACGGACATGTCCTCCTGCGACGCGAGTTGCATGCGGCCACGCTGCGCCTGCGCGACGAAATCACCCGCCGACGCAATGAGGCTCATGCCCTTCTGCGCAAACATCGACAGCACGTCTCCCGCTGCGGCGGTGAAGCGCCTGAGCGTACTGAAATGCACTCCTTTCTTTGCGGTGCCGATGATAGGGCCGTCTGCGGCAAGGTGCATCCCGTCCGCTGAAACAACACCGACCGGCCCCGGCCCCGTGACCAGGACGCCGGGCTTCTTCAATTCCTTCAGGCCATCACGGATCGCCTGCTGCGCATCCAGATCGGCGGGCGATGCCTTCGACGCTGCGGCAGAATCCGCAAGTGACTTGACGAACACCTGGTGATCCGCCAATTGCGCATCCGTCTCGTCCATGGCGAGCACCTTGCCGCTGCCGCCGCCCTGGTTGTAGGCCGTCAGCATCGCACCAGCCCCACCACGGGTGACGGCGTGACCCGAAGTCTTCAGCTCCGCACCCGCACCGCGCTCTTTCAGTTCACCGTCCGGGATGAAACCGAGGTTGAGCTGCGAGCGGCCCGAGTGCTCGGTGCTGAGTTCGATTCCTTCCTGGTTGTCAAAGTCGTCCATCCACAGCTTGTTACCCGACTGCGTGCGGATTTCGTTACGTGACATACGCCGCCGTGACGAATTGATGAGGTCGGGACGCTCGTTGTTCGGAGCGAAGCCCACGAGGATTGGCTTGTTCGGATTCCCTTCGCGGAAACCCACGAGCGCTTCATCCCCGTCCAGCGCGGGCATGTGCATGCCCGTGTTGTTCTTGCCCGAGAAGGGCTTTACAAGGCGCAAAGGGACGCTCTCCGCGCCTTTGGGCCAGTTGCCAAAGTCGCAATGGAAACGCGCAATGTACTCCCCCTTGGCAGTGAGGTAGGCAAATTTGTATTTATCAGGAGAGCAGATCGTTGCACCAAGTGTGCCATGTATCCGGGGCCACCGGCTTTCATCGACAATCATGCGATAAGGCCGTTCAGCCGGAATGGCAGTGAAGCGGTTCATGTAGCTCGCGTCGCGCGCCCCAATGTGCACGACCTTTGTGACGAACATGCCCGACTTCGTATCTTCAAGCTCCCGGTCCGAACGCACGATACGGCCCGGCCTGAGCGCAAGGACAGTCGACTTGACCTTGTACCGGACCTGATGCGCAAGCGCAGCCTCAAGCCGCAACTGTGCCTCGCGCTTCGCGCCCTGGGCGTCTTCGTGATGCGTGCCCCACACGTAGGGCGTGCCGATCATCGTCGGGTCGTCCCATGACGGCTCGCTTTCGTCACGAAGAACCTCCCAGGCGTTTTCCGGGTTGTAGTCCGCAACGACAAAGGATTCCGGCACGGTGCAGGTACGTACCTTGAAGGAAAAGACGGATTCCTCGAACGTTGACAACCCGGCCGTGGGACGATCCGGCACGGTAACGTAGGGCCGTTCGTAGCCGTCGATGTCATCGGCAATGACCAGCACTTCGCCGTACTCGCCGGTCGTCGTGAAACAGAATAGGCCAGCCTGTTCCATTTCCAGTCTGATATAGGCCCAATCGCCCATGTTGTACTGGAAACGGAAATCATGTTTCGGATGCTCACGCCGCAAGCGAAGTTCGATCTGCATCCAGAAGCGGATTTCGTGGCGTTCAAGGATTGCCTTGATGATCTCCCACGATGTCATCCGCTGGTACGTGACGCAGTTGCTCGGGCCATCGAGAAGGGCAAGCCGCTGCCGGATCACGACGTGGTAAGTACAACCGTCACGCGACTCCGATACCAGATCGAAGCGCGACACGTAGCCGTTGAACTTGCGCAGTTCGCGCCCATCCTCGGGATGGATCGAGAATTCCGCGAACTGCCCGAGCACCCTCTTTCTGCTTACCGGCTCCCGCGTCGTAATCACGGCCTTGATGCGGTACGGTTCGCAGATTTCCTCATGCACTTCCCACGACACAACCGACGCATCGGGTGCGGACTTCGGCTTGCCTGTTTCCCTGTCAGCCTGCTGCGGCTTGCGCGGCATTAACTTGAGATGAGCCAACTGCCGCCCTGTCAGATATCTCGTTATTCGATCGGCTTCCGCCATAAATAGCCCGCCATAATAAGTTACGCTCTTTTCCAACCCGTTACATCACCATTGAACACGTCATGCGTCAACTCGTTTAAATTTAGATAGTTAGTCATGGAAATTGTTTACGGCTAGCCGAAGTACTTTGATTCATGACACGCCAATACGACCCCTATGGATACATCACTTACAAGTGATACTCGGCACATCACGAAACAGATCAACATATAGATAAAACATATATTTATCATCAATAGGAATCCTGTATTTTTTAGACAAGAAGCGATCCCATCTGGGTGGGAAAAATCGAGGGAACGCTGATCGATACCGTGAACGGTCACGGATCGTGCATGCCGTCGTCACTGGCTCCGGCAGACCGTCGCAATGCGCTGACTGCCGCCAGAGAACCCATGGCCGAGCCGGACTGGTCAACGATCCGTTATCGGGCAATGGACGAAGTCGCGCTGCACAAGGGTCATCGCTACGCCGCAGTGGTGATTGATCCGATCGGCCGGCAGATGCTCTGGGTCGGTCAGGGACGCTCGAAAAAAAACGGCCCGCGCCTTTTCCGAGCAACTTCCCGAGGGCGTCGCCGAGCGCACCGAAGCGGTCGCGATCGACATGACCACGGCCTATGAGTTGGAGATCAGGGAAGAGTGCCCACGAGCGGAAATCGTCTTCTATCTGTACCGCGTTGTGGCCAAGTACGGGCGCGAAGTGATCGACCGCGTACGGATAGATCGAGCCAACCAACTCCGACATGACAAGCCGGCCCGGAAGGTTCTGAAATCCAGCCGCTGGCTATTGCTGCGCAACCGCCACAATTTGAAGCCGAAACAGGCCGTGCACCTCAAGGAGTTGCTGGCCGCCAATCAGCTGCTGTTACGCGTCTATGTTCTGCGCGACGAACTCAACCGGCTCTGGTTCTATCGCAAGCCAGCCTGGGCGGAAAAGGCCTGAGAACAGTAGATCGAACAGGCCCAGCAAAACGGAATCGCTGCCCTGCAAAAAGTTCGCCCGGCGCTTGCTGGGCTATTGGCACGGCATCGTGGCTCGTTGCCGCCACCCGGTCAATACCAACGTCGTCGAAGGCATCAACAACACCATCAAGGTCATCAAGTGTCAGGTTTATGGGTACCGCGCCGAGGAATACTTCTTCCTGAAGATCCGCGCCGCCCCCCCCTAGTCCGCGATGAACCCAAAGTTACCCACAGTTTTTGTTGGCAAGTTTGTGGATATCCTGCGCACCGCAGCGCTAAACCCTTGATCCGATGGACGTTGGCACGCGTGATGCAGACGAAGCCCGTGCGACCTCGTCATACACACCGCTTCGCCGCACTTCGCGTCACGACGCCACGGCCACGCGCGGCGCCACTTACCCACAGATTTTGTTGGCAAGCTTGTGGATATCCTGCGCAAGCCTGCGCTAACCCGTTGATCGGGCTACGGTTCATGCTCGGCGTCACGGTTGCGGCACCCGACGGCCCGGGCCTGCGCGCAAGCGCACGATCCCGCGCAAAAGCAGCGCATCACCGTCGCCTTGACGCTCGCGCCCGCCACGCGTCAAGATCTCGCGAGCCGCACGCGGCCGCGCATCATCGGCTTTGCACGACGGCTCAACGGGCCGGCCATTCCGCCGGCGCCGCACCACGACACCTCTCTCCGAGGAAGACCATGGAACACTTCACCGCGTGGCAGCTGGTCGTCTCACTCGTGCTGGTCGCCGTCGTCATCTATCCGTACGTCCGCATCGTTCGGCGCACCGGGCATTCGGGCTGGTGGATCCTGACGATGTTCGTCCCGGTCCTGAACTTCATCATGTTGTGGGTGTTCGCGTTCGCGCGCTGGCCCACCGTCGACGATCGGCAGCCCTGATCGTCGCCCTCGCGGCCGCCAGGCTTGTCCACAGATTTTGTTGGCAAGCATGTGGATAGCCTGCGCATACCGCGACCAAGCGCTTGATCCGTAAGACTTTGTCCGCGCCGCTTCAAATGCGGCACGGCGGCCGGGAAAGTGCCGCTCGCACGCCCGTTCGACACGTGACGGGCACCTTCCGCGCGAGCGAACCGGCTTGTCCACAGATTGTGTTGGCAAGCGTGTGGATAGCCTGCGCATACCAAGGCCAAGCGCTTGATCCGTAAGACTTTGTCCGCGCCGCCTCAAACGCGGCACGGCGGCCCGCGCCGCGCCCGATGCGGCCGCGCGCGGGCTTGTCCACAAATTTTGTTGGCAAGCATGTGGATATCCTGAGCATGCGTGACCTAAGTCGTTGATCGCACAACGTTTGATCACGCGGGTCACGGTTGCGGCACGGCATGCACGCGGATCGCGTCACGCACGTCGCGCCGTCCGCCTCAACCGAATGCCCGGACCACGATGCGTGCGACCGACGCAATCACGTCGTCCTTCGCGCGCGCATCGGCACGCGTCTGCGTGTAGTACACGGCCAGCGCGATCGGCGCACCCGACGGCGACCACATGACACCCGCGTCGTTGGTCGTCCCGTAGTCGCCGGTGCCCGTCTTGTCGCCGACCGTCCACCCGGCCGGCACGCCCGCACGGAGCCGCTTGTCGCCGACCTTGTTGCCGCGCATCCACGTGACGAGCTGCGCACGCTGCGCGGCCGGCAACGCATCGCCGAGCATCAGCACGCGCATGCTCGCGGCCATCGCGGCCGGCGTCGTCGTGTCGCGCGGGTCGCCCGGCAGCGCGGTATTCAGTTCGGTCTCCCATCGATCGAGCCGGAACGCGTCGTCGCCGATCGAGCGCGCGTAAGCCGTCACCGCCGACGGGCCGCCGAGCAGCTTCATCAGCAGGTTCGCGGCCGAGTTGTCGCTGTACTGGATCGCGGCCTCGCACAGCGCGGCGACCGTCATGCCGTCGTCGACATGCTTCCCCGACACCGGCGAATAGTTGACGAGATCGGCCTTGGTGTACGTCACGCGCTGTTGCAGCAACGCCGGTCGATCGACGCTCTGCGCCAGCACCGCCGCGCTCAGCATCGCCTTGAACGTGCTGCAGAACGGGAAGCGCTCTTCCGCGCGATGTTCCGCGCGCCGGCCGGTCGCGATGTCGATCGCGCATACGCCGAGGCGGCCGCCCGCGCTGCGTTCGAGCTCGGCCAGCATCTGCGCGGCGGCAGCGGGCATCACGGCCGCCGCCGCAGCCGCGGCTGCGGCAGTTGCGTCGTCCGGCGCCGCGGCCTGCCGCGACGCGCACGCGGCAACGGTCAACGCAAGCGGCGCCGTCGCAGCGGCCAGCAACAGGGTTCGACGTTTCGATGAGTAGGTCATGTCGGTTGTCTCGTGGTGGAATGTGAGCGAAAAGGTGTTGAACACGCCCGGCCGGCGAGACAGCACTATCGAGACTTTACGGTTGCCTGACAAGCAAAGATAATTGAGCGCTGACCAAAGAAATTCTTATGACCAAGCTCCGCCCTCATCTTCCGCTCAATGCGCTGCGCGCGTTCGAATCGTCCGCGCGCCACCTGAACTTCACCCGCGCCGGCCTCGAGCTGAGCGTGACCCAGGCCGCGGTCAGCCAGCAGGTGCGTTCGCTCGAGGAGCGTCTCGGCTGCACGCTGTTCACACGGCTGCCGCGCGGCCTCGGGCTCACCGACGAGGGGCGCGCGCTGCTGCCGGTGCTCAGCGACGCGTTCAGCCGCATCGAGACCGTGCTCAAGCAGTTCGACGGCGGGCGCTTCCACGAGGTACTGACGCTCGGCGTCGTCGGCACCTTTGCCCTAGGCTGGCTAATGCCGCGCTTGAAGCAGTTCGGCGATACCCACCCGTTCGTCGAGCTGCGGATGCGGACCAACAACAACGTCGTCGACCTGGCCGCCGAGGGCCTCGACTTCGCGATTCGCTTCGGGGAAGGCAACTGGCCGACCACGCGCAACGAGCGTCTGCTCGACGCGCCGCTCACCGCGCTGTGCGCGCCGGACATCGCGCGGCGCCTCGCGCAACCGGCCGATCTCGCGAACGAAACGCTGCTGCGCTCGTACCGCACCGACGAATGGCACGGCTGGTTCGACGCCGCGCAGCTCGCGCCGTGGGCGGTCAACGGGCCCGTGTTCGATTCGTCGCGGCTGATGGTCGAGGCTGCGATGCAGGGTGCGGGCGTCGCGCTCGCGCCGGCGTGCATGTTCGCGCGCGAACTGCAGCTCGGCCTCCTCGTGCGGCCGCTCGACATCGACGTGCGCGCCGGCGGTTACTGGCTCACCTCGTTGAAGTCGAAACCGCTCACGCCGGCGATGACGCTCTTTCGCGACTGGATCGTGGCCGAGGCGGCCGCCACGGCGCAGGCCGAGTGACACGGCCCGGCTTGTCCACAGAAAGTGTTGGCAAGGATGTGGATATCCTGGGTACCCGGTGCCTAAGCCCTTGATCGCGCACGAATTAGCGTGCCGACGCAGACATCGGGCAGCCACTGTTCGCGGGCTTCTCGAGCCGGCCCCGGACGGGCCGATCCGCAACTGTCGCGACGCAATCGATTGCGAGTTGTCCACAGAATATGTTGGCAAGCCTGTGGATATCCTTCCAATGCGGCGCGTAACACCCTGATACAAAAGAGGATTCGATTCACGGACCTTGCGAGGTCAACCCTGTGGCAGCACCGGCGCCTTCGCACGGCCCGCGCCGCACCCGGCTCGGGGTCGAACGGTTCTCCACAGATTGTGTTGGCAAGCTTGTGGATATCCTGCGCACCGGCCACCTAACTCATTGAGCGCACGGGGTTTTGTGCTTCGTCTACAGAATCGGGCAGCCCCGGCGCTGCCCGTGCGGCAAGCGCCGGGGCCGAGGCCATCCGGGCATCAATGCCGGTCGAGCCCGCCGCGCAATTCGCTCGCCTTGTCGCGCAGCGCCTCGTAACCCGAGCGCGCGTGCTCGGGCAGGTCGGGATCGCCGATCAGCGCGCCGAGCGTTTCGATCAGGCTGAACAGGATGCCTTTCGCCGCGCCGACCGCGATGCTCTGCGATTCGATCGACTTGTGCAGGTGGTCGACCGCCGCTTCCAGATTCTCGAGCTTGTGCTCGCTGTCGTCGGGCCGGTTGTCGGTCGTCATCGTCTACCTCCGCCATCGTTCAAGGGTCATGTCACGATTCTATGCCGCTGCACGCGAACGTGGCGCGACATCGCGCAACGTTCGCGCAGCGCCGTGCTACAGCACCGCGACCACCTTCACGCGGCCCGGCTGCTCCGCCGCCGCGACGACCTGCCCGTCGACACGGCGGAACGTGAGCGACACGGTTTCGTCACCGACGCGCAGCGCGTCGATCCGCAGCCAGTCGACACCTTCCGGCAGCGTCGGGCGCTCGACGCGCACCTCGTGGCGCGATGCGTCGATGCTCACGCCGAGGCAGGCCTGCAGCATCATGAACGGCGCACCGGCCGCCCACGCCTGCGGCAGGCAGGCCACCGGATACGCGGTCGGCGGTTCGCCGCGCCGGCGCGGGAACCCGCAGAACAGCTCGGGCAGGCGCATCTCGAAGCTCACCGCCGCCTCGAACAGCGCGCGCAGCAGGTTCACCGCGGCTGTCTTGTCGCCGTAGCGCGCCAGCCCGCGCGCGATCAGCGCATTGTCGTGCGGCCACACCGAGCCGTTGTGATACGCCATCGGGTTGAAGCGCGGCTGGCCGGCCGCGAGCGTGCGGATGCCCCAACCCGTCTGGAACAGTGTCGAGCCGAGCACCGCGGCGACCGCCGCGCCGCGCTCGGCGTCGGGCAGCCCGAATGCGAGCAGGTGCCCCGCGTTCGACGCGAACACGCGGCACAGGTCGCCATGACCATCGAGCGCGATGCCGTAGAAATCGCCTTCCGGCATCCAGAACAGCGCGTCGACCTGCTCGCGCAGCGTCTTCGCGCGCAGTGCGTAGCGCGTGGCGTCGATCGCGTGGCCACGCCGGTGCGAGCACATCGACATCGCATCGAGCGCCGCGCACGCATACGCCTGCACTTCGACGAGCGCGATCGGGCCGTCCGGGAAGCGACCGTCCGCGTGGAACACCGAATCGTGGCTGTCCTTCCAGCCCTGGTTCGCGAGGCCCCGCTCCGACGTGCGCTGATAATCGAGCAGTCCGTAAGGATTGCGGTCGCACTTGTCGATCACCCATTGCGCGGCGCGCTCGAGCGCGGGCCACAGCTCGTCGATCAGCGCATCGTCGCCGGTGCGTTCGACGTACGCGCCCGCGAGCACGATGAACAGCGGCGTCGTATCGACCCCGCCGTAGTACAGCGCGAACGGCACCTCACCCGTCGCGGCCATCTCGCTGCGGCGGAACTCGTGCATGATCTTGCCGGGCTCCGCGTCGCGGAATGCGGAAGTCTCGCGCGCCTGGTGCTCGGCCAGGAACCGCAGCACGCCGCGCGCGAGCGACGGCTGCAGCCACAGCATCTGCAGCGACGTGATCACCGCGTCGCGGCCGAACGGCGTCGAGAACCACGGAATGCCCGCATACGGGTACGGCCCCGTGTCGAGCTGCGTCGTGAGCAGCCCGAGATCCGCGAGCGAGCGGTCGAGCCACGCGTCGAACAGCGGATTGCCGGTGTTCACGCGCGCCATCGATTCGCGCCGCGCGCGCATCTCGCGATGCACGCCGACGAGCGCGGTGCGCAGCGCGACGCGGCCGCATCCCGGCCCTTCCGCATGCGCGGGGCCGAGCGTCGCGTCGACGGTCAGGTAGATCGACACGCAGGCCTGCGCGGCGATCGTCAGCGTGTAGTCGGCACGATCGACCGACAGCGCATCGGGCGCCGGCGAGAAATGCACGGTCACGTTGCGCTCGACGCTGTCGAGGCCGTCATAGCGCAGCCGCACCGCGCCCGCGTCGACGCGCGGCGCCGCCACGGTGCCGCGCTTCGGGCGCTGCGTGCCGCGGACTTCGAACATGTCCTTGAAATCGGCCGCGAACGACAGCGACAGCGGCACCTCGGCTTCGCTCGCGCCGTAGTTCGTCAGCGTCAGCGCTTCGTAAAGCACGTCGCCCGCGAGCACGCGCATCCGCTCGATGTGGATCACGCCCTCGGGCGTTTCGTGGCCGCCCAGCGGCGGCAGCGGACGGTTCGTCAGGTGTGCGGTGAACGACGCGTTGTCGGCGCTCGTCGCGCCCGACAGCAGCGACGGCGCGCGGCCGCCGAAGGTCAGGCGCCACTTCGACAGCACGCGCATGTCGTCGACGAACAGGCCGTCGTCGTGACCGCCGATGTCGCCGAGCGCATCGCTGACCACGAACGCGTCGCCGGATTTCAGGACGTACTGGTTGTTGCGTGCCAGTGCCTGCGGATCGGCTTCGGGCGCGATGAAGGCGGGGCCGGACGCGGGGGTCGGGGCAACAGGCGCGACTTGCGGCGCCTGGGTCGTCGTGGCTTCAGCGTGATTCGGCATCGATGCTCCTGTGTCGGGTCGCAACGCGCGGCGCGTCGCGTCGCGTGTTTCGCACAGGATAGGACAGAACGGGGAACGTGCGCAGCGAGGAAAAAGACGCGATGCCATGCGACGTGGTCGTCGCCGCATGGCATCGCGCAGGCACGTCAGGCGCTGGTCAGAACTTCCACAGGATGTTGCCGAGGATGGCGTTGTCGCGCACGCCGCTGCCGTACTGGCCGCTGTACGTGAGGCCGAGCGTCAGGCGCTTCGTGATGTTCGCGTCGATGCCGGCCTCGAGCACGGCGCTGTCGCGAGCAATCGGCACGCCCGATACCTGGAACGAGGTACCGCCGTTCGCGAACGTGAACGCCGACGACGGCGTCACGTTGCCGAACGCATGCCGCCAGCCGACCGTCCCGCGCGCGGTGAACGTGCCGCTCGCGATCGAGCCGAGCTGCGACGCCGCGCGCACGCCGAGGGTCGAGAAGCCGACGTGCGTCGTCTCGCCGCCGGCGCGCAGCGCGGCCGCGCCACCGGTTTCCGTATAGCCGTCGGTGTGCAGGTTCACATACGCGAGGCCCGCGAACGGCTCGATCGCCACGGGCCCGACCGGCAGCGCATAGCCGACTTCGCCGAACACCTGCGCCGAATTCGCGTCGTAGCCGGCCGAATCGTGATCGGAGAAGCCCGCGAAGCCCGGCGAACGGTCGCTGTTGATGCGGTACCACGTGTACGACGCGCCGCCGCGCACGCCGAGTGCGCCGTACTGCGCGCCGCCGTACAGCGACAGGTAGTAGCTGTTCACCGACGCCGACGAACTCTGGTCGTTGTCGAGCGAGCTGTGCGTGACGCCTGCGGCCAGGCCCGCACGCCACTTGTCGTTGAGCGCCATGTCGGCACCGGCGATGAAGCCCGTCATGCTGCGGTTGACCGTCGACGCGTTGCCGTCGCCGGTGAGCCGGCTGCGGCCGCCGAACGCCTGCCCCCAGACGACCGGCTGGTAAGGCGTGCCGCCGTAGCAGCCGTCGCGCGAGCCGATCCGGCGTTCCGGCGGCAGCGTCGGGTCGACCGCGCCGGCCGTGTTGTCGCCGCACAGGGCCGCACCACCCGACGACAGCGCGGCGAGCGGACCCGATCCCGGCGCGAGGCCCTGGCGGACGCGGTCCGTCACCGCGTCGCGCACATAGCGGCTGTCGAGCAGCAGCATGCTCTTCAGGCTCGCCTGCAGTTCGCCGTCGAGCTGCCCGTACGCGCGGCGTGCGGTCGTCGCGTCGGTCGTCATCACGGCGTCGTACAGCGGGTTGCCGGCGCCGAGCCCGCCGAGCGCGGCCGCGACCGAGCGCTGGTTCGGCGTCGTCGCGACATCGGAAAACGCGGTACCGTTCGAGACCAGCCGCAGGTACACGTGATCCGGATCGTAGCTAAGCGTCGGCGTGAGGAACGCGTAGTTCGCATTCACCTGGCTGAACGTGCCCTGCACGCCCGACCCTGCGGTGAGGATCGTATAGGTCGTGCTCGGCTGGTAGCCGCTCTGGTTCGCGAGCACCTGCACGGTGCCGCCGTTCAGCGTCGCCGTGCCGCTTGCCGCGAGACTGCCGCTTTGCTGCGGCGTGGCCACGACCTGGAACGTCGAGCCCGGCTGGAACGTGACGTTGCCGCCCACGTTCAGCGCCGCGCCCGGCTGCGACGCGGCTGCAGTCGCGCCGCCCTGCACCACGAGGCCGCCGATCGTGCCGGTGCCCGTGACCGTCGCACCGCTCTGCACGGTCACGGTCGACTGGCCGAGCGACCCGTTGACGGCGAGCGTGCCCGCGCTGACCGTGGTCGGGCCGCTCAGCGTGCTGGTGCCCGTCAACGTCAGCTGCCCGCTGCCGGCCTGCGTGAGCGAACCGGTGCCGGACAGCACGCTTGCGATCGTCACGTTGCCGGATTGATTGACGATCAGCGCGCCGTTGTCGACGACATTGCCGGCGATGCTGCCCGACGTGCCGCCGTTGCCGAGTTGCAGCGCGCCGCCGGCCGCGATCGTGGTGCCGCCCGTGTACGTGTTCGCGCCCGTCAGCGTCTGGACGCCGGTGCCGGCGATCGTCACGCCGCCCGCGCCGCCGATCGTCCCGCCGAACGTGCCGTTGCCGCTGCCGTTCAACGTCAGTGCATTGGCGCCGAGATTGACGGTCGCGCCGGCCGCGCCGTTCAACGTGCCGATCGTCTGCGTGCCCGTCGCACCGCTCACGTCGAACGTCGCACCTGTGCCCGCGAGATTCACCGCGCTGCCCGACGCGAGGCTGCCGCCCGCGCCGAGCGCCAGCGTGCTGCCGCCGTTGATGGTCGTGCCGCCCGTGTAGGTGTTCGCACCCGTCAACGTCTGCGTGCCGGTGCCCGCGAACGTCACGCCGCCCGCGCCGCCGATCGCGCCGCCGAACGTGCCGTTGCCGCTGCCGCTCAGCGTGAGCGCATTCGTGCCGAGGTTCACGTTCGTGCCGGCGCCGCCGCTCAGCGCCCCGACCGTCTGTGCGCCCGACGCACCGCTCACGTCGAACGTCGCACCCGTGCCCGCGAGATTCACCGCGCTGCCCGACGCGAGGCTGCCGCCTGCGCCCAACGCGAGCGTGCTGCCGCCGTTGATGGTCGTGCCGCCGGTGTAGGTGTTTGCGCCCGTCAGCGTTTGCGTGCCGGCGCCCGCGAACGTGACGCCGCCGGTGCCGCCGATCGCGCCGCCGAACGTGTTGTTGCCGGCGCCGTTCAGCGTGAGCGCATTGGCGCCGAGGTTCACGTTCGTGCCGGTGCCGCCGGACAGCGTGCCGAGCGTCTGCGGTCCCGATGCACCGCTCAGGTTGAACGTCGCGCCCGTGCCGGCGAGGTTCACCGCGCTGCCCGACGCAAGACTGCCGCCCGCACCCAGCGCCAGCGTGCTGCCGCCGTTGATGGTCGTGCCGCCGGTGTAGGTGTTCGCGCCCGTGAGCGTTTGCGTGCCGCTGCCGGCAACCGTCACGCCGCCCGCACCGCCGATCGTCCCGCCGAATGCGGCGTTGCCGCTGACGTTCAAGGTCAACGCATTCGTGCCGAGGTTCACGTTCGTGCCGGCGCCGCCGCTCAGCGCACCGATCGTCTGCGCGCCCGTCGCGCCGCTCACGTTGAAAGTCGCGCCCGTGCCGGCCAGATTCACCGTGCTGCCCGACGCGAGGCTACCGCCCGCACCCAGCGCCAGCGTGCTGCCGCCGTTGATGGTCGTAACACCGGTGTAGGTGTTCGCGCCCGTCAGCGTCTGCGTGCCGGCGCCCGCGAACGTCACGCCGCCGGTGCCGCCGATCGCGCCGCCGAACGTGTTGTTGCCGCTGCCGTTCAGCGTGAGCGTATTCGCGCCGAGATTGACGTTCGTGCCTGCGCCGCCGCTCAGCACGCCGAGCGTCTGCGCGCCCGATGCGCCGCTCAGGTTGAACGTCGCGCCCGTGCCGGCGAGCGTCACCGCGCTGCCCGACGCAAGGCTGCCGCCCGCGCCCAGCGCCAACGTGCTGCCGCCGTTGATCGTCGTGCCGCCCGTGTACGTGTTCGTGCCGGACAGCGTTTGCGTGCCCGTGCCGGCGACGGTCAGGCCGCCGGTACCGCCGATCGTGCCGCCGAAATTGCCGCTGGCGGTCCCGCTCAACGTCAGCCCGTTGCCGCCGAGGTTCACGGCCGAGCCGGCGACACCGCTCAGTGCGCCGATCGTCTGTGCGCCCGTCGCGCCGCTCAGGTCGAGTGTCGCGCCCACGCCGGCCACGTTCACCGCGCCCGTCGCCGCCAGGCTGCCGCCGGCACCGAGCGCCAGCGTGCCCGCGTTGATCGTCGTGCCGCCCGTATAGTTGGCCGCGCTCGTGAGCGTCGTCGTCGCCGCGCCGTCCTTCACGAGGGCACCCGCGCCGGTGATGCCGCCGTTCAACGAAAGCGCGTTGCTGCCGCCGAGCGTCAGCGTCGCGCCCGTGCCGAGATTGACCGCGTTGTTGACCGACAGGCTCGCGCTCGTGTCGAGCGTCGCCGCGCCGCCGACGTTCAGCGCGCCGCCGCCGAGCGCCCCGTTGTTGCCGAGCACCAGGCCGCCGCTGTTCAGGTTCGTGCCGCCCGTATAGACGTTCGCGCCCGTCAGGGTCTGCGTGCCGGTGCCCGCCAGCGTCAGGCTGCCCGTCCCGCCGATCACGCCGCTGAAGGTGCCGCTGGCGGTCCCGCCCAGCGTCAGCCCGTTGCCGCCCATGTTGACGAGCGTCCCCGCGACACCCGACAGCGCACCGATCGTCTGGGCACTGGTCGCCGTGCTGAGGTCGAGCGCCGCGCCCGCGCCTGCCAGGTTCACCGCGCCCGTCGCCGCCAGGCTGCCGCCCGCGCCCACCGCCAGCGTGCCCGCGTCGATCGTCGTGCCGCCCGTGTAGGTGTTCGCGCCCGTCAGCGTCGTGGTCGCCGGGCCATTCTTCACGAGACCGCCCGCGCCGGAAATGCCGCCGCTCAACGCGAGCGCATTGCTGCCGCCCAGCGTCAGCGTCGAACCGTTCGCAAGATTGACCGCGTTGGTGACCGACAGGCTCGCGTTCGTATCGAGCGTTGCCGCGCCTGCGACGTTCACCGTGCCGGTACCGAGCGCGCTGTTGTCGCCGAGCACCACGCTGCTGCCGCCGTTCAGGTTCGTGCCGCCCGAATAGGTGCTCGCGCCGTTCAGCGTCTGCGTGCCGGTGCCCGCCAGCGTCAGGCTGCCGGTGCCGCCGATCGCGCCGCTGAAGGTGCCGCTGGCGGTCCCGCCCAGCGTCAGCCCGTTACCGCCCAGCGCGACATTCGTCCCCGCGACGCCCGACAGCGCACCGATCGACTGCGCACCGGTCGCGGCGCTCACGTCGAGCGTCGCACCCGCGCCGGCCAGGTTCACCGCGCCGGTCGCCGCGAGGCTGCCGCCCCCGCTGATCGCCAGCGTGCCCGCGTTGATCGTCGTGCCGCCCGTATACGTGTTGGCGGCCGTCAACGTCGTGGTCGCCGCGCCGTCCTTCACGAGAGCGCCCGCGCCGGTGATGCCGCCGTTCAGCGTGAGGGCATTGCTGCCGCCCAGGGTCAGCGTCGAACTGGTGTTGAGGTTGACCGCGTTGTTGACCGACAGGTTCGTGTTCGTATCGAGCGTCGCCGCGCCGCCAACGGTCAGCGCGCCCGTGCCGAGCGCCGCATTGTTGCCGAGCACCAGGCCGCCTGCATTCAGGGTCGTGCCGCCGGCGTAGTTGTTCGCGCCGGACAGCGTCACGGTCGCCGCGCCGTTCTTCACGAGACCGCCGCCGCCCGAGACCGTGCCGCTCAGGCCGAGATTCGTGCTGCCGCCGAGTGTCAGCGTCGTGCCGGTGGCGATGTTGACACCGTTCGCGAGCGACACGTTGGTGGTCGCGTCGAGCGTCGACGAGCCGTTCACGTTCACCGCGCCGAGGCCGAGCGCCGTATTGCTGCCGACGGAGAGGTTGCCGCCGTTCAGGTTCGTGCCGCCCGTGTAGGTGTTCGTGCCGGACAGCGTCTGCGTGCCGGTGCCCGTCAGCGTGACGCCGCCCGTGCCGCCGATCGAGCCGGCGTACGTCGCATTGGCGCTGCCGTTCAGCGTCAGAGAATTGCCGCCGAGGTTCACGTTGGTGCCGGCCGCGCCCGCCAGCGCACCGATCGTCTGCGTGCCCGACGCGTTGGTCATGTCGAACGTCGCGCCCGCGCCGGTCAGGTTCACCGTGCCGCTCGCGGACAGGGTGCCGCCCGCCCCCAGCGCCAGCGTGCCGGCGTTGATCGTCGTGTCGCCGGTGTAGGTGTTCGCGCCACTCAGCGTCAGCGTGGCCGCACCGTTCTTCACGAGGCCGCCGTTGCCGTTGATGCTGCCGGCCAGCCCGAGATTGTTGCTGCCGCCGACCGTCAGCGTCGTGCCCGTGGCGAGGTTGACGGTGTTGTTGAGCGTCGCGTTCGTACTCGAGTCGAGCGTGGCCGAGCCGTTGACGTTCAGCGCACCGGTGCCGAGCGCCCCGTTGTTGCCGACCACGATGCCGCCGGCGTTCAGGTTCGTGCCGCCCGTGTAGGTGTTCGCGCCGGACAGCGTCAGCGTGCCGCCGTCGTTCTTCGTCAGCGCGCCGCCGCCCGACACCGTGCCCGACAGCGTGAGCCCGGTCGAGCCCTGCACCGTCAGCCCGCCCGCGTTGAGCGTCACGTCGTTGCTGACGTTGAGCCCGGCCGTACCTGCCTGCAGCGCGCCGCCGGTGGCCGTGATGGTGCCCGTGCCGAGCGACGCGTTGTCATTGATGATCGCGACGCCGCCTGCCAGCGTTGCGTCCTGCGCGGTCGATGCGCCATTGATCGTCCAGTTGCCGCTCTGGACGTTCAGGTGATTGAAGTTGATGTAATTGTTGACCGCGATCGTGCCGTTCGCGCCGGCCCCCTGCTGCAGCTTGAGCGTGTTGTCGCCGCCCGCACCGCCATCGACCGTGCCCGTCGCGGCAACGCCGAGCGTGACCGGGCCGACCGTGATGTTGAACGCGCCCCCGATGCCGCCGGCCGTGTTGACCGACGAGCCCGTCACCGCGGTAAACGAGTTCGTGCTGTTCGCGCCCATCGACACGCTGCCGTTGATCGTGCCCGAGTTGACGAACGTATTGCCCGCGCCGGGCGTGCCGTTCGAACCGAGCGACACGCGGCCGGTGATCGTCCCGCTGTTCGTCATGTTGACCGTTGCGCCACCGTACGCGGCGACCACAGGCGCGTCCGCGCCGGTGAGGGTCGCGCCGACCAGCGGGTTCGAGCCGATCGTGCCGGTGTTGTTGATCGTCGACGTGCCGCCGGTTCCGTTCTGGACCGACAGCGCCATGCCCGTCACGCCGCTGATCGCCACGCCGGTCGAACCGTTCATCGTGCCGTTGTTGGTGACGGTGGTGCCGGCGCTCGCCGCCGCGTTGCCGATCACCGCGCCGCTCGACAGCACGCCGAGCCCGGTGCCGAGCGCCGAAGGGTCGATCGTGCCGTTGTTGGTCAGCTGCGTATTGCTGCCCGTCAGCGACATCGCGGTGCCACCGACGCCGAGCAGCACGCCAACGCTCGCGCCGGGGTTGACGGTCGCGTTTATATTGTTTGCGCTGTTCGAATAGCTCGGTGCAAGCGGGTTGGCGACCCCGGAGCAGGTCACCGTCGTGCCCGCGGTGGTACAGGTCGCATAGGCGGGCACGATACCGGCGCCGGACAGCGCCAGAAAAACACCCGTCGGCAATAACAATTTCGGAAACGGTTCGCCGGATTTTTTCGAACGTGCAAGATTCATGCTTTCCCTCAATTATGTTATTGGAATTGGCATTACCGTGAAATCGAACAGCGGCCGCAGATAATCGCGGACAAAAGCGTGCCCCCCCGGCTGCCGCGATGCGACGCCGGTTAATTCATGGACGAATCTTTAATTGCCCCGGGCAGGCAGGCGTGAAACTAGTCGAATGACATGTCGGTGGCCCCTGTTTCTTCTGCAGCGATTTTCTGGTTGATTTGATTACCGCCCTGCTTTTGTCAGACAAGGCTAGCTCAAAAAAACAGGCTTTTCCAGTCGATCTTTACCCTTGCATATCGGGGGATGCAATGAGCGCGCATTTTTTACTTATCGGAGCACTTCAGACAGGTAACTTCGTATGCCGCCTGTCAACCGGTTTGATATTCCTCAAAAAATACGGGAATCACCGTATCGGTGAAAATACCGATATCGGCGCGATTAACACGATTATTTATTGCAACGCAATATTCGCACGCCCGAAAAATATCGACACGAGATAAATCTCCACGCCGTCATTCATCAGACGAAATAAAGCAAATCCGGCAATTACCCGATCCTTGGATTTCCGTCGCGCATCGGTCGAACACCATCCCGCGTTACGAAAACAGGCTCATCAGATAAAGCATCGGCCGGAACGAGACAGGCCGCGCATCGGGGTTCACCCACAGCCGCACCGCATACACCGCGTACGCCGGCACTTCGCGCCAGCTCGAATAGACGTCGCGCAACTGGAAACGGCGCGGATACGCGGCGGAGATGTCCGCCCGCGCGATGCCGACGCGCTCGAACGCGAGGCGCGCCCGCGCGAGGTGGTAATACTGGCTGACGATCACCACGCGCGACACGTGATGCGCCTGCAGATAGGCGAGCGTGTGCTGCGCGGTCGCGAGTGTGTTGTCGCCCTGGTCGTCGACCACGATCCGGTCGGCCGGCACGCCGCGCGCCACGAGATAGTCGCGCATCGCGGTCGCCTCGTTCAGCCCCGGGCCGTCGATCGCGCCGCTGACGAGGAACGCCGGGCACTGCCCCGTGCGGTAGCAGCGCACGCCCACGTCGAGCCTGGCGGCGAGCACGGGCTTCGGCGCGCCGGCCTCGTCGAGCGCGTTGCCGAAGATCACGGCGACGTCGGCCGGCTCGCTCGGCATCCGCATCCCGTACGCGACGAGCGCAACGGCCGCGACGATCCAGAGGCTGGCGACGACGGCCAGCAAGCGGCCCAGGCGGGCAAACACGCGCCGTTTGGTGTGGTTTTCCAAGGTTTTCGGTCTCTCAGGTCGTCGGGCGTAGCGGCTTGCCCGGCCCCGGACGGGCGCGTAACGCTAGCACGGTGCGCGTTCGGGTGTCCACGCAACGGACCAATGCCGGACGGTGAACGGCGTTCCTGAAAGCCGGCTGGAGACACGTACCCGGCGACGCGGGTACGCAATACGGAAATCGAAAGAGTGTGAATGCGCGCGCCGCTCGGCGACGCCTGGCCGGCACGACCCGAATCAGTCGGCCTGGCACATCGTGAGCCGCCCCATCGCCTCGCCTGCGCCGCGCACCGCGCAGGTGGCCGGCTCGTCGGCGATCCGGGCAACGAGCCCCGTCTCGTCGTACAGCAGGCGCTCGAAATCCGCGAGCAGCGCACCGCCGCCCGTCAGCACCACGCCGCGATTCGCGATGTCGGTCACGAGCTCGGCCGGCGCGTTCTCCAGCACCGACTTCACCGCGCCGATCACCTGCTTGAGCGGCGCGGCCAGCGCGTCCGCCACGTCGTGGTTGGACAGTTCGATCGAGCGCGGCAGCCCGTCGCCGACACCCCGCCCGACCGCGCGCGTCGACCGGCGCGGCACCGCGCTGGTGGCCGAACCGATCGTCTGCTTCACGTGTTCGGCCGTCTGTTCGCCGAGCAGCACGCCATACAGGTTGCGCACATGGTTGACGATCGCCGCGTCGAACTGGTTGCCGCCCACGCGAATCGCCTCGCGGTAGACGATGCCGCCGAGCGCGATCACCGCGACTTCGGTGGTCCCGCCACCGATATCGACGACCATCGAGCCGACCGGCTCGGTCACCGGCAGGCCCGCGCCGAGCCCGGCCGCGAGCGATTCCTCGATCAGTTCGACCTCCGATACACCCGCGGCGAAGGCGGCCTCGCGGAGCGCGCGGCGCTCGACGGCCGTCGCGTCGGACGGCACGCACAACGTGACTTCGACGCGGCGGCCGAAGCGCGAACGCGTGCGCGACATGTCGATGAAGCTGCGGATCATCTGCTCGGCCGCGTGCGCGTCGGCGATCACGCCGTGCCGCATCGGCCGCACGGCTTCGAGATGCCCCGGTTCGCGGCCCAGCAGCGCCTTCGCGAGCTCGCCGACGGCCTCGAGCGTCGGCCGGGCGTCGGTCGCACCGGCACCGGCCTTGCGGAAGCAGACGACCGACGGCTGGTTCAGCACCACGCCGCGTTCGTGCGTATAAATCCGCGTACTCGCCGTTCCAGGGTCGATCGCAACGGGTTGCGCAAACAACTTTCCGAACAGCGGTGTCGACATATCAAACCTTTGTAATCGAGCGGACCTGGGCAGCCGCGCTGCATTTTGCCGCGCGTCCATGCCGCCCCATCACGAACTTAGCGGCAAATCGTTCCGATACTTTAGGCAATTCCGATGATTTTTTCGCGAAACAATTGTCAAAAGTGCCGGCCAGGATGCCTCCGGCTACGCGACAGCCTCTCGCATTGCGCGTGTAAAACACGGTAATCTCTCGGTCTTGCCTGCTCCCGGCAGGCCTCAGACGCCCGATCACGCCAGGTATTTCCTCCATGACAGCGACCGTTTCCTTCCGCTGGGCGCGGGTGCGCCCGCTTTGCACGACGCTCGTCGCCTTCTGGTGCTGCACGGTCGCCGCGCAACCGCTGCCGGCCGCCGACTCCGCCGCCGCGGCCGCGGTCACCGCCGCCGTCCCGATTGCCGCGCCGGTCGCTGCCGCCAGCGCGCCGGCTGCCAAGCCCGCCGCATCCGGGCACACCTGCGACGCCGACGGCGGCCCGGCCGGCCGCCCGTCGGTCGGCCTCGTGCTGTCCGGCGGCGGCGCGCGCGGCTACGCGCATCTCGGGGTCCTGAAGGTACTGGAAGACAACCGCATCCCGATCGACTGCATCGCCGGCACCAGCATGGGCGCCGTGGTCGGCGGCCTGTACGCGAGCGGCATGGCCGCCGGCGAGATGCAGAAACGGCTGTCGGAGGTCAACCTCGCCGACATCGCATTCGACGTGACGGAGCGCGCGGACCTGCCGCAAACCAGCCGGGAGGACGAGCGCCTGTACATCAACGGGCTCACGCTCGGCTTCGGCAAGAAAGGCGTGAAAGTGCCGGTCGGCCTCGTGCAGGGCAACCGGCTGCAGGCGCTGCTCGCGAGCTGGACGGCCGCTGTGCCGACCAACCAGCCGTTCGACCGTCTGCCGATCCCGTACCGCGCGGTCGCGACCGACCTGCAGACGGGCCAGATGGTGGTGCTCGACCACGGCTCGCTGCCGCTCGCGATCCGCGCGAGCATGGCGATGCCGGGCCTGTTCGCGCCGGCCGAAATCAACGGGCGCGCGCTCGTGGACGGCGGGCTCGTCAGCAACCTGCCTGTCGACACCGCGCGGCAGATGGGCGCGAACGTCGTGATCGCGGTCGACATCGGCTCGCAACTGCGCCCGCTCGACGCGCTCGCGTCGCCCGCCGACGTGATGCAGCAGATGGTCGGCATCCTGATCCGCCAGAACGTGACCGCACAGCGCAAGCAACTCGACGCGCAGGACGTGCTGCTCACGCCGGACCTCGGCTCGCTCGCGTTCACCGATTTCCAGAACGCCAAGCAGGCGATCGCCGCAGGCGCTGCCGCCGCGACCGCGGCCCTGCCGAAGCTGAAGCGCTTCGCGCTCACGCCGGAACAGTACGCGGCCTACCGGTCCGCGCACGCGCAGCCGCTGCCGCCGCCGATCCGGATCACGCGCATCGACATCAAGACCTCCGGCGGCGTGCCGAAGCGGGTCGTCAGCAACGCGCTGCACGTGAAGCCCGGCGACACCTACGATCCGGACACAGTCAGCCAGGATCTGCTCGGGCTCACGACGGGCGGCAACTTCGAGAGCGTCACGCAGCAGATCGTGAGCCACGGCAACGAAAACGTGCTCGAGATCGACGCGCGCGAGAAATACTGGGGGCCGAACTTCCTGCTGTTCGGGCTCGGCATGTCGAGCAGTTCGACCGATGAGGGCGGCTTCCGCCTGCACGTCGGCTACCGGCGGCCATGGCTCACCGAATCCGGGCTCGAATTCCGCGCGGACACGACGATCGGCAGCGACCTGCAATCGGCGCGCATCGAGTTCCGCCAGCCGCTGTCGATGGCATACGGCGTCTATCTGTCGCCGTATGCGGAATACCAGCGCCGCTATGCGAACCTGTACGACGACAGCGGCGACGTGAAGATCACGCAGTACCTGATGCAGACCGCACGCGCCGGGCTCGATTTCGGCCTGCCGATCGGGCGACTCGGCGATTTCCGGATCGGCCTCGGTTACGTGACCGGGCACGGCTCGCCGACCTACAACCTGCCGTTCGACGACGGCAACGGCCAGACGCTGCTGTGGCCGAGCTTCACGTCGCAGGCGCTGACCGCGCGCGCGCGGCTCGTCATCGACCAGCTCGACGATCCGCTGTTCCCGCGCAAGGGCTATTTCACCGAGCTGCGTATCGAACGCTCGCTGGTCTCGCGCAACGGGGGCTCGGCGTCGAACTTCGACGACAGCATCAACAACGCGCCCTACACCGAGATCTACGGCAAGGCGATGGTGGCGCAGCAGTTCGGCCGGCACAGCGTCAGCGCGACGATCGAGGGCGGCAAGAGCATCGGCGGCACGAACCTGATCAACGCGTTCAATTTCACGCTCGGCGGCTTCCAGCATCTGTCCGCGTATGCGGCCGACCAGTTGAACGGCAACGAGCTCGCGTATGCGCAGGTGACCTACATGAACCAACTGATGACGTTCAACGCATCGCCGATCAAGGCGCTGTCGGTGGGTGCCAGCGCAGAAGTCGGCAACGTCTGGTCGAGCGGCCAGCAGATCGGCGGCGGTGCGCTCAAGCAGAGCTATACGTTCTTCACGAGCCTGTCGACCGCGTTCGGGCCCGTGTACATCGGCGTCGCGCTCGCGCCCAGCGGCCGCCGCAACTTCTACCTGCAGCTCGGCCGTACCTATTGAGCGTGCGCGGATGCCGCTCCGGCGGCCTCCGCATCTGCCTCGCGCCGCCCGGCCGGGTCAGAACTCCGCCGCCATCGCGACCGCGCGGGCTTGCGCCCGTTCGATGCTGTCGCTGGCCCGCGCGCCCCACGTGTGTTCGACGGTCAGGCTCCTGACCTCGCTCACGCCGATGAACCTCAACCAGAATTCGATGTAGTCGGCCTGATGCCGGAACCCGGGATTGTCGGCGCCCGCACCGGGTTCCCGGCTTTGCCCGCGAACATGGATCACCAGCGCGCGCGGAATCTCCAGCAGCGGCGCGTACGCGTTGCCGTCGAACGTAAACAGCATGTTCCGCTGGCTGACGAGATCGATCAGCTGCTTGAGCTTGTACGGATAGCCGAAATTCCACATCGGCACGCCGACGACGATCCGGTCCGCCTCCTGAAAGCGCGTCACGAGCGACTGGATGCGCCGCCAGATCGACTGCTCCGCCTCATCCATCGGCGCGTTCGCGACGCCCTTGTACTTGGCGCCGATCGCATCGCTGTCGAAGTCCGGCAAGTCCTCCTCCCAGACATTCAGCGTATCGACGTCGATCGTGGCGCCTGTCTCCCGGTACGCATCGACAAAGGCATTGGCGACCGCGATCGAAGCCGACCTGGCGCCGCGAGGAGAAGACACGATATTCAAAAGCCGCATGATGTGTGACCCGGACAGGAATGCATGAACAACGGGGCAGCCATCATGGCGGCCCCGGCTTCACTGCTGCGTGGCGGGCCACTCGCCTGCATTGTCGTGGATCGGCCCGCCGATATAGTTGCAATTGCAATCGTAATGCAAAGCGCGTACGTGTGCCAAACGAATCGTCACGCGACGATTGCGGCGCGGGAACGCATTGATACCGGGAAGGAACGGCGGGAAGGGCCGGCGGCGCATTCGCATCCGGCGCGCGGCTGTGTGCTGTCGTGCTGTGGTTACTGACGAGGCCTGGCGCCCGGGCGGCGTCTCGCTAGACCGGCCAGCTGATCTCGAAGCGCGCGCCGCCAAGCTCGACGGGATCGACGACCGCGATCCGGCCGTTGTGCGCATGGAGCACCTGCCGCGTGATCGACAGGCCGAGGCCATAGCCGCCGGTGCGGCGGTCGAGGCGCACGAATGCGTCGAAGATTCGCTCGCGTTCGCTCTCCGGCACGCCGGGGCCGTCATCCTCGACGAAGATCCCGATGTTGCCGTGCACGAGCGAGATCCCGACGACGATCCGCGATTTCGCGTACTTGCTCGCGTTGCGCAACAGGTTGCGCATCGCATACGACATCAGCCGCCGGTCCATCTTCACGCGCAGGTCCGACGCGATCGCGATGCGCGACTCGATCGCACGCTCCGGATACAGCAGCTGCGCATCGCTGACCTGATGCTCGAACCACGCGACGGGGGCCGTCATCTCGAGGTTCGACTGCAGCGAGCTGTATTCGAGCCGTGCATACGTGAGGCTCATGTCGATCAGCTCTTCGAGCTCGGTCACGTCCTGCGCGATGCTCTCGAGCGCGCCCTGGTATTCTGCCGCGGAACCCGGTTCGCGCAGCATTTCGAGCGCGAACCGCACGCGCGCGAGCGGCGTGCGCAGCTCGTGCGAGATGCCGTTCGTCAGATCGCGCTGCGCGGCGATCAACCGTTCCATGCGCATCGCGAGCGCATTCAGCGTCCGCGCGAGCGGGCCGATGATCACGCTGTGCGATTCGCGCGCACGCGTGTTGAACCGTCCGCCCGTGAAGTCGATCGCGCGCTCGCGCACCATCACGAGATCCGACCACACGGGCCGCATCCACCGGTACGCCGCGAGTGCCGGTGCGGCGAACACGAAGACGAGCACGATCCAGATGTCGCCGGGCAGCGAGTCGAACGCATGCCACACGACCTGCGGCGACAGTTCGACGCACAGCGCGAGCGCCGGCACGAGCGCGGTCAGCAGCACGAGGCCGAGCAGATGGAGGTAGGTCCGCACGTAAAGGCGCGACCAGCTCGGGATGCGATCGGCGCGCGTGTCGGTCCACGCGCGGCGGAAATGCAGCCAGCGCCATTTGACGTAGCGCAGCGTCGGCAGCGGCGGTGCATCGGGGTGCGAACGGGTTCGTCGGATCATCTCGGCTCCCGGCCGGCGGGTGGGAAGCCCGCGCGGAACGTGACGGCGTCGTGCGAACGCCGCGTCATTCCCACGCGTGCTTGCTGAATTGATAGCCCTTGCTGCGGATCGTCTTGATCCGCTGCGGGTTGCTCGCGTCGTCGCGCAGCTTGCGGCGCAGCTTCGAGATGCGCCCGTCGATCGTGCGGTCGAGGCCGTCGAACTCGACGCCGCGCAACTGCAGCATCAGGTCGTCGCGGCTGACGACTTCGCCCGCATGGCAGACGAGCGCCCACAACAGGTCGAATTCCGCCGACGTCAGGTCGGGCGTACTGCCGTCGGGCAGCACGACGGAGCGGTCGGTGCGGTCGATCGAGAACTTGCCGAACGCGTAACGCTCGGGCTGCGGCGCGGTGCTCTCGGTCGCGCGCGCGGGCGCGCGGCGCAGCTGGGCCTTGATCCGTGCGAGCAGGATGCGCGGCTCGACCGGCTTGTGCACGTAGTCGTCCGCGCCGAACTCGAGGCCGAGCAGTTCGTCGAACGGCTCGTCGCGCGCCGTCACCATGATGATCACGCCGTCGTACTGCTTGCGTGCCTCGCGGCAGATTTCGAAGCCGTCCTTGCCCGGCAGGTTCACGTCGAGAATGACGAGATCGGGACGAATGGACAGGATCGCCGGCACCGCGGCGTCACCATGCAGCACAGTGTCGACTTCATAGTCGTTCTTGCGCAGGTAGCCGGCGATCAGCGTGGACAGGCGGGTGTCGTCTTCGACGAGCAGGATGCGAAAAGACATGGGCAGCGGTCGGGTCATCGAGGAAGCCGCGGCGGCGCCGGCCGGTGCCGGACGCCGGCCATCGGCCGAAACGTACCGCATGATACTGCGCCCGCCGATTGCCTGTTTAGACGTCTTGAAAATAAGGGCGCGATATCGCGCCGCGCTTGACGAATCGGCGCCGGGACGGTTCCATACGGGCTCGCCTGAATCCGGGCCATGCCCTGCCCCCCCTGACTTGATGAATTACCAGACGATCCTCGAACGCATCCACACCGACCTCGCCCCCTGGATTGGCCAGGGACGGGTTGCCGATTACATTCCCGAGCTCGCGAAAGTGCCCGCCGACAAGTTCGGGATGGCCGTCGTGACACTAGACGGAAACGTTTGCACGGTCGGCGACGCGTACGAGCGCTTCTCGATCCAGAGCATCTCGAAGCTGTTCGCGTGCACGCTTGCGTTCCAGCTGCTGGGCGACGAACTGTGGGAACGGGTCGGCCGCGAGCCGTCCGGGAACGCGTTCAATTCGCTGGTGCAGCTCGAGAGCGAGCGCGGCAAGCCGCGCAATCCGTTCATCAACGCCGGTGCGCTGGTCGTGACCGACGTGCTGTGCCGCCGCTTCGTGAAGGCCGAGACGGCGCTCGTCGAATTCGTGCGGCGGCTGATCGGCGCGAACGACATCGACTACGATTCGCGCGTCGCGCAATCGGAGCTGCAGCACGCGGAGCGCAACCGTGCGATGGCGCACTTCATGGCGAGCTTCGGCAACATGCAGATGCCGCCCGACATCGTGATCGATGCGTATTGCCGCCAGTGCGCGATCACGATGAACTGCGTCGAGCTTGCGCGCGCGGCGCTGTTCCTGGCTAACGGCGGTGTCGCGCCGGTCACCGGCGAGCGGATCGTCGATTCGAGTTCCGCGAAGCGGCTGTCGGCGCTAATGCTGACCTGCGGCACCTACGATGCGGCGGGGGATTTCGTATATCGCGTCGGGCTGCCCGCGAAAAGCGGGGTCGGCGGCGGGATCGTCGCGGTGCTGCCAGGCGAGATGGCCGTGTGCGTGTGGGCGCCGGGGCTCGATGCGAACGGGAACTCGTTGGCGGGGACGCTGGCGCTGGAGTGGTTGACGACTTATTCGGGAAGGTCGATTTTTTGAGGCGGCGGACTTGGGCGCGCCTCATCTGGCACGATGGGGGCGGATGAATATCGGCGCGCTCAATGGGGGAACTCGCCATTCGGCAGCAATCGCCCCCCACAGAGACATGCAGCGGTTCACACAACAAAACCACGAAAGATGAAAATATTCGTTGTCGCTTCATTGGGTGTGTCATTGCTTGCGCAAACATCACCCGCCTTCGCGGATAGCGATAACGGGAAAAAGATCTTCCTGGCGAGGTGTGCGATGTGCCACGGAGCAGATGCCAAAGGTACGGGGCCATTGGCCAATAAAAGCAATCCACCCACGCCCGACCTTACGACGACCGCCTTCAAAAAGCGGCTCAACGATTATCCGGGCGTGATTGTCTCGTCGGTCATCCTTCGCCCCAATGGGGACCTGATTCCGAAAACGTTGCGAGAGAATGGCGTTAAACTCCCGCCCCACTCCTGGACAGTCCAAGATTTCCGCGATTTGAATCAATACATGAGTGGATTGATTTTGAAGCGTTGAATGCTTTGATGCAGGTTGATATTGCCGGCGTGCCGGCCTGCTGGCGCTGGAGGGGTTGACGACTTGTCAGGGCAGTCGATTTTCTGGCGCGCGGGAGTCTCGCACGACCGAACGGGGCGACGGCGGCGGCACGATCACGTATTGTTCTCGGCTCGCTCATTCGCCTTGCGGGAAATTCAACTCGACGCCATTGCCCGCCGGATCGCGAAAGAAAAACTGCACCTGGCCGGTGAGCGGAACGTGCGCGCGCGTGAATGCCACATTGGCGCCCGTCAGATGACGCGCCATGTCGTCGGCGTCCGCACAGGAAAACGCAACGTGATCGAACGTATTGGCAACGTTTGACGGTCGCGACTCGCCCGGCCGCGCTTCCGACAGATGCAGCACGGCCTGCGCGCCCGCATACAACCAGTACCCGAAGCTCTTGAACGGCGGACGAAACCCTTCGTGCAAGCCGACGATGTCGACGTAGAAATCGCGCAGCGAATCGAGTGTCGCCCGATCCGCGCGCAGGTTGTAGTGACTGAATCCGGTAACTGGCATGGCGTGTCGCTCGTGTTGGCGCAACGTGACATGAAACGGCATCGCGCGGGGTATAGCCGCTTTGGGCATGCTTCGGGCACGCTCCGCGCAAGAACTGCATGCCGCTAGCGGCGAGCCGTCTCGACCGACCATCGGCATCGGCGTTGCACTACCGTGACCAACCGTGGGTCGATAAAGCGCATGCCAGTATATTGCGGCCGTGCAGAGACGTGGCGCCGGTTTGGCGGTGGCGGCCGCACAGCGCGGCAAAACACCCCTACGAAAATCGCTTCGGCGGCCGACCCGATTTTCCGGTACAAATCGGGGACGCTGACGTTCCCCGCGGGCTATTGGAGACTCTCGTTCATGACTCGGCAACACGCACCGGATATCGCAACGACAACCCGCACGAACCCCGGCGACAGCCCGTCCGTGCCGATTCCCGCCCTCGTGCCGTCGAGCACCGCGCTGCTCGTCATGCATTACCAGACCGACATCCTCGGCCTCTTTCCGTCCGTCGCGCCCGAATTGCTCGCCAATACGCGCCGGCTCTGCGATGCGGCGCGGGCCAGCGGCATCGGCGTCTGGTTCGCGAACCTCCGGTTCAGCCCCGGTTATCCGGAAGTCAGCCCGCGCAACAAGAACGGCCAGGGCATCAAGCAGCTGGGCCTCTTCATCAACGACGGTCCGTGCCCGGAGCTCGGCCGGCAGCCCGACGAGCCGCTGATCATCGCGCACCGTGCCAGCGTGTTCTTCGGCACCGATCTGCAGGCGCGGCTGGTCGAGCAAGGTGCCGATTCGCTGATCATGGTCGGCATCGCGTCGACGGGCGTGATGCTGTCGTCGATCGCCCACGCGAGCGATGCGGACTTTCGCGTGTACACGGTCAAGGACTGCTGCTACGACCCGGACCCGGTGGTCCATGAGCACCTGTTCTCCACCGCCTTCGAATCGCGCACGACGGTGCTGTCGCTCGCGGACGCGTTGCGGTTGCTCGAGTAAACAAGCGGTCGCGCGAGCGATGCGAAAGACCGGCAGGGACTGCGGGCGGTGCTCGCACGGCCCGAAGGTGCCGTCGCGAGGGCCAGTGACGATGCATCGAACGTCGACGAAGCCGCGCACGCGGCTGCAATGGTTCGGCACACCCTGCGCCAGGCGTTGAACACTACCGCTCGTCGTCTGAGGAATCAGGTGTATATTCCCGACCGATACGCCTGCATGCGCGCCATCGACGGCGCACCCGACCTCATCGAATGCTCACGCCATCCGCCCTGCCGACACCTGCCGAACTGAACCGCACGCTGCCGTCCGCCGCCGGCGCGCGGCCCTGGCGGCTCGTCCGCTATGCGTGCGTCGACTGGCTCGGCATCCTGCTGTGCTGGGCCGCGATCCGCTTCGTGCCGAATCCGGTCGTCTATGTCGCGGCCGTGTTGCTGATCGCGGGCCGGCTGCAGGCATTCGGCGTGATCCTGCACGATGCCTGCCATCTTCCGATGCGGCGCATGACGCTGCCGCTCGCGCTCGTCGAAGCGCTCGCCGGCTGGACGATCGGTTCGTCGATCGCCGCAATGCGCTATCACCACCTGCGCCATCACCGTGCGGTCGGCACCGCCGAGGATCCGTACCTGCACCGGCTGGCCGCACGCGGCGGCTGGGTGCAGCGCGTGATGATGCTGCGCGGCGCGCTGCTGCCGGTCTGGTGGCCGCTGCGCGCGCTGATGGCGCCGCTTGCGCTCGCGTGGCCGGCGTTCCTGCCGTGGTATGCGCGCGGCTTCATGCAGGACCGCTCGCGCCAGGACCTGCGCCGTCACCCTGAAGTCATTGCCTGCGCGCGCGCCGACCTGCCGCATTGCGCGGGCTACCTGGTCGCGATCGCGGCCGTCGTGCACTGGAATCTGCCGTTCTTCACGTACTACGGACTGCCGTGGATCGTCGGCGGCATCATGAACGCGAACCGCGTGCTGCTCGAACATCAGCACGTCGAGATCGACGAACGCACGCCGGAATCGATCTGGCGCATGACGCGCACGATGACGTTCGGCTGGATCGGCAAGCTCGTGCTGTATCCGCGCAACATCGGCTATCACCAGGTGCATCATGCGTATCCGGCGCTCGCGCTCGAGCATCTGCCGGCCGTGCATCGCTACCTGACGGACGGCACCGCATTCGCGCCGGATCAGGCCGGCTCCACACGCTAGACGCCCCGCCCCACGCGGCCCTGCGTGCCGCGCCTACAGCTCGAAGCGCATCACCTTCTCGCCGCACTGCGCGGCCGGCAGCGGCTCGCCGCGTTTCACCGCTTCGAGCAGCCGGTCGATCGCGACGTGCACGATGTCGGCGCGCACGTTGTGCGGACGGAAGCCCGGTGCGTTGTCGAGGCCCTGTCGGTGCGCACGCATGATCCGCACGTCCTGCCGGATCACGAGATGCGTGTACAGGTTCAGCAGCGGCCGCAGCGCGCGCAGCACCCAGCGCGGCAGCCGAAAGCGGTACGCGATGTACGTATAGACGCGCGAGCGACGTGCGTCGATCGGCGTGATCTGGCTGACGATCAGGAAACCGGAACGTTCGCCCCACAGATAGTCGCAGCGCGTCACGTTCGGCGCGATGAAGCGGTCGACGTGCGCGAGCGGCACGCTGTCGGGGTTCGTGAGCCAGTCGAGACAGAAGCCGATCTTGTCGTCGCCGTCGTGATACGTGACGGCGACGCTGTCCGGTGTCGTCGCGACCGTCGCTTCCATCGCCTGGCCGCGGCTGCTGCGGAAGATCCCGTCGTGCACGAATACCGTATGCGGCACGTCCATGAAGTTCTGCGCGAGCATCGCGATGTCGCCGTCGAACGTGTTGACCATGAAGTACGACTGCCAAGGTGCGACGTCGCAAAACGGCATCCGGAAGATCGCACGCGCCGACGGGTCGCCCGTGCCGAGATACACCCATACGAGCCCATCGAGCAGTTGCACGGGCAGCGTGCGCTGCCGGAACGGATAGCGACCAGGCGTGCCCGTTGGCTGCGTGCCGTCGATGCTCGGCACGTGGACGACCTGCCCTTCGCCGTCGTAGCGCCAGCCGTGATACGGGCACACGAGCGTGTCGCGGTCGACCTTGCCGGCCGACAGGCGCGTGCCGCGATGCACGCATTGGTCGATCAGCGCGGCGATCCGGCCGTCGCGCTGCCGGAACAGCACGATGCCGGTATCGAGGATCCGCACGCCGAGCGGCTTGTCGCGCGGGAGTTCGCGTTCGGTGCACGCGACGAACCATTGCTCGTGCAGGCCGTCGGGCGACGGCGCATGCTCGTGCTCGCGCGCCCCCGCCGCATCGCGCGACGGGCAGTCGTGCCCGCATCCGCGTGGTTCGATCATGTCGTTCATTGCGTCATTCATTCGTCATCGCAAGCAGCGCGTCGGCCACCGGCAACCGCGTCACGAGTGCGCACGGCTTCACGTCGCCCGCGCGGATGCCGGCCCGTTCGGCCGCCAGTTGCAGCAGGTCGCCGAGCCGTTCCGGCAATCGGCCCTGGCGGCGCACGCGCAGCGGGCCGAGCTGGCCGAGGCGGCGTGCGTGCGCGTAGTGGAACACTTGCGCCAGTTCGGCCTCGACGGCTGCGCACATCGCGTTTGCTGCATCGGTGCCGATGTCACCGGCAACGCACAGCACGTAGTGCGGCAGCCCTTCTTTCGCCAGGCACGGCACGATGCATGCGCTGACTTCGCGGTGTTGCCGATGCGCGCGGTTCAACGCGTCGGCCGCAATCTGTTCGTCGAGCTTCTCGCCGACGAGATCGACGCTCGCCGCCGCGCGCCCGACGAACGCGATGCGCGGCGTGCGCGCGGTCATGCCGACCACGCGCACGCGATCACCGAGTGCATAGCGATACAGCCCGCCTCCGGTGGTCAGCAGCACCTGTGCTTCGTCGCCGGGGCGCAGCCCATCGACGTCGCACACGCTGCCGTCGTCGCGCACGAATTCGAGGTAGTGGCTGCCGATCGCGAGCGGGCAACCCTCACCGGCACCGAACGGAATGCTCGCGACACCTTCCGTCGCGAACAGCCCCTTCGGCAGCCATTGAACATGCGGAAAACGCACGCGCAATGCCTCGGCGTAATGCTTGCTCGGGCCGTCCAGCCAGCAGCTCACGGCGGCCAGGCGCGGCCACAGCGCACGGCAATCGCCCTCCTCGATCGCGCGGCGCAGCGCCGCGCGGCGGTCGGCCGGCAGCGACGCATCGACCCATGCGAGATCGCGCGCGCCGTCGGCATCGTCGCGATCGAACAGCGGGCGCAGCACGCTCGTCAGGAAGGTCGGGCTCCATACGCTGATGAACGCGAGCGCTTCGTCCGCGACGAGCGCATGCAGCGTCTCGCGCCGCCACGTCGCTGCGTTACCGGTCAGCGGCGGCACGAGCAGCGTCGACGCGAGCGCGGCCGCGCTGCTGTCGCCGAGGTAGTCGAGATCGCTCGCCGAGCCGACCGGAATCCCGTTGGGCGCGACACCGGGCGCCTGCAGCGGCGGTGACATCGACCAATACGCGCGCCCTTCGCCGAGCGCCGGACAGGCGCGATGCATGTCGGCCAACCATACGACCATCGCGGCCTGCAGTTCGCGCAGGAAAGCGGGCGTATAGGGAATCAGCTTCTGGCGCGTGGTGCTGCCGCTCGTCCGTTCGAGGAACACCGGGCGCTCGGCAGTCAGCACCGGTTCCGTTTCGTGCGACACGCGATCGAGCCACGGCAGGAAATCGACGGCCGCATGCACGGGCACGCGCTCGCGGAACCGGGTGGGACTGTCGATCCGGTCGAAGCCGAACCGTCGGCCGAACGCCGTATCGCGGTTCGCGGCGAGCAGCGCCGTCAGCCGCCGTGCCTGCATGTCGCCCGGTGCTTCGAGGCCGGCCTGCCAGCGATCGACGTCCGGCTGTGCGGCGCGCGCGAACGTGCGCCACGCGTCGGGCAGGCTGCGGGCGGAGGCATCCATCAGAAATAGGTCTTGTCGAGTTGCGCGAGATCGTCGGGCAACCGGCGCGGCGGTGCGAAGATCGTGAGCCAGCCGTACCACAGTGGCCGCGTCTCGCGCTGATCCGACACCGCGTGCATGTCCTGCCAGCGCAGCGCGGGGCGACGATGATGCGTGAGGTTGTAGTTGAAGTTCAGCAACAGCCAGCGCACCGGCGTCGGCGCGCGCATGTTGTACGTGCCTTCGACGACGTCGAGCGGCGTGCGCATGTGGTACACCCATTGCAGCGACGACCACGAGAACGCGAACGCGACATATGCGACCAGCACCGCCGACACCGACCAGTCGAGCAGCCAGCCGACCAGCAGCCATGCGCCGACGGCAGCGAGCGTTTCGTAGCGGATCCGGCGGAAGTCGGCCGTCGTGAATTCCTTGAAGGCGGCTGCGTAGGTGTTGTCGTCGCCGCGCGCGGCGAGCCGCTGCATCGTGCGGCCGGGCACGAGTGCGAGCACGAAGCTGCCGACGAAACTGCCGAGCCAGATGCCGCCGAGAATCGCCGCGTAGTATTCGATGCGCTTGCGCAGCAGCGATTCGTCCGCAGTCGCGAAATCCGCGCGCTCGGCGCGCGTGCGGTTGCGCACGTGGTGGCCGAGATGGTTCACGTGGATGAGCGTCGCGGCCGCGCCGAACATCGTGGACGCCCACCACATCATCATATAATTCGCGATCGGCCGGCGATGCCCGAACCCGTGGAAGGTTTCGTGCATCATCGAGAATACGCCCTGCATCACGAGGCAGAACGGCACCAGCACGAGCCACTTGATCGCGCCGGCGCCGGTATGCGACAGCCAGGTGAGCGTGCCGGCCCACACCGCGCTCTGCAGCGCGAGCACGAGCAGGTTCGCCCGATCGTAACGTCGGTTCTGCGCGGCAGCGGCTTGCGCGCTCGGTCGGTTCATGGCTCGGAATGGCGGTTGTTTGCACGGGAGGATACAACAGATGCGTCAGCCGCCGGTAACGGCCCGCGCCCCGTCCCTGGCGGGGCGGAGCTAGCATGCGGCCGTTTCGCCGCCCGAGCGCCGACAGCCCCGCGTCGCGCATGCCGACCCGCGACGTGCGCTTCGCGATCGACGCGCGCATTCCGCGCTTCTGGTATCGCGGCACGTGCCATGTCACGCGCTTCTTCGACGCGTTTTCCGTGATGTTCCCGCTCGGCGAGCGCTTCTTCATCGAAAGCGTGCGGCCGTTTCGCGACCAGGTTGGCGGCGATGCATCGCTCACGGCCGAAGTGGATGCGTTCGTGCGGCAGGAAGCGTCGCATATCCGCGTGCACCGGCTCTACAACGCGCGCCTCGCGTCGCAGCAGGTGCCGGTCGACGCGCTCGAAGCGCTGCTCGAAAAACGCCAGCGCAATGCCGCGCGGCAGGTATCGCCGGTCACGCGGCTTGCGCTGACGGCGTGCCTCGAGCACTACACGACGATCCTCGCGCACCGCCTGCTGAGCGACCCGGCGATCCTCGACGGCGCCGATCCGACGATGGCGGCCGTGTGGCGCTGGCATGCGATCGAGGAAACCGAGCACAAGACGGTCGCGTTCGACGTGTTCGCAGCCGCCATGCCGAACGCGATGCGGCGCTATGTCGTGCGTTGCGCGGCCATGCTCGGGATCTCCGTCTACTTCGTGATCGACCTGATCCATTTCGTGCACCGCCTCGTCGCCGTCGACGGGCAGACCTGGAACCTGCGCGGCTGGCTGCAACTGCTGCGCTGGCTGTTCGTCGCGCCGGGCATCTTCACGCGTGTGATGCCGATGTGGCTGTTCTGGTTCTCGCCGCGCTTCCATCCCGATCGCCTCGACAGCGATGCGGCATTGCGCGCGGCACGCGCCGCGCTCGAACCGTATCTGGCCACTGCCGAACCCGAACCGGAGTCGCACGCATGACGCACGCGCCGTGGACGCCCGACGGGTTCGACGACTGGCGGCGCCACTATCCGGCGACGCCGTTCGCGCGTGCCGCGGCGAACCTCGACCGGACCGACGCGTTCATCGAAGGCTGGACGCGGCGCACCGCCCGCCTGCCGCTGACGACGACGGTCGTGCTCGTCGCCGGGCTGTATTCGGAATGGCTGCCCGGCTGCAATCGCGGCGCGCGACGGACGCTCGGCGCGGCCGGCTATCGCGTGCTGACGGTGCCGGTGCGTTCCGCGCACGGCGTGTTCGATCAGGGCGCGCATATCGGCGCGTTCCTGCGCACGCACCTGCCGGCCGGCGGCGAATTCGTCGCGCTCGCGCACAGCAAGGGCGGCATCGACACGCTCGCCGCGCTCGTCGGCGACCCGGCGCTGGCGGTGCGTTGCGCGGGCCTCGCGCTGATGCAGCCGCCGTGCGGCCCTTCCGCGATCGTCGATACGATCTTCCGCCATGGCATGCCGCCGCAGGGGGCCGCACCATGGCCCGACCGCCTCGCACGCCGCATGCTGCGCACGCGCTGGGCCGACGCCGGCACGCGCGACATCAGCAGCCGGCGCGATCCACGCGTCGGCGACATGCTTGCCGTGCTGCCACGCGACCTGCATCTCGTGCACGGCGTGAGCTGGTCCGTCGAGGCATCCACGCGCTTCGATTCGCACCACGGGCGGCTGAACGGGCATCGTCCCGGCTGCGCGCACGACGGACAGTTCTACCTCGAACACCAGGTGATGGCAGGCATCCCGCAGGTCTGCCTGCCACGGCTCGACCACGGCCAGCCCGTGCTCGGCGGGCTCGGCTTCGACGCCGGCCGCTTCTGGCTCGCGCTCGCCGATCTGCTGCACGTCACGCGCGCTCAGACCAGGTAGATCTCGAAGCCCGGCACGCGCCCGGCCAGCAGGCCGTCGATCGGTGCGGCCGGCTCGCCGGTCGACAGCGTATAGAGATCCATCGGCGTACGCGCCGTGTAGTAGCGCGCGAGCGCCGGCCCCAGCGGATCGCCGTCGTACAGGCACAACTGCATCAGCGCATGACTGTCGCGCACGCGCAGCCACGCGGCATCGAGCAGCGCCGCGAACACGGACGGATCGCGGTCGCGCACCTGCAGGTGCGTCAGGTAGACGTCGCGCAACGGCTCGCCGGGCGCCGCGATGCGCGGGCGGCGCAATGCGGGCGCGAGCGCGTTGAAGGCGACACGGACCGCCTGCAGCGGCAACGGCAGCCGTTCGAGCACGATCCGTTTGATATCGCCGGCGTCCCACGGCGCGACGCAGCCGAGCAGGTTGTCGTGCGCGTCGAGCGCCAGCACGAACGCATCGATGCCGAACGACGGCCACGTGTCGAGCCGCCGCGTGAATTCGTCCGCGGAGAACACGCCGCCGAACGGCTGGCGGCGCGATTCGGCATCGAGAAACGCGCGCAACGCGTCCGCGTGATGCGGCTGCGCTTCGACGATCCGCACGCCCGGCACGCAACGCGGCGCCGACGACAGCCCGCGCTGCGCGTAGATCGACACGTTCTCGTAGCCGTGCCAGTGCGTGAAACGCAGCCTGTTCTCGCGCCGCGATCGTGCCAGCGACTGCACCGCGAGCCGGTTGTCGCGGATCATGCAGCAATACGCATGCTGCACGCCGGTGTCGGCACGCAGCGCAGCGAAGCGTGCGCGCACCGAGTCGGTCCACTCGCGCGACAGACGCCGGTCAGGCATCAGCCGCAGATCGCCGAGATAGGCGACCGGCTGCGCGCGTTCGCCGAGATAGCCGTCGCGCACGACGAGGCTCGCGAGCCCCTTCAGCGCCGCGCGCTCGTCCTCCGCGAGCCAGACCTCATGATGCGGCGCGTGGCAGCGATGCAGCGCGAAGTAGTCGGGCGCACGATCGAAGCGCAGCGGCAGGCTGCCCTGCATCGCATGGCGGGACTGGAAATCGAGAATGCGCGCGTTGTCGGCCGGTTGCGCGAGACGGATCCGCATGCGCTCGGCTCACACACCGTCGAACAGCCGGCGCGCGAGCGGCCGCAGGTTTGACGCCGACAGTTCGCACAGGCACACGAGTTCGTCGCCCTGTGCATAGCCGGGATTGCGTGCGAGGAAGTAGTCGACGTCGGCCAGCCGCCGGTGCGCGGCCGGTACGTCCGCAAGCGCGGGCGTGAGCCGGCCCTGCGGGGTGTCGAACGACAGCAGGCCGGTAGCGGAGTCGTACGCGTGCCCGTAGCGGCTCGCGGCCAGGTGATCCATCAGGTCCTGCGTGGCCGGGGCGGTCAGGTTGTCGGCACGCGGCGCGTAGTCGCGCGCGAACGCGCGCAGGTAGCGATAGGTGCGATGCCCCTTGCAGATCAGGAACCAGTACAGCGGCACGGCGGGCGCCTGCCGCCACACGTCGCCCGCGTGGCGGATCCAAGCAAACGCGAGATGCTGCGTGCCCCAATGCGCGGGATCGATGATCGTATCGCCGGAAAAGATCACGCGGATCGAAGCGCCGCGCCAGCGTGTCTCGTACTGCTTGAGCGTCGAGAAACCCTGGATCGCGCCACCGCCGTCGCGCAGCAGGATGCAGTGCGTCTTGTCGCCGAGGTCGCGGTCGAACTGCGCGCGGACCGTGTCGCAATAGGACGCCGAATACAACGAGAACATCCGGTCGATGTCGTCCGGGCCCAGGGCCGCACGTTCGACGGCGGTGGCACGCAACTCCATCGGCTACTCCTGCAAGACTGAACAGCTTGCTATGATAGCCCGTTACCCGCCCGCGCCCGCCATGTCCAACGTCGTTACCCGCCAGGATGCGAACAACGCGCCGATCGCCCGGCCATGGTTGCTGCTCGCCACCTATCTCGTCGTGACGGGTGTGTTCTACACGTTCGTCACGCACCTGCCGCTCGGGCCGGTCACGGTCATTCCGGCGGGCGCGCTCGATCGCGCGATTCCGCTGCTGCCCGGCACCGTGCCGCTTTACCTCAGCTACCTGTTCGCGATGCCCACGCTCGTCTGGCTCGGGCGCGGCCGCGCATGGCTGCTGCCGGCGTTCTTCGCCGGCGCGCTCGCGGCCGGCGTTTGCCTCGTGTGTCATCTGCTGCATCCGACCGCCGTCGTGTGGCCGACCGCTCATGACGACTGGATCGCGTGGCTTCAGCGGATCGATACGCCGCTTGCCGCATCGCCGAGCGGCCACGTCGCGCATCCGGTTGCGATCGCGATCGTACTGCTGGCGCTGCGGCAACGGTCGTCCGTGCTGTTCGCCGCGTGGAGCGCGCTGCTGATGGTCACGACACTGACCACCGGCCAGCATCATGCCGCCGATGTCGCATGGGGCGGTGCGACCGGCATCGCGGCCGGCACGTTCACGCTCGCGTTGCTGCGCGCCCAAGTCGACCTGCGCACGATGGCGGCCGCGCTGCTCGAATGGGCGTGCATCGTCGTGGCGATCAGCGTGGCCATCGCGCTCGGCGCGTGGTACCTGTATGCGCCAGCGGTACTCGTCGTCGCGACGCGGCAGCATGCGCTGTTCATCCTGTATCACGACGCGACCCACTATCACCTCACGCGCCGTCGCGGTTTCAACGACTTCCTGATCAACGTCGCGATCGGCGTGCCCGGGCTCGTGCCCGTCGAGTTCTACCGGCCGCTGCATCTCGCGCATCACCGGCATCTCGGCACCGCGCAGGACCCGGAGCGCCAGTTTCTCTATCACGACCAGCCGTGGCGGTTCCGGCCGCTCGATGCCTGGCCGCTCGCGCGGCAATTCCTTGGCGACCTGTTCGTGCTGAACATGGTGCGCAACATGGCGGCGTTCCGGCGTGCAGGCGGACAGATCACACGGCTCGGCCTGCCGTTCCAGGCAGCCGCGGCAGTGTGGGTCATCATCGTCGCGCTGCTCGTATGGGCCTGTTCCGCACGAACGATCCTGCTGGTCGCGGCGCTATGGTTCGCGCCACTGCTCACGCTGTCGGTACTGCTGCAGAAGATCCGCAGCATGGCCGAGCACAGCGGTGGCCCGCATGCGACGCCCGGCTGGGCCGATTGGTCGTATTCATGGCGCACGGGCTGGATCGGCCGCGTGCTCGTATGGCCGTATCACATCAACCTTCATCTGCAGCATCACCGGAATCCGGCGGTGCCGTGGCATGCGCTGCCCGACGCGATCGACGAACACGAGCCGCAGCTCGACGCATCGGAACTGGCCCGGCTGCTGTGGTCGGGCATCCCGCCGAAACCGTGACCGGCGACGGCGCGCACGATGTCGCGCGCCGCCCCTTCCCCGTTACTTCGCGATAAACACGCCCGACGTCGGGCACGTGCCCTGCGTATTGCCGTCCGTCACGAGCGATGCGGCGCTCGGGAACTGCGTGGTCGCATTGGTCTTCACCGCGATCCACGCTTCGGTGAAGTAGCTGACGCCATTCGTCTTCGTGCACTTCAGCGACACCGCGCTGCGCGTGTTGCTGCCGAATGCGCCTTCGAACGCCGACAGCAACTGGTTGCGCGTGACCGTCTTGCCCGCGTTCGCCTGCAGGAACGTGTTGAACGACGTGTTGCCGAGCCGGCTGATCATGCCGGATGCCTGGTTCCAGTATGCATCGGGCGATGCCGAATTCGAGCAGGTGCCGTGCTTGAACCACTCGTGCTTGTCGAGGCACGACGCGACGCCCGGCATATACGTCGACAGCGTGTTGCGGGTCGCGCTGCTGATCGGGTACGCGTCCATGCTGCACCACTGGTGCGCGTTGTCGAGGTCGATGTCGTTCTGCGGCACGCCGCAGTAGAACGGCTGGTTGCCGTCGTAGTTGTTCGGCCACAGGCCATGCAGCGACAGGCTCGTCGCCGCGTACGTGCCGGCGAGGTTCGTGCATTCGGGCGTGTCGTGCGACGCGCAGAAGCCGGGTTCCCACGACGCGGCGAGCAACAGGTAGTCGTAGCTGGTCTGCGCGGTGGCGTGCAGTGAAGCGGAAGCGACGGCGAGTGCGGCAGCGGCGCGGGCGAGCGTCTTGAGCATGGCGTTTCCTCGGAAAAGGCTTGCGGTCGCGGGATGCGCCGCAAGGTTGTCGAATGTCTGTCCGCGATTGTTGCCGACGCAACGTGGCACGAATGTGAAGGTGGACGAAAGATATCCGGAGACACGAGCACAAGTGCAGGCACGCGCCGCTTCACATGTCTGAAGCGCGCCGCCGGCGCGGCGGCACGCCGTCGCTCACGACCCGGCACCCAGTTGCGTGCACGCGCGTGTGATCGATTCGGGGCCTTCGAGCGCGAGGATCTGCCACACGCCGATGCTGACGCGCTGGCGCGCCGCCGTCGACGCATCGGCCAGCAACGCCTCGACGCGCGGTGCGGCCGCCGGCGCCTGCTGCTTCAGCGCCGCGTGATGCCGCGCGCGCGACGCCGGCTCGGATTCGTACACGTCGCACAGACGCACCATGCCGGCAAGGCCGGCGAGGTCGTCGTCCTTGTCGATCGCGCCCGGCTCGACCGGCGCGAGCCCCTTGCGCTCCGCCGCCGGCAGCTTGTTGCGCGCGCCTTCGTCGATCGACGTGGCGGATGCCGGCGGCAGGCCGCCGATCGCCGCGACGATCCGGCTGCCCGCGGCGATCATGTCGCCCTGGCACGCGATCTTCTCGGCGGCCGCGACATTCGAGCAGAACGACACCGATGTGCGGTACACGTCGTTGCTCATGCGCGGCACCTCGTCCGCGCTCGCCTGCGCGAAGCCGGCGCTCGTCAACGCCAGCGCGGCGGGAATCAGGATGCGGAAAGCTCTCGTCTTGTTCATTGTTGTTGGCGTAGGGAGTTCTCGGGGCGAGCAACATCGCGCAGCCGCGCGGTGGCGGCCGCAGTGACGCCGGGCCCGCGTCCGGCGGCACGCGATCACTTCATCGACGCTGCCTCCGCTCCGCCCGGCGACAGCGCCGCGTTGTCCTGCTCGCGCCACGTGCGGCGCGACGTCATGATCGCCTTCACGGCCGAGCGCGCGACCTTCCACCACGCGAACGGCCGCGGATCGGCGAGCATGCTGAGCGCGCGCGCATAGTCGAGCGTGAGCCCGGGCGTCCACGCCATCGTCACCGCGCGCTTGCGGATCTGCGCGGCGACCCACAGCTCGGGCGTGAGCAGCAGCCGCACGAACGCGCCCCACCCGGCCCGCGCGCCCTTCAGCCGCCACACCGCGCCGTCGAGCGCGGCTTCGAGCGCGTTCGACACCGTGCTCGAGCAATTGCGGTGCGTGAGGTTGTACGTCACGTTCTGCCGGTACGACGTCCAGAACGCATCCAGCTTCGACGGATCGTAGTTGCGGATCCGCACGCGCACGGTCGACGGGCACCACGCCTTCGACTCGGTCGCGTAGTCGGGCTGGAACAGGCCCGGCACGTCGTTTTCGCGGGTCGCGCGCAGGATGCGCGTGAATTCGTCCGGAGAACGATCGATTTCGACGCCCGGATACAGGCTGATATAGATGCCCTCGGGCGACTCCAGCGCCGCGTGCCCGGTCGAGATCACGCCGTTGACGTCCACGGCCGCGATATAGCGGTCGATCACCGGATAGCGCTGCGCTTCGGCCTTCGACGTGCCGGTGGGCGTCCACACGTGCACGGTCAGCGCATGCTCGCCGTCGGCCGGCGGGCCGTCCCATTCGGATTGCGCGAAATGCGGCTGGCCGCGCGCATCGTCGAGATCCGGCGCGAGCGCCGGCGCCGGCGACGTCGCGAACGCCGGATTGCGCGTCAGCCGGCGCACGCGCGCGGCGAGGCTCAGCATGTGCATCCCGCCGAACATCAGCAGCAGCCCGAGGCAGTACGGCACGGTGCCGACATAGTGCGTCGGGTACGGCTGATAGAAGAAGATGGCCAGCAGGATCTCGACGACGCCCCACGCGAAGGCGACGCTCCAGCGGCGATACCGCACCATCCACGCGGCGGTGCACTGCAGCAGCCCGTCGACGAGGAACAGCGTGCCGAAGATCATCGACAGCAGGAAATGGCCGTGGTGATGCCCCGCGAACACGAGCCCGGCGGCGACCACGACCACGATCCCCTTCACGTAGCGCAGGATGCGCTGCCCGCCGACGCCGCTGCCGGCCACCGCGAGCGTCGCGAGCCCTTCGATCAGGAACAGCCACGCAAAGATCTGGATCGGGAAGTGCAGCGCGCCGTCGAGCGCGTCGACGAAGATCACGACGCCCGCGACGACCCACACCCAGCCGAGCACGGTCAGCCCGCGCCAGCGGGTACGCAAGTATTCGATGCCCAGCAGCAGCAAGACCAGTCGTACCATCGCGCCCTCTCGTCATTTTTTCGGGATATGCGCTGGTCGCGCGTTTCCTGTCGTTTCGACCGCGCATCGTGCAACGCACCAGCCGAAAGGCGGTAATTCATACCGGCGCGTCATGCCTCGACATGACCGTTGGCGGCCGGTATACCTCCGCACTGGCCGAATAATAAGATATGGCGGAGACGGTTGAAAGCGGCGACGGAAACGTTGTCGGCATGGCACTGGCAGGGGCCGTCGACCGCTGCCAAGGCAGATATCCCGTTCGACAATCTGCGTCGGATACGCGAGAATCCGGCTTCCGAGGGCGAAAGCCACTGAACCGAACCGCACAGACGGGACAACAACAATGAACGTATCGATCACGCGCCGGCGCCTGCTGGCCGCCGGCGTGGCCGCCAGCAGCCTCGCGCTGTCGGGCTGCTTCACGCCGAAGTTGTACAAGGACGACGGATACAGCGAACAAGTGTCCGGATTCATGATGACCGAGGACGGCAAGAAACTCGTCGTCCTGGGCACGGACTACCATTACATCTTCGATCTGCCGGCGCAGTTGCGGCCGGTACTGATGTCCGGTTACCGGAAGTCGCTGCGCACGACGTTCGCCGCCTTTCATGCGAGCGGCGGCAGCATCACGGGCCAATACCGGATCGTGCTGCCGAAGGACGCGTCGGACGACGATCGACAAGCGGCCACCGCCGACGGCTTCACCGCCGCGCAGGCCGGCCTCGTGCTCGAAGGCGACATCAGCGGCAAGCGCTATTCGACGGAAGGATTCGCCGAAAAGTACAAGACGAGCACGCAGCCGTTCAACCGGCCGTACTCGGTCTACATCAGGCAATCGCCCTCCGCGCTCGGCATGGGGCTGCGGATTCTCGCCACGCCGGTCACGGTTGCCGCCGACGGCGTGCTCGTACTGGGCGGCATCGTGCTCTTGCCGTTCGCGGCAATTGCGATCCAGGCGAACGGCGGCCTCCGGATCATGTAAAGGCGTGCGGTACGAGCGCAACTGGAGCACCACCATGACCGCCTCACCGCTTCACGTCCCGCCGCTCGGCCCGCAACTCAAGCGCTGGCGCGCGCTGCACCGCGTCAAGCAAAGCCACGCGGCCGAGCTGTTCGGCGTCGCGCAATCGACGATCTCGCGCTGGGAAGCCGGCCGCCAGCAGATGTCGCCCGACGAGCGCGCGGCCGCCGAGCGGTTGCTCGCCGCGCGCCTCGATTCGGCCGGCGATCACGCGCTCGCGCGGCTCGTCGCGGGCAGCGCGGGCCGCATGCATCTCGTGTGCGACCTCACGCACCGCCTGCTCGCTTCTTCGCCGGCGCGCGCCGCCGAATTCTCGCAACCGCTGTCGATGCTGCTCGGCGCGTCGCTGTGGCGCTACGCGACGCCGGAGATCGTTCGCATGGAAACCGCGCTCGACTCGCTCGGCTGGCACGATCACGCCGGGCCACCGAGCGTCGAATTCGACACCGGTGCGAATGCGTCGCACGTCGTGCCGATCCGCGGCAGCATGTGCCGGTGGACGCGAATGATGCTGTCGGACGGCTCGGCAGTGCGGCTCGTGGAGACGCTCCAGGATGCATAAGCGCTGGATCGCGACGAAGAACCGCATGCAGGCAACAGCACAGCGACCTTCGACGCATCCGGCATGCCACGCAAACAAAAGCAACGTGAATGGCAGCACGCCCAGGGGACATGCCACATGTCGACGCTTGTCATGCGAGAACTCGTGATCGTCGCGTTCATTCTCTATACGGGCGCGGCCGTGCTGGTCGCGCTTCGCTCGGGTGTGGCCAACGCCGGCGGCCGGCGCGTGGCGCGCCGCAGCAGCCCCTGGCTGTTCACGCTGGTCGTCGGTATTCAAGCGGGCTTCTTCGCACTGTTCTGCTGGGCCGGACTTTTCGTGAAGTAGCGGCGCGGTCAAGCGCCACTGCCACGCATATTTCATGCGTGGACGGCCCGCGCCCATCCGCATTACGCTAGGCAGTTCATCGCAAGGACGCCGACCATGACCCCCGATACGATCCACGCGCGGCTCGCTTTCCTGCGCGAAGCCGAACGCCTGAAGGATGTGCTGCGCAGCGGCCATACGTCGGCCGGGCGCGCGGAAAGCACGGCCGAGCACAGCTGGCGGCTGTGCCTGATGGCGCTCGTGTTCGCCGACGCGCTGCCCGGCATCGACACGCTGAAGCTGCTGAAGCTGTGCGTCGTCCACGATCTCGGCGAGGCGCTGCACGGCGACATTCCCGCGATCGACCAGGACATGCACCCCGACAAAAGCGCGCAAGAACGCGACGACCTGCTGACGCTGACCGCACCGCTCGACCCCGCGCAACGCGACGAAATCGTCGCGCTGTGGGATGAATACGAGGCGGCGGCTACGCCGGAAGCGCGCGCGGCAAAGGCGCTCGACAAGCTCGAGACGATCCTGCAGCACAATCAGGGCAGCAACCCGCCCGATTTCGACTACGCGTTCAATCTCGGCTACGGCCGCCGCTACACCGACGCCGCGCCGCTGTTCAGCGCGATCCGCGACATCGTCGATGCCGACACGCAACGCCGGATCGACGCGCACGGGCAGCGCGCGTAAGCTCGCAGGATCGGGCACGCGGCACCGCGCGCCCTGCCCGCACGAGGCCCTACGCATGACGCAGAACATCTACGACGACCCGGCCTTCTTCGAAGGCTACAGCCGCCTGAACCGCTCGATTCACGGCCTCGACGGCGCACCCGAATGGCCCGCGCTGCGCGCGCTGCTGCCCGAGCTGCGCGGCCGCAACGTGCTCGACCTCGGCTGCGGCTACGGCTGGTTCAGCCGCTGGGCGGCCGACCAGGGCGCGGCAAGCGTGCTCGGCATCGATGTCTCCGCGCGCATGCTCGAACGCGCGGCCTCGACCGCCGCGCACCCGGCGATCGCGTACCGCCGCGCCGATCTCGAAACGCTCACGCTGCCGGATGCCGCGTTCGATCTCGCGTACAGTTCGCTCGCCTTCCACTACGTCGCGCACCTCGACACGCTGCTGCGCACGATCCATCGCGCGCTCGTGCCCGGCGGGCGGCTCGTGTTCTCGATCGAGCATCCCGTTTATACGGCGCCGCGCCGGCCCGGCTTCGTCGTCGATACGCAGGGCAACCGCTCCTGGCCGCTCGACGGCTACCAGCGCGAAGGCGAGCGCGTGACCGACTGGCTCGCGCCGGGCGTCGTCAAGCAGCACCGTACGCTCGGCACGCTCGTGAACCTGCTGATCGGCAGCGGCTTCACGCTCACGCACCTGAACGAATGGGGGCCGACGCAGGCGCAGGTCGATGCGCTGCCCGCGCTCGACGAGGAACGCGACCGGCCGATGATGGCGCTCGTCGCCGCGCAGCGCTAACGCACGTCAGCGCACGCCGCGACACCCGCACGAACCTTCGCTTGCCGTTGTCACGGTCCGCAACAATGACGCCGCACGGCCTCCGTTGCCGTGCGGCGTTCGCACAATTCAGCACAATTTCCACACGATTTGGCGTGAAGTCCTCGCTTACCATGAGCGGCTGATCCGACTCGGCACGCCCGCGCGATGCGTACGCGGATGCCGTCGCGGGCACCCTGCCCGACATGCGACGCCGACCGGATCGTCCCGCCCGGCCGCACGCATCGCCGGCACCGCCCGCTCCTCGCCGCACGCTCATGACTCAGAAGACCCATCGCCGCCGGCGCATCGTGCTGGCTACCCTTGCCATCGTGGCGATCGCCGCCGGCATCACGCTGAAGGCGTGCGCGCCCGACAAGCATCCGCAATACCTGTCCGCGCCCGTCTCGCGCGGCGATCTCGAGAACGCGGTGCTGGCAACCGGCGCGCTGCAGGCGTTCCGGCAGGTCGACGTCGGCGCGCAGGTGTCGGGGCAGTTGAAGTCGCTGAAGGTCAGGCTCGGCGACAAGGTCACGAAGGGCCAGTGGCTCGCCGAGATCGATCCCGTGATTTCGGAAAACGCACTGCGTCAAGCGCGCGCCAGCGAAGAAAGCCTGCGCGCGCAGCAGCAATCGACCGCCGCGCAACTCACGCAGGCCGAGCTCGCATTCAAGCGCCAGCAGGCGATGCTGCCCGACGATGCGACCTCGCGCGAATCGTTCGAGGCCGCGCGTGCGACGCTCGACGTGCAGCGCGCAACCCTCGCGTCGCTCGCCGCGCAGATCCGCTCGGCCCGCATCCAGATCGAAACCGCGCAAGCCAACCTCGGTTACACGCGCATCGTCGCGCCGATCGACGGCGAGGTCGTCGCGGTCGTCACGCAGGAAGGCCAGACCGTGATCGCGCAGCAGCAGGCGCCGGTGATCCTGAAGCTCGCCGATCTCGACACGATGACCGTGAAGGCGCAGGTGTCGGAGGCCGACGTGATCCGTGTGCGTGGCGGCCAGACCGCGTATTTCACGATCCTCGGCGAACCGGACAAGCGTCACTACGGCAAGCTGCGCGCGATCGAGCCGGCGCCGCAGAACTATGCCGAAGCGCAGAGCCCGCTCGGCGGCGGCTCGAAGCCGAACTCGGCCGTGTTCTACAACGCGCTGTTCGAAGTCCCGAATCCCGAGCACCGGCTGCGCATTTCGATGACCGCGCAAGTCAGCATCGTGCTCAGCAACGCACGCAACGCGCTCAGCATTCCGGCCGCCGCGCTCGGCGAAAAACGCAAGGACGGCACCTACGCGGTGCGCGTGCTGCGCGCCGACGGCAGCACGGAAACGCGCAACGTCCGCATCGGCATCAACAACAACGTGCGCGTCGAAGTCCTGGGCGGCCTGAAGGACGGCGAACGCGTCGTGATCGGCGACGCAGCCGGTGACGACCACGCGCCGCTCGCGGACGTGGTGTGACGATGAGCCAGCCCCTGCTGAAACTCGCTGCCGTTACGCGACGCTTCCCGGCCGGCGACAAGGATGTCGTTGTCCTGAACAACGTCAACCTGTCGATCCACGCGGGCGAGATCGTCGCGATCGTCGGCGCGTCGGGCTCCGGGAAGTCGACGCTGATGAACATCCTCGGCTGCCTCGACCACCCGAGCGAAGGCACCTACACGGTGGGCGGCCGCGACACGCACATGCTCGACAGCGACGAGCTCGCGCAACTGCGCCGCGAGCACTTCGGCTTCGTGTTCCAGCGCTATCACCTGCTGCCGCACGTCGACGCGGTCGCGAACCTCGAAATGCCCGCGATCTACGCCGGCACGCCGCGCGCCGAACGGCACGCACGCGCACGCGAACTGCTCGCGCGCCTCGGGCTCGCGGATCGGGCGCACCATCGCCCCGGGCAGCTGTCCGGCGGCCAGCAGCAGCGCGTGAGCATCGCGCGTGCGCTGATGAACGGCGGCCAGGTGATCCTCGCCGACGAACCGACCGGCGCGCTCGACACGAAAAGCGGCCAGGACGTGATCCGCATCCTGCACGAGCTGAACGCGCTCGGCCATACGATCGTCATCGTCACGCACGACCCGGCCGTCGCGCGCCATGCGAAGCGCATCATCGAGATCAGCGACGGCGAGATCGTCGCCGACCGGCCGAATCGGCACTATGCGGAAGCCCTCGCGGAAGTGAGCGTGGGCGCAGCAGAAGCGGCGGAGGCGATCGAAGCGGAAGCCGGCGCGCTACCCGCCGACGATCGCCACGACACGCCGCCGCCCGCACCGGTCGACACCGATGCGCATCCCGATACCGGCACCCGCACGCGACGCTTCGCGGCCGGCTCCGGCCGCTTCGCCGAAGCCTGCCGGATGGCGTGGATCGCGCTCGTGTCGCACCGGCTGCGCACGCTGCTGACGATGCTCGGCATCATCATCGGCATCACGTCGGTCGTGTCGATCGTCGCGATCGGCGAAGGCGCGAAGCGCTACATGCTCGACGAGATCGGCAGCATCGGCACGAACACGATCAACCTCTATCCGGGCACCGACTGGGGCGACAGCCGCGCCGACGCGATCCAGACGCTCGTGCCCGCCGACGTCGCCGCGCTCGCCGAACAGCCGTACGTCGACAGCGCGACGCCCGAAACGTCGCGCACGCTGCTGCTGCGCTACCGCAACGTCGACGTGAACGCGCTCGTGAGCGGCGTCGGCGACCGCTTCTTCCAGGCCCGCGGGATGCGCTTCGCACAGGGTGTCGCATTCGACGAGGACGCGGTGCGCCGCCAGGTGCAGGTGGCCGTGATCGACCAGAACACGCGCCGCAAGCTGTTCGGCGCGACGCGCAACCCGATCGGCGAAGTGATCCTGGTGGACAACGTGCCGTGCGTCGTGATCGGCGTGACCGCCGACAAGAAGAGCGCATTCGGCAGCGTGAAGAGCCTGAACGTGTGGGTGCCGTACACCACCGCGAGCGGGCGCCTGTTCGGGCAGCGCCATCTCGACAGCATCACCGTGCGCGTGCGCGACGGGCAACCGAGCGCCGCCGCCGAGAAAAGCCTCGAAAAGCTGATGACGCAGCGCCACGGCCGCAAGGACTTCTTCACGTACAACATGGACAGCGTGGTGAAGACCGTCGAGAAGACCGGCCAGTCGCTCACCTTGCTGCTGTCGCTGATCGCGGTGATCTCGCTCGTCGTCGGCGGGATCGGCGTGATGAACATCATGCTGGTGTCGGTCACCGAGCGCACGCGCGAAATCGGCATCCGGATGGCGGTCGGCGCGCGCCAGTCCGACATCCTGCAGCAGTTTCTCGTCGAGGCCGTGCTCGTCTGCCTGCTCGGCGGCACGATCGGCATCGCGCTGTCGTTCGGGCTCGGTGCGCTGTTCTCGATGTTCGTCGCGCAGTGGAAGATGGTGTTCTCGGCCGGCGCGATCGTGACCGCGTTCGTCTGCTCGACGCTCACCGGTGTGATATTCGGCTTCATGCCCGCACGCAACGCGTCGCGGCTCGATCCGATCGATGCGCTCGCGCGCGACTGACGCAAGGCCCGCCATGACGCATTGCTCACCGCTTCACCGCCTTGGCGCATTCGCGTGCGCGGCCGCGCTGCTCGCCGGCTGCGCAGGCGCGCGCCACGAACCGCTGCCCGCCGTCGCGATGCCCGCGAACTGGGAAGCACCGGTTTCCGCCAATGCACCGGCCACGACGCGCGACTGGTGGCGCAGCTTCGGCGATCCGCGACTCGATGCGCTGATCGACGACGCGCTGCGTGCCAACAACGACCTCGCGATCGCGGCGATCCGCGTGTACCGCGCGCAGCTGCAGGCCGGGCTCGCGGATACGAACCTGACGCCCACCGTGTCGCTCGGCGCGAACGGCACTGTGTCGCGCACGCTCGATACCCACCAGATGAGCCGGACGAGCGGCGTGACCGGCTCGCTCAGCTATGAAATCGACCTGTGGGGCCGCCTGGCCGCGCTGCGCGACGCCGCGCGCTGGGAAGCCGACGCGACGGCCGCCGATCTCGAAGCCGCAAGGCTGTCGCTGATCGGCACGACGGCGTCGCTGTACTGGCAGATCGGTTATCTGAACCGGCAGATCGCACTCGGCGACGCGAACATCGCATATGCGGTCCGCACGCTCGCGGTCGTCCGGTCGCGGCATACGGCCGGCGCCGTGTCGGGGCTCGACCTTGCGCAGGCCGAACAGAGCCTCGCCGCGCAACGCGCCGCGCAGACGCAACTGCTCCAGCAGCGCACCGAGAACCGCCACGCGCTCGCGATCCTGTTCGACCGGCCGCCGCAGCAACTCGCGGCGGAACCGTCGGCGCTACCCGTCGCTGCGCCGCCGGAAGTCGCGGCCGGCCTGCCCGCGAGCCTGCTCGGCCGGCGCCCCGACCTGCGCGCGGCGGAATTCCGGTTGCGCGAGTCGCTCGCGCAAGTCGACGCGACACGCACGAGCTTCTATCCGGCCTTCACGCTGACCGGCCAGGCCGGCACGTCGAGCCCGAGCCTCGAGCGCGTGCTGATGAATCCGGTCGGCACGCTCGGGCTGGGCCTGGCACTGCCGTTCATCCAGTGGAACACGATGCAGCTGCAGATCAAGGTGTCGAAGTCGCAGTACGAGGAAGCCGTCGTCGGGTTCCGCCAGAAGCTCTATACGGCGCTCGCGGAAGTCGAAAACGTGCTGTCGGCGCGTGTGCAGCTCGAACGCGAGGCCGAGCAGCGCGCGCTGTCGCTGGCCCAGGCGCAGCGCGCCGAACAGCTGGCCGCCGCGCGCTTCGCGGCCGGCGCGACCGCCGTGCAGCCGTGGCTCGACCAGCAGCAGCGGCTGCGCGACGCGCAAAGCGCCGACGAGCTGACGCGCCTGAACCGGCTCAACAACCAGATGACGCTGTACCGCACGCTCGGCGGCGGGATGTCCTGACCGGCGCGTGCACCGCGCCGGCCGCGCCGATCACGCGCGGTGTCATTCACACACGGGCGCCCCACGCCGCGCCGGTGCGAACGCCACCGCGCTCGCCGTCGCGAGCAGTGCCACGCCCGCCGCGCCATACACCATCACCCAGCCGAACCCGTGCACGAGCGCCGCGTGCAGCGCCGCGCCGGTCGGGTCGGCCTGCGCGAGCGCCGGTGCGATCTCGTGCAGCCCGTCGGTCCGGCCGGACGCAATCTCCTGCGCGAGCCGGCGCAGCGCTGCGTCGCCGATCGTGCCCGCGACACCGGCCTTCAGGTTCGCGACGATCCCCGCGACCAGCACGAAGCCCATCGCCGCGATGTTCAGCGCGAGCGAGATCATCCGCGCGCTCATGTCGATGCCCGACGCCATCCCGGCCCGCGAACTCGGCACCGCGCCCGTCGTCGTGTTGGTCACGGGCGTGTTCGTGAGCCCGAGCCCGATGCCGGCGATCACGCAGCCGGGCAGCATCGTGATCCAGCTTGCATGGTCGGCCGCGCTGCCGATCCGCATCAACGCGAACCCCGCGGCGATCGTGAACAGGCCGCCCGGGATCACGACACCCGGCCCGTAGCGCAGCGCGAGCCGTTCGCCGAACGGCGGCGCGACCAGCGTCGGCAAGGTGTACGCGAGCAACGCGAGGCCGGCCGTCACGCTGTCGTAGCCGAGCGCGACCTGGAACCAGATCGGCAGGTAGATCATGAACGGCCAGAAGCTGAAGTTCATCCCCATCGAACCGAAGATCGAGCCGGTGAACGCGCGAATCCGGAACACCGAGAAATCGAACATCGGCCGCGCACTGGCGCGCTCCGCGATGAAGAAGCCGGCCAGCGCCAGCACGGTCGCGCCGAGCACGCCGAGGCCGGCCGCGCTGGTCAGCCCGAGCGCCGCACTTTGCGTGATATAGAACGCCAGGCCGAGCACCGCGAGCGACAGCGTGACGATGCCTGCGACGTCGAGCCTGCCCGCGTGCGGATCGCGCGACTCCTGCACCGCGCCGCCGATCAGCACGAGCGCAATGGCCGCGAGCGGCGCATGGACGAGGAACACCCACGGCCAGCTCGCCAGCGCGACGATCGCGCCGCCGACGATCGGCCCGAACCCGAGCCCGATGCCGAACACGATCCCCCAGATCCCGAACGCGCGACCACGCTCGCGGCCGTCGCGGAACTGATGCGACAGCACCGCAATCTGGCAGATCAGCATCGCGCCGCCGCTCGCGCCCTGCAGCAGCCGCCCCGCGACGAGCACCGGCACGTTCGGCGCGAGCCCGCACAGCAGCGACGTCAAACCGAACAGCACGGTGCCGATCACGTACACGCGCTTGCGGCCGAACCGGTCGGCGAGCGTGCCGGCCGCCATCAGCACGGTCGTGCACGCGATCGTGTACGCATTCATGATCCACTGCATGCCGTTGAAATCGCCATGCAGCACGTGTTCGAGCGTCGGCAGGATCACCGGCACGCTCGAGATTTCGAGGCCGAACATCAGCGACGTGAGACAGACGGCCGCGAGTGCGACCGCATTCCTGCGGGAGTCGGATTGCGTCATGCGTATTGCGCCTCAGCCCGGCAACGGGCCGCGCGCCTCCAGGTGAGAAGGATTCGCCGCGTGCGGCCGGTGACGCACGCTGGACGGGAATCGATACTATAGTGAGAATTTCCATCCCCATTGACGCACGCATTTCTCCAGACTGGGGAACTGCAGGACTCAATTTCCCCCATGACCGACAGACTCGACGGCGTGACGACCTTCGTCCAGGTAGTGGAATCGGGCAGCTTCGCGCTCGCCGCGGAACGGCTCGACATGACGCGCTCGGCGGTCGGCAAGGCTGTCGCACGGCTCGAGAAGCGGCTCGGCGCGCGGCTGCTGCAGCGCACGACACGCAGCCAGAGCCTGACCGACGACGGCCAGGCGTACTACGACCGCTGCGTGCGCGCGCTCGCGGAACTGGAAGCGGCGGAGGCCGACCTCGACTGCGGCCGCAACGAGCCGCGCGGCAAGCTGCGCCTGAGCGTGCCGCTCGCGTTCGGGCACCACTGCGTGACGCCCATCGTGCTCGATCTCGCGCGCACCTATCCGCATTTGCGGATCGACGTGTCGATCACCGACCGTTTCGTCGATCTCGTCGAGGAAGGCATCGACCTCGCAGTGCGGATCGGCACGCTCGCGGACAGCACGAGCCTCGCGGTGCGGCGGCTCGGCACGCAATACGGCAGCCTCGGCGCGGCGCCGTCGTATCTCGCCCGCTACGGGATGCCGAAGACGCTCGACGACCTGAAAGACCACCGGACGATCGCGTATTCACGCTCGGGCGTGATTCAACCGTGGGACTTGCGCGCGCTGGACGGCTCGACGGTGCGGATCGACATGCCGCATCAACTGAGCTTCGACGACGTGCAGGCGATCGCGGCGGCCGGCGCGTCGGGGTTCGGAATCGCGTGGGTGCCGAGCTGGCTGCTCGACCAGTACGTGAAGCGCGGGGAGATGGTGGTCGTGCTGGATCGCTGCTTCGTCTGCGAAGGCGACATCCACGCGATCTGGCCGAAGACGCGCTACCTGCCGCGCAAGACGCGCTGCGTGATCGACGCGCTCGCGCAGGCGGTGCCGCCGATGATCGAACGATAGGCAGGACTGCGCACGGTGCCGCGGATCGTGCCGTACACAAACGTGCGACACGTGCGCGCTACCCGCGCTACTTCGCGTCACCGCCGTCGATCGCCAGCATGCGCCGGCGGCGGGCGCGGGCGAGTGCCGCCGGCGCGAAGTGCAGCACGACCAGCCGCGTCAGATGATGTGACAGTACGAACACGACATTCAATCCGCCGCCATAGGCCACGATCGTGATCGTCTCGATGGCCCCGGGCGCATACGAAAGCCACAGCGGCAGCACCCCATAGCCGGACAGCCGCGCCATCGCCCACGCGAACGCACCGGCCACCATCAGCATCAGCGCGATGCACGCAAGGCCGGTCCGGCCGTATCGCAGCCCGTCCGCCAGTGTGATCTGCTTGAACTGTGCGCCGATCAGCGCGCCCAGGATGACCGACGCCGCATCGACACACCATGCCGGCACTTCGACGTCATGCAGCCATCCCGCTCGCACGAACACGCCGGTCAGCACGATGGCCGTGATCATGAACGGCGCCGGCACACCGAGCCCGAGCAACGCCCGCCCGGCCAGCACGCACAGCGCGACCAGCCCCGTCAGCGCCAGCCATGTCTCGGCCGGCAACGCGGTGACCGCCGCTTGCTGCGGCGCACCCGCCTGCGCCGGAATGAAGCAACTGACGAGAATCGTGATCGACAGGAGCCGCACGAGATGCACGACGATCACCTTGGCCGACGCGCGCTCGGATTCCAGCAGGTCGAATACCGCGGCGAGTGCGCCGGGATAGACGGCCAACAGTGCATCGGCCCGGTTCCAGCGCGAGACGCGGGACAGCCAAAGACTGCCGACTGCAATCTGCGTGGCCAGGCATACGAGCAGGACGCCCAGGCTCGGCACGATCGAGACGACCGTCTGCGTGTCCCACGACCTGAACAACAAGCCGGTCGCCATGCCGAGCACGATCTGCACGAACTCGAGACCGAAGCGCAGCCTAGGCGCGAAACCGAACCGGCTGGTCGCGATCGACGCGGCGAGAATCGCGCCGAGCAGCAGGCCATGCGGGACGCCTGCAACCCGCAGCACGAGCCCGACCGTGGTCAGGCAGGCAAGATACGCGAGCGTTTTCATCGGGAAGCGGCCTGGTTGTTAGCCAGGTTCCGGCAAATCGTTTTCGCTTGCATCTGCAGGACATCGATGTTGCTGACGGCATAGAACACACCAACGGTCGGGTTACCGATCGCGAAGATGTTCGACGGGCCGTCGGCCCCGATCACGCGGCAATCGTCGTAGCGCACCTCGATGCCGCCATAGGGATGCCGGACGCACAATCCCGACGCCGACATGTTCGCGTAGATCGCACTGTCCATTGCGTCGCCGGATCCCGTGGCATTGATGATGTGCGAGAACGCATGACTGAAGCCCCTCCCTTGCACGACGAAGTCCTGCTGCCCCGCCCGCACCTCGCGCAGGCCGGTGCGGCACGCAAGCCTCCCGGCCTTCAGATAATGCTGGATCTTCATCCAGTTGTCCTTCGGAATCGGCACGCGAAGCTGACGCCACGGCCCCCTGAGCTTTCTGACGAACACCTGCCGCTCGCGCTCGGGCAATGCATGCCAGAGCATCGGCACGACTAGATTGGTGGCGGCGAGGACCGAATAGATTTCCTTGCGGGATGCCGACACCCGGCTGTGATCGCGCATCAGGTCGCTGAGGTTCACGTCGATGCCTTGCGCGTCGAACTCTTCATTGAACAGCGTCTCGACGACCTTCAACGTCGCACCGCCGATGCGCAGGCGACGCTTGATCGTGTCCTCGCTCAACACCTTCAACTGGCAAGGCACATACTCGTCGCTATAGTTCGGCAGCTTACTGTGCCGAGTCAGCATCGTGACGTGATTGACTTCGTTGCCGGCCAGCAGCGTTAACGCCACATCGATCGCAGACAGCTGGTTGCCCAGCACCCCGATGCGGTCGGAACAGATGCCTTCGAGACAGACTGTCGGGTACGGATTATTAACATAGCCCGACTGCCCCCGGAGCCCGTACAAGTCGGTCGGTTCCGTATTGCCGGTCGCGAGCACCAGTGCATCGTATCCCGGCACCGTCCCGATCGACGTTCGCAGCACGTAGCGCCCGTCCTCCACCGTCACGTCGAGCACATTCGCCCGCTGATAGCGAATCGCCAAATGCTCGCGCATGGACGAGCGCAGCGACTCCTCGACGAATTTTCCGAACAAGGGCCGCGGCTGGTACGAGTCGGCACCGGCCTCGACGGTCCCCTGCAGCCATTTGCGAAAGTCGCCACGCTCCCGCAGGTACATCAGGCTCGCGGGCCTGTTCACCAGATTGCCCGGCGAGTCCGCCTGATAGGCCAGGCCGGCCCCGATACTGCCGGCGGCATCGTAGACGTCGATTTCCATCGCCGGCGCGAGTTGCTTCAAGCGCTCGATAACCACGGCACCGCTGTAGCCAAGACCGACAATTGCCACTTTTTTCATGTCACACCTTGCCATTCCAGAATCCTCGCCCCAACGCGTACCAGGCACTCGCCGGACCCGTCGCGCCCACCGCACGCGCGCGCCGCGCTCACTCCCAGACGAATGCGTCGCGCACCCAATCGTCGAGCGCAACGAGGTGGCGACTGACCGCCTGTTCGCTGTCGCCGTCGACGACGGCGGACACGATCTCGGCATTCGTCATCTTCATGCCCGAGTAGGTCACACCCTTTTGCGCGGTGACAGCGCAATAGCGGATGAACGGGAGATCGATCCGTGCCGGAAAATCACGCAGGGTTCCTGCCCGCGGCGGAATATTGAGTTGGCCGAGCAGACTCTTCGCGACGATGCTTTGCGTCAAACTCGACGACGCCCCGCCACGCAACGCGTCAATCAGGGTCATGCGCGGGTCGATGCCATAAGCCGCAGACAATTCCTGGTTGACGCTGCAACCGCCAAGCCGGCAAGCGATCTCGCAAACCACCAGTTCGTCGCCGTCGAGGAACACCTCGAGGTGAAACAACATCGTGGGAATCGGCGGCAGCGCACGCTCGACGATGTTCCGGGTCAATTCCACGCACGCGTCGTGCAATGGATTGTCCGCAGCCAGCATCTGGAATCCGAGGCTCTTGCCACCCAGGAAATCGAGGCAGGTCACGGTCGAGCGAACGGGAGAAACGATGATCGGCTTGCCGTTGATGTACAAGCCGTTGACGTTCAACAGCGGTGCGTCCAGGAATTTTTCGACCATCAGGTTATGGAAGGTCGTGCCGTCCTGCTCCGTCAGATAGGTCAATAGCGCCTGCCGGTCGCGCAGCACGCTCACGCCGCCCGATCCGCGGCCATCACGCGGCTTGACCACCACCGGATAACCATGACGCTCGATAAAGTCGTCGATCTCGCACGCGGAGCGTACGGCCGCCATCGAATTGATGCGGATGCCCCGTTCGGCCAGCCGCTGCTTCATCAGGAACTTGTCCCGGTAAAGCAGCGTGGCGGCTTCGTGGCTGCCGCCGCTCGCGTGGATACGGTCCTTGATCCGCGCGGCCCGCAGCAGGTCGACCTCCGCCAACGCGATGACAGCATCGGTGCGCAAGGTCCGGGCCTCGGCCAAAGCATCGAGTTCGACCCGAGCCGAATCGTTGAACCGCTCGTACAGGCGAAACATGCCGGACAGACCTGGCAAGCGGGCATGCAGCGCATCCCGCGCCGCCAGGTCGCTGTAGATCAACGACTGAGGGCCGAGCGCCTCCAGCCACGCCGTCTCCGAGTGTTGCAGCAGAATTTTCGCGGGTGCGAACAAGATTGCCGAATTCAAACTACCTCCTCATTTACGGGAGCGATCAAATACCCACCTTCAAATCACACGAAAATGTAATTTGAAGTAATTGAATTGAAATATTGAATTTTTAAAACAGAGAGCCCGATTATTTCAGACTCAATCATCCTGATTCACGCATCCAATAGAGATGCGACGACACACGTTTCAACTCACGTTAAAACGAAAAATGCGCAACGTACCCGTCAGGGAAACCAGCCGATGCACGAATGCCGATCGATCAAGCGGCGATCACGAACCCGGCCGCCAATAGACGCCCCGATCGATAGTCGATACCTGGATTTGTCTTACGGAACCCCCGGGACCGGACGGCTCAGCGCCTCGCTACAACCGCGATGGGCGAGCGGCCACGACGGTACTGTCGACGCGCGCCACCGGAATGTACAAACGCAGACAGCACGGCACCCTGCCCGGAGTAGCCCCTTTCTCTCATGCTTGCCTCGGATCTTTTATCGAATAGCGGCATCTTCATGCGCGCTTTCCATACGGCGGCTTAAAATTGATGAGCCATCAATCAAATTTTGTTTGATGATATTAATGGCTTTTCCGATTCCGTGGCAAGTAGAAACCCCCATACGCCACGCCAGAATTAGTAAATTATTATTGATATTTTCATCTATTCGTGGCGGTTGTGATTTAACGCGGCTGATGGTAGCGCGCGTTATCGTATGCACGGCACTGGATGCGTGCCGACCTCAAAAAAGAAAAACGGCGCATGCCGAAGCATGCGCCGCCTTGCAGATTGCCGGCGCAATGCCGGCGGTTCAATCCGCGCCCAGCGCCGCCAGCGGATGCGCGAACAGTTTCCACGGCGACGTGAGGAAATGCCGCACGCGTTCGGCGCGCAGCTCGACGAGCGACGCGGGCGCCCAGCGCGGCTTGCGATCCTTGTCGACGAGATGTGCACGCACGCCCTCGCAGAAATCGCCCTCCTCGATCGCCCGCGCGACGATACCGAGCTCCATCCGGAAGGATTCCGCGAGCGTCATCTGCCGGCCACGCAGCAGCGCTTCGCGCGTCACGCACAGCATCGTCGGCGAATGGCCGGTGAGCGCATCGAGCGTCGCCTGCAGCCATTGACGGTGCTCGCGCGACAGCTCCTCGCGCGCAAGATCCTGCGTCAGCGTCGCGACGATCCGCTCGACGGTCGAGCGCTTGTCGAAGTGACGCACGATCCAGGGCATCTGGCTGTCGAGCGCCGCATGCGGCACGACGTTGCACGGCGGCTCGAACACCTTGCGCAGCAACGGCAGCGCATCGCCTTCCCACTTGACGCTTTCGATGCGCGTCTCGAACGTGTCGAGCCATGCGGACGGCACGCAAAGATCCGCGAGCTTCGCCGTGAGCGCGTCGGCGCCCGACAGCATCGCGCCGGTCAGCCCGACGTACAGCTCCAGTTCGGCCGGCATGCGCGACAGGAAATGCGTCGCGCCGACGTCGGGCACGAGGCCGATGCGCGTCTCCGGCATCGCGATCTTGCTGCGCTCGGTCGCGACACGCAGCGCCGCGCCCTGCGCGAGGCCCATGCCGCCGCCCATCGTCACGCCGTCCATCAGCGCGACCACCGGCTTCGGGAACGTATGGATCGCGTAGTCGAGCCGGTATTCGTCGACGAAGAACGGCAGCCAGGTCTCGCGCTGCGCGACCATCCTGTACAGCGCACGCACGTCGCCGCCCGCGCAGAAGCCCTTCTCGCCGGCGCCGCGCAGCACGACCGCGACGATCTGGTCGTCGTCACGGCAGCGCTCGAGGAGCGCGGCCAGCTCGCCGATCATCGGGTACGACAGCGCATTGAGCGCCGCCGGCCGGTTCAGCGTGATCAGCGCCACGCGGTTCACCACGCGGAACAGCACCTCCGGTGCATGCTCCGCGAACGCGTCGTGATTCGTCACCGGCGTACTCATCGTTGCGGCTCTCCATCGTTGTGCCACTGCGGTGCGCGCTTGCCGAGGAACGCGGCCACGCCTTCGCGCGGATCGTTCGTCTCGAACAGGTCGACGAAGCGTTCGCGCTCGACCGCGAGCGCCGCGCTGCGCGGTACGCCGCGGCGCGCGAGGCCGATCAGCTCCTTGCTGTACGCGACCGCATGCGGGCTCTGCCGCGCGACGTTGCGCGCGAGCGCGAGCGCCGCATCGCGCGACGCGCCCGATTCCACGACGTCCTCGACGAGGCCGATCCTGAGCGCCGTGGCCGCATCGACGCGCGCGCCGGTCAGGATGATCTTCTTCGCCCAGCCTTCACCGACGAGCCAAGGCAGCGTCTGCGTGCCGAGGCCGCACGGCAGCAGGCCGACCGACGGTTCGGGCAGCGCCATCTGCGCATGCGTCTCCGCGATCCGCAGGTCGCACGCGAGCGCGCATTCGAGCCCGCCGCCCATCGCGTAGCCGTTGATCGCCGCGATCGTCACGACGCGCGCGTCGTGCAGCGCCTCGAACGCCGCGCCGAAGCGCGACGCCATCGCACGCGCGACTGCGCGATCGCCTTCGGCGAACGTGTTGAGGTCGGCGCCCGCGCTGAAGAACTTCGGGCCGTCGCCGGTGATTACCAGCGCGCGCACGCGCGGGTTCGCGTTCAGTTCGGCGACGGTTTCCTGCAGTTGCCGCAGCCCGTCGGCGGTAAAGGCGTTCGCGGGCGGACGCTTGAGCGTCGCGCACGCGATCGCGCCGTCGTCGACGTAGTCCAGTTCGATCATCACGCGTCCTTCTTCGTTGCCGGTTGGTACAGGCGGATCACCGCCGAGAAATCGAGCTGGCCGTCGCCGCGGCTGCTCATCGTCTGGTACAGCTGCTGCGCGAGCGCGCCGAGATAGACGGGCTGGCGGGCCTGCTTCGCGGCGTCGTTCGCGAGGCCGAGATCCTTCAGCATCAGGTCGGTGCCGAAACCGCCCGAGTAACCGCGCGACGACGGCGCGGTGTCGATCACGCCCGGATACGGGTTGTAGGTGTCCGAGCTCCAGCAGCGGCCCGTCGACGTGTTGACGATGCCTGCCAGCACCTTCGGGTCGATGCCGAGTGCGACGCCGAGCGACATCGCCTCCGACACGGCAGCCATCGAGATGCCGAGCACGAGGTTGTTGCAGACCTTTGCGACCTGCCCCATCCCCGTCGCACCGCAATGGACGATGTTCTTGCCCATGCCGGCGAGCACCGGCTTCACGCGCTCGAAATCCGCATCGCTGCCGCCGACCATGAAGGTCAACGTACCGGCCGCCGCGCCGCCGGTGCCGCCCGACACCGGCGCATCGACGAACGCGCCGCCGTGCTCGCGCACCAGCGCGCCGAACGCCTGCGCGCTCGCCGGGTCGATCGTGCTCGAATCGATCACGGTCGCGCCCGCGCCGAGGCCGGCGAGCACGCCGTTCTCGCCGGTGAGCACCGAGCGCACGTGCGGTGCGGCCGGCAGCATCGTGATGACGAACGTCGCGCCCGAGGTCGCATCGCGCGGCGACGCGGCCACCTGCGCGCCGGCATCCTGCAGTGCGCGCAATGCATCGGCGCTCAGGTCGAACGCGTGCACTTCATGGCCGGCTTTCAGCAGGTTCAGCGCCATCGGCGCGCCCATGTGGCCGAGGCCGATAAATCCGATTTTCATGTTCGTGTCCTCCGCCGCTCAGTGCAGCCGGATCGTGGTGTTCACCGGGCCGGCCGTCGTGTCGTCGTCGAACCAGCGCGCGGTGACCGTCTTGGTCTGCGTGTAGAACTGCACGACCTGCTTGCCGTACGGGCCGAGATCGCCGAGCTTCGAGCCGCGCGAACCCGTGAAGCTGAAGAACGGCACCGGCACCGGGATCGGGATGTTGATGCCGACCTGGCCGACGTCGATCTCGCTCTGGAACTTGCGCGCGGCCGCGCCGCTCTGCGTGAACAGGCCGACGCCATTGCCGAACGGGTTCGCGTTGACGAGCGCGATCGCGTCGTCGAGCGTGTCGGCTTCCATCACGACCAGCACGGGGCCGAAGATTTCATGCGTGTAGACCGACATGTTCGTCTTCACGCCCGAGAAGATCGTCGGGCCGACGAAATTGCCCTGCTCGTAGCCGGCCACCTTCACGTCGCGGCCGTCGAGTTCGAGCTTCGCGCCTTCCTTCACGCCCGCGTCGATCAGCGACAGGATGCGTTCCTTCGCGGCCTTCGACACGACCGGCCCGACGTCCGTGCCGGCTTCCGCGCCCGCATTGACCTTCAGCGCCTTCGCCTTCGCGACGATGTCCGGCAGCCAGTCGCGCGCGTTGCCGACGAGCACCGCGACCGACGTCGCCATGCAGCGCTGGCCGGCCGCGCCGAAGCCCGCACCGACGAGCGCGTTGATCGCCTGCTCGCGGTTCGCATCGGGCAGCACGACCGCGTGGTTCTTCGCGCCCATCATCGACTGCACGCGCTTGCCGTGCGCGCTGCCAAGGTTGTACACGTGCGTGCCGACCGCCGTCGAACCGACGAACGAGATCGCCTTCACGAGCGGATGGGTGCAGATCGCGTCGACCACTTCCTTGCCGCCGTGCACGACGTTCAGCACCCCTTTCGGTACGCCGGCCTCGATCGCGAGCTCGACGAGCTGCATCGTCGACAGCGGATCCTGTTCCGACGGCTTCAGCACGAACGTGTTGCCGCAGACGATCGCCATCGGGAACATCCACAGCGGAATCATCGCGGGGAAGTTGAACGGCGTGATGCCCGCGCACACGCCGAGCGGCTGGCGCAGCGTGTAGGTATCCACCCCGCCCGCGACGTTCTCCGCGAATTCGCCGAGCTGCAGCGAACCGATCGAGCACGCGTGCTCGACCACTTCGAGGCCGCGGAAGATGTCGCCTTCGGCATCGGGAATCGTCTTGCCCTGCTCGGCCGTCAGCGTCTTCGCGATGCGCTGCTGGTTCGTGCGCACGAGATCCTGGAATTTCAGCATGATGCGCATGCGCGCCGAAATCGGCGTGTTCTTCCACGTTGCGTACGCGGTGTGCGCGGCCTGCACGGCCGCGTCGACTTCCGCGACGGTCGCGAACGGCACGCGCGCGAGCACCTGCTGCGTCGCCGGGTTGACGATGTCGCGCCACTCGTTCGTGGCGGACTCGACGAAGGCGCCGTCGATCAGCAGCTTGACCGTCGGCACGTCTTTCGAATTCGCGTTCATCGATCTTTTCTCCTGGCAGAGGGCCGCGAAGCGCGATATCGCCGCGCGGCCGGTTCAATTCGGCTGCGGGCGGCGGCCGCGGAATGCGGCGCGCGCGGCCCGCGGTCACGTCACTTCAGTTCGGCGGCGAAATCTTCTTCCCAGTATTCGCCGGGCATCCGCTCACTTGCGTCGTCGCCACGCTCGATCTCGCGGCGGCGCAGCTCGACGCGGCGGATCTTCCCCGAGATCGTCTTCGGCAGCTCCGCGAACTGCAGCCGGCGAATGCGCTTGTACGGCGCGAGCTTCTCGCGCGAGAAACGGAAGATTTCCAGCGCGAGTGCGGGGCTTTCCTCGTAACCCTGGCGCAGCGTGATGAAGGTCTTCGGCACCGACAGCCGCACGGGGTCGGGGCTCGGCACGACGGCTGCCTCGGCGATCGCCGGATGTTCGATCAGCACGCTTTCGAGTTCGAACGGGCTCAGCCGGTAGTCGGACGACTTGAACACGTCGTCCGCGCGGCCGATGTACACGTAGTAACCGTCGTCGCGGCGCATCGCGATGTCCGACGTGCGGTAGTGGCCGTCGCGCATCGCGTAGGCCGTCGCGTCGGGGTTGTTCGCATAGCCTTTCATCAGCCCGACCGGGCGCGTGACGCCGGCGCCGATCGGCAGCGCGACCTCGCCTTCGGTCACGGGCGCGCCGTCGGGGTCGAGCAGTGCAATGCGGTAGCCGGGCAGCGGCCGCCCCATCGAACCCGCGACGACCGGCTGGCCCGGCGAGTTGCCGATCAGGCAGGTCGTTTCGGTCTGGCCGTAGCCGTCGCGGATCGCGATGCCCCACGCCTTCTTCACGCGCTCGATGATCTCGGGATTCAGCGGCTCGCCCGCGCCGACGATCTCGCGCAGCTTCACGTCGAACGACGCGAGCGGCTGCTGCACGAGCATGCGCCACACGGTCGGCGGCGCGCACAGCGTCGTCACCTGGTATTTGACGAGCGCATCGAGCACCACCTTCGGCTCGAAGCGCGCGTAGTTGAACGCGAACACGCACGCCTGCGCATTCCACGGCGCGAAGAAGCAGCTCCACGCGTGCTTCGCCCAGCCCGGCGAGCTGATGTTCCAGTGGATGTCGCCCGGTTGCAGGCCGACCCAGTACATCGTCGACAGATGGCCGACCGGATAGGTGCGGTGCGTGTGCTCGACGAGCTTCGGCTTCGACGTCGTGCCCGACGTGAAGTACAGCAGCATCGGATCGTTCGCGTGCGTGATGGCGTCCGGCTCGAATACGGCGCTCGCCGCATAGCCGTCGTTCATCGCGAGCCAGCCCGCGCGCGGCGCGCCGGCGACGATCTTCCGCGCGAGGCCGAGATCCGGCTGCTCGAACTTGGCGGTTTCGTTCTCGTCGACGATCGCGTATTTCGCGCCGCCGATCTGCACGCGGTCACGTACGTCGTCGGGCGACAGTTGCGTGGTGGCAGGCAGCACGATCGCGCCGAGCTTCATCGCGGCGAGCATCGCGTCCCACAGCTCGACACGGTTCGGCAGCATCAGCAGGATCCGGTCGCCGCGCACGACGCCGATCGAGCGCAGCCAGTTCGCGATCCGCGACGAACGCTCGGACATCTGCGCGAACGAATACGGATCGCCCGTGCCGGTCGCCGCATCGACGATCCACAGCGCGGGCTGGTCGTTGCCGCGCGCCATCGGGTCGAAGTAGTCGAGCGCCCAGTTGAATGCGTCGAGCACCGGCCACTCGAACTCGCGGTACGCGGTGTCGTAGTCGGTGCGGTGGCGCAGCAGAAAGTCGCGTGCGTTCAGGAATGCCTGTACCGTCATCGTGTCCTCCAGTCTCCATGCGTCGAACCGGGCATGTGCTGCAGCGCATGCCCGGTTGCCTCTGTTGCGGCGCACGGTCACGTCGTTGCGTGCCGCGTTCGCCGCGCTGCCCTCGTGCCCTGCGTGATGTCGTCGCCGGGGCAACCGCCGCGGCTCAGAGCTGCCGCGCGATCACCATCCGCTGCACTTCGCTGGTGCCTTCGTAAATCTGCGTGATGCGCGCGTCGCGATAGTGACGCTCGACTTCGTAATCGACCAGATAGCCGTAGCCGCCGTGGATCTGGATCGCGTCCGAGCACACGCGCTCGGCCATCTCCGATGCGAACAGCTTCGCCTGCGACGCTTCCGACAGGCACGGCAGCCCGGCCGTGCGCAGTTTCGCCGCGTGATGCACGAGCAGGCGCGCGGCGTTGATCTGCACGGCCATGTCGGCGAGCTTCTGCTGGATCGCCTGATGCTCGGCGATCGGTTTGCCGAACTGCACGCGCTCGCCCGCATAGCGGCGCGCCTTGTCGAATGCGGCGCGCGCGATGCCGAGCGCCTGCGCGGCGATGCCGATGCGCCCGCCTTCGAGGTTCGACAGCGCGATCTTCAGCCCTTCGCCGCGATTGCCGAGCAGGTTTTCTTCCGGAATCGCGCAGTTCTCGAACGTGATCGGGCACGTATCCGACGCGCGGATGCCCATCTTCTTCTCGGGTTTGCCGACGATGAAGCCCGGCGTGTCGGTCGGCACCAGGAACGCGGAAATGCCGCGCTTGCCGGCTTCCGGGTCGGTCATGGCAAAAACGATCGCAACGCCGGCACGCTGGCCGTTGGTCACGAACTGCTTCGCGCCGTTCAGCACCCATTTGCCGTCACGCAGTTCCGCACGCGTGCGCAGGTTGTTCGCCTCGGAGCCGGCGTGCGGCTCGGTCAGGCAGAACGCGCCGATCACGCGGCCCGCGGCCATGTCGGCCAGCCAGCGATCCTTCTGCGCCGGCGTGCCGAAACCGAGGATCGGCCCGCAGCCGACCGAGTTGTGCACGCTCATCATCGTCGCGCACGCGGCGTCGCCGGCGGCGACCTCTTCCATCGCCAGCGCGTAGGCCACGTAGTCCGTATACGAGCCGCCCAGCTCCTGCGGCACGATCATCCCGAGCAGGCCGAGTTCGCCGAGCTGCGCGACGATCGCGTCGGGCAGGTGCGCATCGTGGTCCCACTGCGCCGCGTTCGGCGCCAGCATCTCGGTGGCAAACGCGCGCGCGGCGTCGCGGATCATCCGCTGGTCTTCGGTGTAAAGCTCGTCCATGGTGCTGCTGTCTCCCGCGGCCGCCGGGCGCGACCGTCCTTGCGTTTCGATGCAACAAGTGTAGGCAAGCAGGCGCGACTGTTCGATGCTCGCGTCGCTCATTTACACTGAGCGTTTTTGCCACACCGGCGGCACGGATGAAGCAGGAAGACAAGGGAACCGTCGCGATCAGCCTCGTCGCGTACAGCGTCGCGCTGGCCACGCGGCGCGGCGTCGCGGCCGAACCGCTGCTCGCGCAGGCCGGCATCGCGCCCGCGCTGCTCGGGCAGCCGCGCGCACGGGTGTCCGCGCAACAATACGGCGCGCTGTGGAACGCGATCGCGCGCACGCTCGACGACGAGTTTTTCGGGCAGGATCGCCACCCGATGCGCAGCGGCAGCTTCATCGCGATGAGCCAGGCGGCGCTGTCTGCGCGCGACGGGCTGCACGCGATGGCGCGCGCGGTGAATTTCATGCACTGCGTGCTCGACGACCTGCACGCGGAGCTCGACGCGAACCCGCAGCGCGTGCGGCTGCGCTTCGTGCACCGCAACAACGGTGCGACGCCCGCGATGTTCACGTACGCGACCTATTTCATCATCGTCTACGGGCTCACCTGTTGGCTGATCGGGCGGCGCATCCCGCTGCTGCATGCGAGCTTCCGCTGCGACACGCCGCCCGCCGACCACGAATATCCGTCGATGTTCTGTGACGACATGCGCTTCAACGAGCCCGATTCGTATGTCGATTTCGATCCCGAATTCGCGACGCTGCCGGTCGTGCAGAACGCGAAGACGCTGAAGACGTTCCTGCGCAACGCGCCGGCGAGCTTCATCGTCAAGTACCGCAACCCGAACGCGCTCGCGCAACGCGTGCGGGCGGTGTTGCGCGGAATGCCGCCCGCCGCATGGCCGGGCGCGGGCGGGATGGCCGCGCGGCTGCACGTGGCCGAGGCCACGCTGCGCCGCAAGCTGCACCAGGAAGGCCAGGCCTACCAGTCGATCAAGGACACGCTGCGGCGCGATCTTGCGTTCGAGGCGCTGGCCGACCCCGCGCGCACGATCGCCGATGTTGCTGCGGCAACCGGTTTCGCGGAGCCCAGCGCGTTCTACCGCGCGTTCCGCAAATGGAGCGGGCGCAGCCCGGCCGACTATCGCGACGAAGTGCTCGCGCGGGGCGGCAGCGCGAGCTGAAGCCGGCCGGCACGGCCGCGGTTTCGCGCTTTCTGCAGAAAGCGCCTAATCTTTAAGCATCGGGCCCACGCCCTTTCCGCGAGCCGGACGGCGCGCGGCCGCGCGCCGCCTGGACGCCCCGATGCTCTTTCACCGTCATGAGCCGCCGCCGGCGCCTGCCGCGCCCGACGGCCGCCCCCGTCATCCGCTCTCCGCGCGGGTCGCGCGCGCCGCGCTGTTCGCGGCGCTGCTCGTCGTGTGCGCAGCGGTCGCCGCGCCGCCGCCCGCCGAAGCACCCGCCGCGCGCCCGGTCATCGTGATCCCCGTCAACGGCGCGATCGGCCCGGCCAGCGCCGACTTCATCGTGCGCTCGCTCGATCGCGCCGCCCGCGAGCACGCGCCGCTCGCGATCCTGCAACTCGATACGCCCGGCGGCCTCGACACGTCGATGCGGCAGATCATCAAGGCCATCCTCGGCTCGCCGGTGCCGGTCGCCGCGTTCGTCGCGCCGGGCGGCGCGCGGGCCGCGAGCGCAGGCACCTACATCGTCTATGCGAGCCACTTCGCGGCGATGGCGCCCGGCACCAATCTCGGCGCGGCGTCGCCCGTGCAATTCGGCATCGGCGGCGCGGTGTCGCCGGGCGGGAACCCTGCTGCACCGCGCGCGCCGGCGGGCACCTCGGGCACCTCGGGCACCTCGGGCGCGTCAGGGGCGTCCGATGCGGCGGCTACGGCGGCCGCCTTGCCGACCGATACCCAATCGACCGAGATCCGCAAGGCGATGCAGGACGCCTCCGCGTATATCCGCGGCCTCGCGCAGCTGCGCGGGCGCAATGCCGAATGGGCCGAGCGCGCGGTGCGCGAGGCCGTGAGCCTGTCGGCGAACGAGGCGCGCGCACAGCGTGTGGTCGACCTGATCGCGCAGGATCCCGCCGACCTCGCTCGCCAGCTCGACGGCCACACGGTGACGACCACCGCCGGCACGGTGCGGCTCGCGACCGCGCATGCGCCGCTCGTCGTGGTCGAGCCCGACTGGCGCAGCCGTTTCCTGGCGATCATCGCCGACCCGAACGTCGCGCTGATCCTGCTGACGATCGGCATCTACGGCCTCTTCTTCGAGTTCGCGAACCCCGGCTTCGTGCTGCCGGGCGTCGCCGGCACGATCTGCCTGCTGGTCGGGCTGTTCGCGATGCAGTTGCTGCCGATCAGCTATGCGGGCCTCGGCCTCGTGCTGCTCGGTCTCGGCTGCCTGGTCGCCGAGGCGTTCCTGCCGACCTTCGGCGTGCTCGGCTTCGGCGGGATCGTGTCGTTCACGATCGGCGCGCTGATGCTGATCGACACCGAAGTGCCCGGCTACGGGATCCCGTGGCCCGTGATCGCGAGCCTCGCGCTCGGCGGCGGGCTGCTCGTCGCGGGCGTATCGAGCGTCGCGCTGCGCGCGCGCCGCCGCCCGGTCGTGACGGGCGCCGAGGCGATGGTCGGCAGCATCGGCGAAGTGCTCGACGACGGCCTGCTGGCCGACCAGCCGCATGGCACGGCCGGGGCCGCGCCGTCCGCCGTCGGCTGGGCGCGGGTGCGCGGCGAACGCTGGCGCGTGGCCAGCAGCGCGCCGCTTGCCGCCGGCTGCCGCGTGCGCGTCACCGGCCGCCACGGGCTGCTGCTCACGGTCGCCCCGCTCTACGACGTGCCGGGGCAGGAACCACATCGAGAACAACACCAGGGAGAACCTTCATGATCGGTTTCACGTTCGGCTTCAGCAGCATCCTGATCGTCTTCGTCGTGGTGCTCGTCGCGTCGTCGATCCGCATCTTCCGCGAGTACGAGCGCGGTGTCGTATTCATGCTCGGCCGGTTCTGGAAAGTGAAGGGGCCGGGGCTCGTGCTGATCATCCCGATCGTCCAGCAGGTCGTGCGGATCGACCTGCGCACCGTCGTGTTCGACGTGCCCGCGCAGGACGTGATCACGCGCGACAACGTGTCGGTGAAGGTCAATGCGGTCGTGTATTTCCGCGTGGTCGACCCGGAGAAGGCCGTGATCCAGGTAGCGCGCTTCTTCGAGGCGACGAGCCAGCTCGCGCAGACGACATTGCGCGCGGTGCTCGGCAAGCACGAACTCGACGCGCTGCTCGCCGAGCGCGAGCAGCTGAACGCCGACATCCAGAAGACGCTCGACGCGCAGACCGATGCGTGGGGGATCAAGGTGTCGACGGTCGAGATCAAGCACGTCGACCTGAACGAGACGATGATCCGCGCGATCGCGCGGCAGGCCGAGGCCGAGCGCGAGCGGCGCGCGAAGGTGATTCATGCGGAAGGTGAATTGCAGGCGTCGGAGAAACTGCTGCAGGCCGCGCAACGGCTCGCGCTGCAGCCGCAGGCGATGCAGCTGCGCTACCTGCAGACGCTGACGACGATCGCCGCGGACAAGAACTCGACGATCGTGTTTCCGCTGCCGGTCGATCTGCTGGGGGCGTTGCTGGAGCGGTTGGGCTCGCCGCGCGAGCGCTGAGACGCTCGCTTTCCGGCCCGCGCGGCGCGGCGATCGGTCCCGATGGACGCGGGGCCGCAACGGCCCCGCACCCGGCGCGCGTCAAGCCAGCAGCTTGCGCTCGGTCTTGCCGTACTTGATCGACTTCTCGTCCGGGATCATCAGGCCCGTATGCTCGTCGCGGCCCTGCAGCAGGAAGCGTGCGTCCGATTTCCCGACCTGTTCGGCCGCGAGTTTGCTGTCCGCGCCGATCTCGCCCTTCTTCATCCGGTTGACGATTACACCGGCCGCGGTGTCCTTGAAGTCGCGCAGCATCCACGCGTCGCCGTCGCTGTCGCCGAACACCAGCAGCGGGCCATAACCCTTCTTCGACTCGAGGACGTTGCGGATGCCCACCGTCTTGCCGGGCCCCCAGTTGAAATGCCAGCCGGCCGGATACGTGCTCGTGTACTTGCCGTCCCGCATGTCGAGACGCAAGCCGATCACGTTCCCGGGCGGCACGCCGTAGCCATAGTTCGGATTGCCGGCGAACACTCGCACGACATCGTCGAGCGATGCCGTGCTGACGTACACGTCGATGCCGTTCGCCCGCAGCGTGTGCATCACCGCGCGGATTTCCTCATGAATGCGAATGCCGTGGAAATGCGTGTCGGCCACCACGCCTGCCTTGCCGGGCAGCGTCTTCGGGCTTTCGTAGCGGACCTTGCGCAGCGCGTCGCCGATGCCGTAGTTGTTCGACGCTTCCGCCATCGCCTGCAGCTCGGCGGTCGTCATGTTCTTGTAGAAATAGATGATCCACTTGTAGCCGATCTCGAGCGGATGCGTATCGCAGATCGCGTCGTACATGAAGTACAGCTTCGCGCGGAAATCCTTGAACTGATCGGTCTCGCGAATCTCGTCGAGGCTCTTGTCGCCGCCGAATCCCTGGTAGTTCGCGTAGAGCCAGCGATAGTCGGATTCGATGTCCGCCGCGAGGTCTTCCATCGTCACCGGCTTGCCGTCCACCGTCGCATAGTCCTTCATGAAGGCGCCCTTCGGCACGTCCTTCCACATCACGTCGACGAATTCGGCCGGCGTCAGCTTGTACTGCAGATGGTTGATCTGGTACATCAGCAGCGCCTCTTCGCAGTCGTTCATGATGCACGTGTTGTCCCAGTCGAAGACCGCGTACGGGCGGCGCTTTTCGTCGTAGCGCGCGCTCGCCACGCCATGCTGGTCGAGCACCGCCTGCAGGCGCGCGGCGTTGAACGGCGACCAGCGGCCCGGGTCCAGCGCATCCGGCACGGCTGTGCTCTTCGCGCCGGCCGTGCCGGCCTTGAACATCAGCGACGTCGCGGCAGTCGCCGCGGCAAGGGTATTCATGAACTTGCGGCGTTGCATGGTCTCTCTCCCTGGAAATGTCAAATCGGTTTCAGTCGCTATCCCGCGCGGCTCACCGCGCACCGGCCGCTGATCGGCGCGGCGAAGCAGGGACGGCTCCGAACCGGGGGCGAATGATGTGACGAAATTATTTCGGCAATTTGACAGCGTCGCGTCGCGACGCGACGGGGAGTTGATCCGGCGCGACATGCCGGGCAGCCGCACGGCGGCCGTACGCGCAGCCCTCCGGGCCGGCGCCGGCAGACCGCGCGTGGCGATCCCCGGCCAGCCCCCTGCAGACGGGTGCGCTGGGGCCCTCCGGCCCAACTTCCGGAAATCTAGAGTGACGACTCCATTTCGGCCCTTCATTAGGACAAATCCTCACCTCAGGGGGCTGGCGCACTTTCCGGAACCGTCTATGATCGTTACATCGCTCAATGACACATTAAATGCTGACTGAATAACCCGCGACTGTGACGCCGGCGGGTGCATTCCGGATCAGCGCCCCCCCTTGGAGACGCATCATGGCCGACCACCATCCGCTGCCGGAAGTCCACCTCGACGAGCTGCCGCAATTCCGTGCGGTCCAGCAGCTGGCATACCGCTGCGTCGAAACCGTCGGCGCGATGCTCTACCCGGGCATCACCGAAAAGGAAGCCGCGCGCCTGCTGACCGAATGGCTGCAGGACAACGGCGTGCACGACTGGCTACACAAGCCGTTCGCGTGGTTCGGCGACCGCACCGCATTCGAGGGCTTCTCGGGCCTCAAGCACATGGGCGGCTTCAATCTCGCGTTCTTCCCGAGCAACCGCCAGCTCGAGACCGACATGCCGGTGATCCTCGACGTCGCGCCGGTGCTCGACGGCATCGTCGCCGACGTCGGCTACGCGCACTGCCTCGGCCACAACCCGATCCTCGAACAGTTGCAGGACGACCTGATGGACCACCGCGACATGATCGTGCGGCTCGTGAAGGCGCGCCGGCCGATGGCCGAGGTCGCGCAGGAGGTCGACGCGCTGTGCCGCCGCCAGGGTGTCGAGCCGCGCCACAAGGCCTATCCGTTCAAGGTGCTCGCGCATCGCGTCGCGAAGATCCACAAGCTGTCGAAACCGCGCTTCGTCGCGCGCTTCGGGCTGAACGCGACGCGCAACCTGCTGCTCGACCAGGGCCGCGCGGCGAAACAGCAAGGCTGGTCGCCGCTGTGGTCGATCGACCGCCGCTCCGAGCATGCGCCGGTGCCGGGCCTGTGGGCCGTCGAGCCGCATCTCGGCTTCGCCGGCGTCGGCGCGAAATTCGAAGAGCTGCTCGTCATCACCGAAGACGACGCGTACTGGCTCGACGAAGACCTGCCGCACGTGCGCCGCTGGCTGCGCCGCCAGGCCGAACGGTCGCAGGCCGTCACGACCGTGCCGGCCGCCGCCTGACCCGAACGCGCCTTTCCTCCCGACTCCCTGAACGACGGACTCACGATGCAGCCTCTTTCCGACGAAGCGCCGCTGGCCCTGTTCGAATCGGTTCATAGCGAAACGGCGATCGCCTCCGGCGACCTGACGCTCGCGGTCAAGACCTGGGGCGACCCGGCCCGCTCGCCGGTCGTGCTCGTGCACGGCTACCCCGACGACAGCAGCGTCTGGCAGCACGTCGCGCCGCTGCTCGCGCGCAAGCACTACGTGATCGCGTACGACGTGCGCGGCGCGGGCCTGTCCGGCGTGCCGAAGCGCACGGCCGACTACCACCTCGCGAAGCTGACCGACGACTTCGTCGCGGTGATCGACGCGCTCTGCCCCGGCCGCGCCGTGCACCTGATCGCGCACGACTGGGGCTCGATCCAGGGCTGGGAATTCGTCACCGATCCGCGCCTCGCCGGCCGGATCGCGTCGTACACGTCGTGCTCGGGGCCGTGCCTCGACCATGTCGGCTTCTGGCTGCGCGAACGCGTGCTGCGCCCGACACCCGCGTCGCTCGGCAAGCTCGGCGGCCAGCTCGTGCGGTCGTGGTACGTGTACCTGTTCCACTTGCCGTTCATCCCCGAGCTCGGCTGGCGGCTGTGGCTCGGCCGCGCGTGGCCCCGCCTGCTGCGCAGGCTCGAAAAGACGCCCGCCGTGCCGCGCCCGACGCAAGCCGACGACGGCGCACGCGGCGTACGCCTCTATCGCGCGAACTTCATCCGCTGCCTGTTCGCGCCGCGCGAGCGCTACGCGCATGCGCCGGTGCAGACGATCGTGCCGCTCGGCGACAAATACGTGAGCCCGGCGCTGTCCGAGAACCTGTCGCGCTGGGTGCCGCAGTACTACCGCCGTGAAGTCGCGGCCGGCCACTGGCTGCCGCTCGCCGATCCGACGCGCTTCGCGGCGCTCGCCGGGCAACTGATCGACGCGGTCGAATCGGGCAACGAACCGCCCGCGCTCGTGAATGCGCGCCGCCGCGCCACAAGTGGTCGCTTCAGCGGCAAGGTCGCGGTGGTGACCGGCGCGGGCAGCGGGATCGGCCGCTATGCGGCACTCGCGTTCGCCCGCGAAGGCGCGACGATCGTTGCGTGCGACATCGATCTCGCGAGCGCCGAACGCACCACGCTGCTGATCGGGCTCACCGGTGCGCAAGCGCACGCGAAGCGGGTCGACGTCGGGTCCGCCGACGAAATGGAAGCGCTGGCGACGTGGGTCGGCAGTGAACTCGGCGGCGCGGACGTCGTGATCAACAACGCGGGCATCGGCATGGCCGGCGGCATCCTCGACACGAGCACGCGGCACTGGGAGCGCATCCTGCACGTGAACCTGTGGGGCGTGATTCACGGCTCGCGGCTGTTCGCGCAGCAGATGGCCGCGCGCGGCACCGGCGGGCACATCGTCAACACCGCATCGGCCGCCGCGTTCGGGCCGTCGCGCGACCTGCCCGCGTATGCGACGACGAAGGCCGCCGTGCTGATGCTCAGCGAATGCATGCGCGCGGAACTCGCCGAAAAAGGCATCGGCGTGACGGCCGTATGCCCCGGCTTCGCGGAAACGGGAATCATGGCGTCGACGCAATACGCGGGCGCCAACGCACAGGACGAAGCGCGGCTGCGCAAGCGCGCGACGAAGCTGTACCAGATGCGCGGCCTGAAACCCGAAACCGTCGCGCAGGCGATGGTCGACGGCGTGCTGCGCAACCGCCCCGTCGTCGCGGTCGGCGGCGAGGCGCACGCGATGCGCTTCGTCGGCCGCTTCATGCCGTGGCTCGGCCGAATGATCGCCCGCGTCAGCATGGCATCGCATTGACGGCGCACGACGCCGCACAGGGAGACACAGATGACCGATACCGCCGACTATCACAAGATCAAGGCCCGGCACGTGAAGTTCGACTTCAGCGACACGCCGATCACCTGGGTGCCGAACGACCCGGGCAGCACCCACATCATCAACACGCTGAACCTGCTGTTCCCGGAAGGCGAGCTGTGGTTCTGCCGCGTGTACAACAAGGCGTTGCCGCTGATCACCGATGCGCGCCTGCGCGACGAGGCCGAAGGCTTCCTGCGCCAGGAAGCCGTGCATTCGCGTTCGCACGGCGGCGTGCTCAAGCACTACTACGACCGGCACGGGATCGACACGAAGCCGTTCACGCAGAAGCTCAATCGCCTCTTCACGCGCGTGCTCGGCGAACAGCCGTTCGGGCTGAAGATCGGCCACACGCGGTTCTGGCTGCGCCAGCAGCTCGCGGTGATCGCGTCGCTCGAGCATTTCTTCGGCTATCTCGGCAACTGGGTGCTCAACGCACACGGGCTCGACGACGGAAAAGCCGACCCGACGATGGTCGACCTGCTGCGCTGGCACGGCGCCGAGGAAGTCGAGCACCGCACGGTCGCGTTCGACATCTACCGGCACCTGGGCGGCACCTATCCGGAACGCTGCGTGCACATGGCGTTCGTGATCCTGCTGCTGCTCTACTACATCACGACGGGCGCGAAGTTCATGTACCGGCGCGACCCGGCCGCCGGCCGCTACCCGGGTTTCGTTCTCGCGTGGTGGCAAGGCTCGCGGCGCGGGCACCTGCCGTCGTTCTGGAAGGTGATCGGCGCGGCGCTGCGCTATTTCAAGCCGGGCTATACGCCGCACCACGAAGGCTCGACCGAACAGGCGCTCGCCTATCTCGCCCGCTCGCCGGCCGCGCAGGCGGCCGCGCACGGCGGCAACTGGGGCACGACGAAGGGTGCCTGAACGGGTTTCCTGCCGGCTCGGCGGGCGGCGCCCGCCGAAATGCGTACAATCGCGGCTTCATTTCCCGGAGGTGCCGCGATGGCCATGAAGAAAACCGATCTCGAAAAGAACAAGGCGCTCAAGCTGACGCACGCGATGAAGCAGTCCAGCTCCGCGCGTTTCGGCAAGGGCGCCGACGACTCAGCCAAGCTCGACCGCCGCGCGCAGCGCAAGCTCGACCAGGAACAGGGCCTCGTGCCGTTCGCCTGCAAGCTCAACGCCGAACTCGTCGAACAGCTCAAGGCCCGCGCGGCCACGCACCCGGAAGGGATGACGGGCCTGTTGTCGGAGCTGCTCGTGAACGGGCTCGCGCAACGCGACGCGTGATCGCCACGTATCTCGAAATTTCCGTTGACATTGCTGCGCCGCCACGACACACTCGTTCGCATGCCTATGCTCAAGCCCGCCGCCATCGCGCATAAAAACCGAGTGAACGCCCATGCGTGGCGATCACCGGAGGCGCTTGTGCGTTAGCATCGAGATTCAGTTGCGCATGTCACAAGGCCTCGCCGGAAACGGATGAGGCCTTTTTGTTTTGGTGCGCGTCATCCCGCCCGGCTCAACGGATGGAGATGACGATGGACCAAGCAAGCCGGCTGGTTGTCTGCCCCGATCGGTGCCGCACCGATGCGATCGCATTGCCGCGGGTCGTGATGCAATTCACGGTCGCGCCGCGCAAGACACTGACGTGGTGCGCGAAAAACGACGCCGAGATCCGCGTGCACGACGCGACGCTGTGGGTCACGCGGCTCGGCAGCGTCGATGATTACTGGATACGAACCGGCGACGTGCTGCGCGTGCGGCGCGGCGATCGCATCTGGATGAGCACCGACGGCGATTGCCCGGCCGAAGCATCGATCACGACCGCCTACGCGATGAGTCGCGGCGCGTGGCTGGAGCGTGCACTCGTGCGCATGCGCAGCCTGCTGCGTGAGCGATGTCGAAGTCGACCATGACGAGAGTGCCGCTGCGCACTCGATACGGGTATGCGGCGGCGTCACGCCATTGCGGGCGAGCACGTCGGCGCATCACCCTCGCCTATCCCGAAAATTATCGTTGACAACGTCGTTCCGCGCAGACAAACTCGTTCGCATGCCTACGTACCCGCTCATCGCCGCCGCGATTCATCACTCGATGAACATTCGAAAGAATGGTTCACGGGAGGCGCGTGTGCGTTAGCAGTCGAGCAGTACCGCATGTCACACAAGGCCTCACCGGAAACGGATGAGGCCTTTTTGTTCTGGTGCGCGTCATTCGTCCGGCTCACTGAATGGAGAAGACGATGGACCAGGCAAGCCCGCTGTTTGACCGTCCCGATCGGTGCCGCGCCGGCACGATCGCATTACCGACTGTCGTGATCCGTTTCCCGGTCGCGCCGCGTACGACGCTGACATGGCGCGCGCCGCAGGACGCGGAACTCCGCGCGCATGGCGCGGCGCTGTGGGTCACGCGTCCACCGTGCGTCGACGACTACTGGGTGCAGCCCGGCGACGTGCTGCGCATCGCACGTGGCGAGCGCATCTGGCTCGGCACCGATGCCGACCGGTCGGCCGAAGCAACGCTCACGACTGCATACGTGCGTCGCGGCGAGCGCTTCACGCGCATGCTCGCGCACGTGCAACGTTTGCTCTTCGGGGCAGGGAGAACGAGTGGATGAGTGACGCGTCGTCAGGCACGCGAGACGCGGAACGGCCGCGACCGGAAACGGACGCACCCGCGGCGTAACGCGCCGCGGGTGCGCATCGAATGACGCGGCACGCCGGTGCGTGCCGCGAGCGATCGCGCGCCGTGCGCAGCGACCGGATGCAGCAGGTGCATCAGGTGCTGGCGGCGAGACGCGGGCCCGTGCTTCGGGGAGTGGACTCGAGGTCGGGACGTTGCGTTGCCTGCGAGGTCACCCACGGATCGATGCCCTGCTTCTGCACCTCTTCCAGGAATGACACACGTGTGCGCCAGTAATCCGCTTGTAATTTCGCGTCGATGACGCGCTGTTCGGCAGCGAACAGTTCCATGCGCGCCGTCACGAGCATCGACGCAGCGGTTTTTTCCGGCGTGGGGGCGTGTCGCATCGCCCAACGGCTGATCCAGTTCAACATGCTGACCTCCGTGATTACGGACGAACCCGCATCGGGCAATCGCAAGCGGCCGTGCCTGCCCGAACGCGCAACGGCCTTGACCGCACTTCACCGCCCGGCCTGCACGGACTGCGACTCCCCCGCGTCGGCAATTACCGGCCGGCGTGTGCATGCGCGGTGTATCTATCCTAGAAAGACTTGCCGGTTTATGCGATGGGGTCTTGCAATCTTTTACACAGAAACCACAGTCGCACCCGCATCACGAAATGACAGTTGCGGGCGGGACGGCTTCGGCGCACGATAGCCCGATATCTGCACCTGCCTGGACTGACGAATGGCCGCTGCACGCCGCTGCCGGGCATCCGCACCGGCAACGCACGGGCGTTCGCGCGCACGCGCTGCTCTGCCCCGCGTTCGTGCAGCATGCGGGCGCTCCGTTTCAGTCGGATGTCATCATCCCGCGTCCACGCCGCGTGATACGCCGCGCGCGTCGTCCTGCACGCCGTTGCGCATGCATCGGTCGGTGCCATTCGCGCATCTCCTCCCGTTTCAGCCATTTCTTCCGGCTCGTTCCGCCCGAACCGGTAAAATGCGCGCCTTCGTCGCGCGGCCGGGCTGCCAGACCGTTCGCGCGCAGGCAGCCGATCGATCTTTCGATCGTGCCCTCCAACTATATCGTCCGAGCTATCCGCGCTATTACAATCCGCCGATAGCCGGGCAATAGTGGCTGGTTACAGTAAGCCGGCCGCGCTGCCTTTACAACAATTCGGCACAACAAGCAACACGACAACCGACCGGAGAAACGCCTTCATGGAATCCATCAAGCGGTATTTCGGCTTCGCTGAAGCCGGCACCGACTTCCGCACCGAAATACTCGCGGGCGTCACCACGTTCCTGACGATGGCCTACATCATCTTCGTCAACCCCGCGATCCTCGGCGACGCCGGCATGCCGAAGGAATCCGTGTTCGTCGCGACCTGCCTCGTCGCGGCGCTGGCGTCGCTCATCATGGGGCTGTACGCGAACTACCCGATCGCATGCGCGCCCGGCATGGGCCTGAACGCGTATTTCGCGTACACGGTCGTCAAGGGCATGGGCTTCACGTGGCAGGCCGCGCTCGGCGCGGTGTTCATCTCCGGCTGCCTGTTCCTGCTCGTGACGCTGTTCCGCGTACGCGAGGCGATCGTCAACGGCATTCCGAAATCGCTGCGAATCTCGATCACCGCGGGCATCGGCCTGTTCCTCGGCATCATCTCGCTGAAGACGTCGGGCGTGATCGTCGGCAACCCGGCCACGCTCGTCACGCTGGGCGACCTGCACAAGCACGACACGATCCTCGCGATCGTCGGCTTCTTCACGATCGTCACGCTCGACCACCTGCGCGTGCGCGGCGCGATCCTGATCGGCATCATCGGCGTCACGGTCCTGTCGTTCTTCTTCGGTGACAACCAGTTCCACGGCGTGTTCTCCGCGCCGCCGTCGATCGACGCGACGCTGTTCAAGCTCGACATCGGCGCCGCGCTGTCGACCGGCATCATCAACGTGATCCTCGTGTTCTTCCTCGTCGAGCTGTTCGACGCGACGGGCACGCTGATGGGCGTTGCGAACCGCGCGGGCCTGCTCGTCGAAGGCAAGATGAACCGCCTGAACAAGGCGCTGCTCGCCGACAGCACGGCGATCGTCGCGGGCTCGGTGCTCGGCACGTCGTCGACCACCGCGTATATCGAAAGCGCGTCGGGCGTGCAGGCCGGCGGCCGCACGGGCGTGACGGCCATCACCGTCGCGGTGCTGTTCCTCGCGTGCCTGTTCATCGCGCCGCTCGCCGGCGTCGTGCCGGCCTACGCGACGGCGCCGGCACTGCTTTACGTGTCGTGCCTGATGCTGCGCGAGATGGTCGAGGTGCCGTGGGACGACGCTACGGAAGCCGTGCCGGCCGCGCTGACCGCACTGCTGATGCCGTTCACGTACTCGATCGCGAACGGCGTGGCATTCGGCTTCATCGCTTACGGCGGCCTCAAGCTGCTGACGGGCCAGGCACGCTCGGTCAAGCCGATCGTGTGGCTCATCGCAGCCGTGTTCCTGTTCCGCTTCTTCTACCTCGGCAGCGAGTGACGACGGCGCTTCGGCGCGATTCAGGAAGCACGATGAAAGAACGCCACCCTCGGGTGGCGTTTCCGTTTTTGCATGATTCTTCTGCGATCCTGACGAACGGCACGCCCGAACGTACCGGCGCTCAGGCAACCCGGTACAGCCCGCATACGAAAATGCCGCCCGGCCCCGCCGAACGGCATCGCATGAAGGCAACGTCTTCGCGTGCGCAACTCTCAGCTCAGCTCAGCGACGCGCGCCGCAAGACGAACGTCGTGTCATCCGCGCCAGTTGGCCTCGTAGAAGCGGACGTAGCCGCTGCGCAGCGTCACGCACTGCGCGCGCGTCTCCGACAGCAGGCGCCGTGCAGCCGCCTCGATACGGTCGCGGTGCTGGTCGAATGCGCCGACCATGTCCTCGAAGCGCGGCGACGCCGCGCCGAAGTGATCTTCCAGCGCCTCGGCGGTGATCTGACATTGGACGCGCTCGCCATTGACCAACGCCGTGAACGCAAGCATCAGGTCGCGCCCCGAATACTCGGGCTTCTCGTTCGTGAAATGGATCTGCATGGGAGCCGCCTCGACCGGTAGAAAACGAATGACCGCGTCCGTCGTCCGCTACCGGCCGGACGAAATGTACGCGGGCTCGCCGGCGGAGGCACCGCCCGCGGGGATAGGCGCGGACGATGCATGCCGGTTGATTTCCACTTTAGACGGTTTCGCGCAGGAGACAAATTTTCCGGCGTGCGTCGTTCCGACGCGCATTTCATCTGATCAGCGCGGCATCCGGCACCGTTTCGAAAACCGGCGTCAGTGAGGGTCGTTCGGCCAGACGTTGAGCGCGATGGCAGCCGTCGTGGCGCCCACCGCAATCGCGGCCGCCCCGTATCGCACCGCATCGGTCAGATCGAACAGCAGCCCGTGGATTGCGACGGCGATGCCGCCCAGCATGATGAATGTGGCGATGGCCGCCAGCACGACTCTCAGTTCCGTCCGAACCATGATGCGTCTCCCGAACGGATGCATGTCGCGTCGCATGCATGTTGCATTGCGGAACACGGCGCGTGCGTGCTCCATTTCCATCATTGCAGGCGGGCATTTAAAAGCAAGGGGATTTTGTTCGCGGTCGCGCTTCGTACGCGGCGCTTGTATGATGATGCGTACCCGGATGGTTGCCGGTCGCACACCGATGGTGCGCCGCACGCGATGGCGGGAATCCGTAGAGGATTTCAGTGCGCACGCGTGCACCGGATCGGCCGATTTCGAGGAGCATGGGGCCCGAGTGAGCATAGAAATGCTGACCGGGCTCGACCGCGAAGCATGGGATCCCAGTAACCGCTGAAGCGCTAACTGGGACCGACCGCGAAGCATGGGGTCCCAGTAACCGCTAAAGCGCTAACTGGGACCGACAGGAGACAAGTCATGCCGCAACCCTTCGTGCTGCCCGCCACCGCGGGTCGCACCGACCTGCTCGCGCAGGCGCATGCGCGTTCGACCGCGGTCGGCCTGCGTGCGCACGAACGCCCGGATTTCTCGCCGCTGTCGCGCGTCGCGCTGCGCGAACTGCTCGACACGAATCACGCACTGTTCTCGCACGCGCGCCCGGTAATGGAGAACCTCCACGCGCAGATCGCCGACACGCAAAGCCTCGTGCTGCTGACCGACGCCGACGGCGTGATCCTGCACAGCATCGGCGACCCGGACTTCATCGAGAAAGCCAACCGCGTCGCGCTGTGTACCGGCGTGTCGTGGGCGGAAGGCGCACGCGGCACCAACGCAATCGGCACCGCGCTCGCATCGGGCCAGGCCGTCGCCGTGCATGGGTCCGAACACTTCCTGCGCGCCAATCACATCCTCACCTGCTCGTGCGCACCGATCTTCGACCCGTTCGGCCGCACGCTCGGCACGCTCGACGTCAGCGGCGATCCGCGCGGCTCGAGCCCGCACACGCTCGCGCTCGTGCGGATGTCCGCGCAACTGATCGAGAACCACCTGTTCGCCAACCAGTGCGCGGAAGCGTTGCGGCTGCGCTTTCATGCACACGAGGAATGCGTCGATTCGCTGTTCGCCGGGCTCGTCGCCTTCGGCCCCGACGGCGGGCTGATCGCCGCGAACCGCAGCGCACAATTCCAGCTCGGCGCATCGTTCGACGCACTGCAGCATCAGGCCAGCGACGCGCTGTTCGGCATGCGCTTCGGCCAGCTCGCGCAGCAGGCGGCACGCGCGCCCGGTGCGATGTTCCGCCTCACGCTGTCGACCGGCGTACGCGTGCTGGCGCGCTGCGAATTCGCGGAAGCACACAAGACCACCGTCGCCGTCACGCCGCCCGCGCCCGCCGCACGGGTGCGCACGCCGGACCCCGACACGATCACGTTCGCGACGCTCGACACGGGCGACGCACGCATGGCCGCCGTGCTCGAACGCGTCGCGAAGATCCGCGGGCGCGACCTGCCGCTGCTGATCCTCGGCCAGACCGGCACCGGCAAGGAATGGCTCGCCCGCGCCCTGCACCAGGCATCGCCGCGCGCGGACGGCCCGTTCGTCGCGGTCAACTGCGCGGCGCTGCCCGATTCGCTGATCGAGGCCGAACTGTTCGGCTACGAAGACGGCGCATTCACCGGCGCACGCAAGCGGGGCAGCCCCGGCAAGATCGTGCAGGCCGACGGCGGCACGCTGTTTCTCGACGAAATCGGCGACATGCCGCTCGCGCAGCAAGTCAGGCTGATGCGCGTGCTGCAGGAGCGCGCGGTGATGCCGCTCGGCGGCGCACGCGCGGTGCCGGTCGACGTGCGCGTGGTCTGTGCGACCCATCGCGACCTGCGCGCGATGATCGCGGAAGGCACGTTCCGCGAAGACCTCTTCTACCGGATCAATGGACTCGCGGTCACGCTGCCGGCGCTCGCCGCACGCACCGACCTGCCCGTACTCGTCGAGCGGATTCTCGCGCGGCTCGCGCGCAGCGAACCGATGCCGCGCCGCATCGCGGCCGACGTGCTCGACGCGTTCACGCGCCACCGCTGGCCCGGCAACCTGCGCCAGATGACCAACGTGCTGCGCACGGCCGGCATGCTCGCCGAAGACGAAGCGGAAATCACGCTCGCCCATTTGCCCGACGATTTCTGGCTCGATTGCGACGATGCACCGGCGGCCGCCACCGCAATGCCGGCCGCACCGGCCGGCACGCGCGAAGGAACGACGTTGCAAAGCCACCAGGCCGCGGTGATCGATGCCGCGCTCGCGCGGCACGGCGGCAACGTGTCGGCGGCCGCACGCGAGCTCGGTCTCGCCCGCAATACCGTGTATCGGCACCTGCGCCGGCATTGACGCCGGCGGCCGGCCGGCGCCGGCCGCCGGAACGTTCGGGTATGCTTGGCGCGTTGCCGCCGAACCGCCGCCAGCCTCTGCCTCCGCCATGACCGATCCGGAACACTCTCCCCTCGTGCGCATCGAGCCGCTCGGCGCGACCTTCGATGCACCCGATTCGCTGACGCTGCTCGAAGCCGCCGCGTTCGCGCACGTGTCGCTGCCGCGCTCGTGCCGCAACGGCACGTGCCGAAGCTGCCTTTGCCGGATCGTCAGCGGCAGCGTACGCTACACGATCGAATGGCCGGGGCTGAGCCGCGAGGAAAAGGCCGACGGCTATACGCTGCCGTGCGTGGCCGTCGCGACGTCGGACCTCGTGCTCGACGTGCCCGACGCGGTCATGCTCGACTAGACGCCGCGCACGCTCGCGCGTGCCGTCCGGCAACGGTTGATCCTGAGTGGAGAACGTCATGACCCAGCAAACCGATCCCATCGAAAAACAGGCCCGACTGAACGCATCGCCCGACCGCGTGTGGGAAGCCGTCAGCAATTCCGGCGAATTCGGCCAGTGGTTCGGCGTCACGTTCGACGGGCCGTTCACGGCTGGCCAGCCGCTGTTCGGCCGCATCACGCCGACACGCGTCGACGACGACGTCGCCAAGGCGCAGGAGCCCTACGCGGGCACTGTGTTCGAAATCGTCGTCGACCGCGTCGAGCCGAAGCAACTGTTCTCGTTTCGCTGGCATCCGTTCGCGATCGATCCGAATGTCGATTACTCGACCGAGCCGATGACGCTCGTCACGTTCACGCTCGCCGCACAGGCCGGCGGCACGCTGCTCACGGTCACCGAAACCGGCTTCGATCAGTTGATCGAAGCGCGCCGCGCGAAGGCGCGCGAGATGAACGACCACGGCTGGGCCGCGCAGATGACGCTGATCACGAAATACCTGGCAAAGCACGCGTAGCGCGCCGCCACGCCGCACGTCCGTGCCGACATGTGCATCGACGTGCGTGGCATAATCCGCTCCATCGTCGCCTGTACGTCGCCGCACATCGCATGCTGAGTCGTCGCCTCCGGAAGATCGGCAGTCTGATCGGGATGCTCGCCATCCTGATGACGGCGCTCGCGCCGACGATCTCTCAGGCACTGACGTCGCAGCAGCGCGTCGATACACTGCTGGCCGGCTACTGTACGGCCGCGCCCGCCACCGGCGACCATTCCGCCGATGCGTCGCAGAAGAGCCTGACGGCCCATCTTCAGGCATGCGGCTATTGCAGCCTGCTTGCTCACACACCGGCACTGCCCGCGCCCGAACTGACGTTCGCGGCCAACGTGCACGTCATTCAGCACCGCGAAGCGACCCGCTTCGAAAGCCTGCGCCGCGCGCTGCCGCTCACGGCCGCGCAACCGCGCGCCCCGCCGTTCGCGTCCTGATTCGTCGTCAATGCCCGTGATGCCATAAAGCATCGCGCGGTCCGCGCACGCCGCCGGCGTGCGCGACATGTCACGATTCGAAGGACGATCATGTGTCACCGTCATGCGCGCGGCGTCGTGCCGTGCGTGCGGTTGGCTGCTTCCGGTTCGCACTGTCGCGCCGACATTCGCTCGCAGGCGAATGTCCGGCCGCGCACGTTCGCGCCGGCGCACGCCGCCATCGGTGCTGCTGCTAGGGTACGCGTGCATCCGTCCGTCGAATCCGTGTTGTTCCATCTGATTCGCCACCCGCACACTCGACCATGAATACGCACTCTTTCATTCGCGGCGCGCTCGCCGCGCTCGGCTTCGTCGTTATCCAGGCCGCCCACGCCCACGCGCTCCCGAAAACGCAGGAACCCGCCGCCAACGCCACGCTTTCGGTCGCGCCGCACGCGGTCACGATCGGCTTCAGCGAAGCGCTCGAGCCCGCTTTCAGCTCGATCGCCGTCACCGACAGCCACGGGCAATCGGTCGTCGACGGGAAATCGTCCGTCGATCCAAGCAACCGGAAGCGCATGCAGGTCGCACTGACCAATCTGACGGCCGGCACGTACTCGGTCGCGTGGATCGCGGTGGCCAGCGACGGTCATCGCACACAAGGCCGCTACGCGTTCACGCTGAAATGATGTTCGCGACGCGCATCGGCGTTCCGCGCCGGCCGTGTCGCCCCCTTACCCGCCGCATCTACCCATAAGGAAAACCAACCATGAAGCGCTCGATTCCGACCGGCCTGCTGTTCGCACTGCTGGCGCTGCAAGCCCCCGCCACGTTCGCCGCACCGGCCGTGCACGCTGAAAACTGCTGGATCCGCGCGATGCCGGCGACCGTGCCGTCGTCCGGCTACTTCACGCTGAAGAACGACGGCGACGCACCCGTCACGCTGACGGGCCTCGACTCGCCCGCGTACGGGATGGCGATGCTGCATGAAACGCAAACGAGCGGCAGCACTGCGAAGATGGTTCATGTCGACGCCGTCGAAGTGCCCGCGCACGGCACCGTGACCTTCAAGCCGAAGAGCTATCACGTGATGCTGGAGCAGCCACGCCAGGCCGTCGCGCCCGGCGCGAAGGTGCCGTTCCGGCTGCATTTCGCGGACGGTTCGACAGTGTCCGTGACCTGCGACGCCAAGGCGCCGGCCTACGCCGGCCAGTAACGTCCACCGCCCCCGATCGAAGGAGATGCACATGAAACATCGCCTGCCGCTGGCCGACCTGATCGTCCGCTACCGGACGCCGCTGAACGTCGCCGTGATGATCGCCTGCGGGATATGGGCCGGGTGGATCGCGTGGATGACGCGGCCCGCCGCGATCGATACGCCGCCGTCGATCCCGGCGTACTGCATGCGCGACGCAAGCTGACGCGCCACGATGGCACGGTTCCGGCGCAAGCCAGCGCCAATTATTGGCGTGGCATCATCGCTTCATCCCGACCGCCGGAACCGCCTCTCGGAGCGCCGCATGTCCATTCAGACCTGGATGCTGTTTGCCGCAGCCTATCTCGCCACGACGCTGTCGCCAGGCCCCAACGTGCTGCTCGTCATCCGCAATACGGTGCGCTACGGCACGCACGGCACGGCCGCGACGATCGCGGGCAACCTCGTCGCGCAGGGTTTGGTCGTGGTACTCGTCGCGCTCGGCGTCGGCGCGGTGCTGGCCGCGATGCCGCCGCTGTTCGTCGCGATGAAGGTGGCCGGTGCCGCGTACCTGATGTTCCTCGGGGTCCGGCAACTGCGCGGCGACCGCAAGGCCGCCGCTTCTACCGGGGAAGCGGAAATCGCCGCACCCGACCGCGGGAAACTGTTCCGCGAGGCGCTGTTCGTATCGGGCAGCAATCCGAAGACGATGATCTTCCTGTCGGCGTTCATGCCGCAGTTCATCGTGCACGACCGTCCGCTCGCGCTGCAATTCGTCGTGATGTACGCGACGATCGCGTGCACGGTGGTGATCGTCCACAGCGTCTATTCGGCCGGCGTGCGCCGATTCCATCGCGGCTTCGGCATGAGCCGCGCGGTGCGTGCGCTCAAGCGCGCCAGCGGGCTGCTGTTCGTCGGGCTGGGGATCAGGCTGCTGACTGCGCGTCAGGCGTAAGCCGACGCGCGCCCGTCAGCGTGTGTGTGCGGCCAGCTCGGCCGCGATCTCGCCGAACGACGGCCGCGCATCGATTGCTTCGTCCAGGCACGCCTCCGCGAGTGCATCGAGCGCGTTTCGGCCGGCCCACGTGCGCGGTTCGCATCGCTCGAGCAACTCGCCGAGCAGATGGCCGAACGCCCGCACCTCGAGTCGTTCGAACGCGGCAGCACGTGCGCGATCGTTCGCATCGTAGAGCGACGCCGCTCCGAAATCGCCGAGCAGCGCACCGCCTTCGCCATCGTGCAGGATGTTGTGCGCGTACAGGTCGCCATGCATGATGCCGCGAGCGTGCAGATGGCCCGCGACCGACGCAATGCCATGCGCGATCCGCATCGCCTCCACCGGCGCGAATTTCGCGTCGGCCGCATACACGTCACGCGTGCAGGTCGCGAAACTCGGTGGCCCGGCGAGGTTCGTGAGCGCAGGATCGACCAGTTCCATCACGAGGCCGTGCGTGCCGTCCGGATGCCCGCTCACCTTGCCGATCACCGGAATCATGTTCGGGTGGCGGCCGGCGTTCAGGCACGCGGCCATTTCGCAATCGGGCAGGCCGTCGCTGGTCACCGCGCCCTTGAACAGCTTGACCGCGACCGTGCGCGGCGGATGACCGTCCGCGCACCACTGCGCGCGGTAAATGACGCCCGATGCGCCCTCGCCCAGCTTCTGCTCGCAGGCCAGCGATGCCCAGTCGACGTCGGCGACCTCAGGCCCGGCCGACGCCGCGGCTTCCGGCGCGGCGCCGAACGGGTTGCCTGCCGCAGCGAGCCACGCGAGGCGCGGCAGGCGCAGCAGCCAGTCGGGCAGTGCGTCCAGTTGGTTCGCGGACAGGCGCACCAGTTCGAGCGCGTGGCATGCGGCCATTTCCGCAGGCAGCGCGCGCAGCCGGTTGCCGGCGAGCATCAGCTTCTGCAGCCGCGAGCAATCGCCGATGTCGGCCGGCAGTTCGTCGATTGCGTTGTCGGTGAGGATCAGCCAGCGCAGCGCGCGCGGCAGCGATCCGCTCGCCACCGTTTGAATCCGGTTCGCCTTGAAGCCGATCATGTCGAGCTGCCCGCACGCGCCGAGCACGTCGGGGAACGCGGTGAAGCGGTTGCCGGACGCGAACAGGACGCGCAGGCGATGCAGCCGCGGCAGGTCGTCCGGCAGCACGGAGAGCGCATTGCCGGTCAGGTCGAGCACTTCGAGCGTGTCGGCCAGATCGAAGATCTCGCGCGGGAATTCCGTCAACCCGCATGCGAGCTTGAGTTGCCGTGCGCCGGCGAGCTGCCCGGCCTGCAGTTGTTCGAGGGTGTGTGTCACGCGGAGAAAGCGGGTTGCGGTTGCGACGATCGTCGGGTCGATCGCCCGAATTCTACCGGGATCGCCTGCGTGTATCCCTTCAATGTGTCACACCCCCTTCACAAACGCGCAACGTCGCGCTAGAATTGCGCCCCTTGCAGTGCCGACGTGGTGAAATTGGTAGACACGCTATCTTGAGGGGGTAGTGGCGAAAGCTGTGCGAGTTCGAGTCTCGCCGTCGGCACCAAATGCGGTTTCTCCGCATGCACCGTCATTCCGGAAACCCGCGACAGCACGACGCTTCGCGGGTTTTTTGTTTTTTGATGGTCGGCCACGGCAGGTCGTCGCCGGCAAAAGTGCCTGGACAACGTCGGGCCGTCGCATCCATCCCTGTCGATCAGACGGCGCCCGGCCTCAGTCGAAGACTGTTCAGGAACGCCTCCCACACTTGCAGCGCGCCAGCTTCATCCACGGGCGACGTTGCTTCATCCCGCGACAGATCGGGCGTCCTTGCGCCGAGTATCAACTGAATGGCGGTATGGGGTTTCGCCAGCGTGGCCGGATCGCCGGGTGCGAGCAGGTAGAAGCGATACGAAGTGATGTCGCCTTCGTTCAGTTCGAACAGCACTTCTTCGGCGTCCATTCCCGCGACGGTGCGCTTGCCTTTCCGCACGATTCGGTAGCTGCCGTTCGACAGCCGGTTAAGTTGTGACCGCAATTCGGGCAGTGTCTTCGTCAGCGGTGATTTCTGATCGACGTCCACCGCGTCGCGCATCTGGATCACCAGCAGCGCCGGACGACCCGGCATCAGCGCAAACGACTGAGACACTTCCTCTGTAGAAGTCGACGAACCTGTGGCAATCCCGCCGTCAAAGCAGAATCCCGATTCGGTCGGCACCGACCAGTTATCACGTGCCTTGATCCGGCGATAGATGCCGTTGTAGATCTCTTCTGCCCGATCAATTGCCGCCGACCCGATACTGCCGGTTGTATGAAATAGCGTTTTATTTTCGTAGATATACCCTTCAGTATCGAAAGGTAGTTTGGCAGCCTTTGCAATCCCTTCTTGATAGACAAAAACTCTTGAAGTGCTTGTCGGAGAAAGCGTCTTCTCGAGCCAAGCAGGCCCTGCGCTATCGTTCGGGTTTGCAGGATCAAAGCGGCGCTTGGTGCGATACTCCCTTTCCAACCCGTCAACCTTGGCTTGATAGATGGCACGCGTTACGTTGTATTGCGTCTCCAGTTTCTCGCCTTGAAACTCGTACCGCTCATTCGTGATTACGCTTGCCGCCGGGCGGTCGAACACGAAGCGGCCGACGCACCACGGACGCAGGTTGGACAACACAGGATTGGTGACCGTCAACTCCTCGGCGAACGCGATCGAGCAGGCATAGATGCTCGCCGCCAAAAACAGAAATCGTCCCACTCGTGTCAGCATGTTGGTTCCGGTGCGTCGATTGTGATTTGCACGATACTGTAGAGCAACGCACAGACACGGGCATCGACAACCGTCGATCAATGCGTCATCGCGGCGGTCGTGCGCATCACAACAACGGCAGCGTGACCCGGATATGCTCGGCGAACGCCGCCGTCAAATGCGACGGCCGCTTGCGATCGAACTTCAGCGCAATGCCCACCGCCGGCAACGGCGGCAGGCGCGGATCGCCGGTGACGATCGCCAGATCCGCCGGCACCGCCGTCTGCGTCATCACCGCGAACGCCTGCCCCGAACGCACCAGCGCGATCAGCCCCGCGAGGCTGCTGCTCGCATACGCGACGCGGTAATCGCGGCCAGCCCGATCCAGCGCCTCGCAGGCCGCGATGTGATCGAGCGTGTCGCGATCGGACAGCGCCAGCGGCAACGGATCGAAATGCGCGGGTTCGAGCCCGGGATAGCCGATCCAGACCAGTTGCTCGCGGCGAATGATGTCGTCGTTCGCGCAGTCGTCCGGCAATGAAATCATCGCCAGATCGACCGCGCGTTTCTCCAGATGCTCGACGAGCCGCGGCGTCGGCCCGCACACGACTTCGACGATCGCCTGCGGATGCTGGCTCGAAAACTGCCGCAGCAGCGCAGGCAGCCAGACTTCCGCGTAGTCGTCCGGGCAGCCGAAGCGGATCGTCCCCGACAACCCCGTGCCGCACAGGTCGGCCATCGCCTCGTCGTGCAGCCGCAGGATGCGCTGCGCATGCACCAGCAGCCGCTCGCCCGGATGGGTCAGCACCACGCCGCGCCCGGTGCGCTGGAACAGCGGCTGGTCGACGATCTCCTCGAGCCGCTTCATCTGCTGGCTGAGCGCCGACTGGGTCCGGCCGACGCGCGCGGCCGCGCGGCTGAGCGCGCGCACCTCGGCGATCACGACGAACGAGCGCAGCAGGTCGATTTCGAGCGAAAGCCCCAAGGTATTAGCTCCTTTTCTACCTTGCATAAGAACTATTCGTTTCCATCAAACCAGACGCACGCCTAGACTGCAAGCGCCCCCTGCCCCTTTCCTGGAGACGCTCGATGTCCCTGAACGACGACCCGACCTTCTGGCGCAACGCCCGGCAACACCTGGTCCGCTATGGCGGCACGTTCGAGCCGATGATCATCGAGCGCGCGAAAGGCAGCTTCGTGTACGACGCGGACGGCCGCGCGATCCTCGATTTCACGTCGGGCCAGATGAGCGCGGTGCTCGGCCACAGTCATCCGGAGATCGTGTCCGTGATCGGCGAATACGCGGGCAAGCTCGACCACCTGTTCAGCGGGATGCTGTCGCGGCCGGTCGTCGACCTCGCGACGCGCCTCGCCGACGTCACGCCTGCCGGCCTCGATCGCGCGCTCTTGCTCAGCACCGGCGCGGAATCGAACGAAGCGGCAATCCGGATGGCGAAGCTCGTCACCGGCAAGTACGAGATCGTCGGCTTCGCGCAGTCGTGGCACGGGATGACGGGCGCGGCCGCGTCGGCCACGTACAGCGCCGGCCGCAAGGGCGTCGGCCCGGCCGCCGTCGGCTCGTTCGCGATTCCGGCGCCGTTCACGTACCGGCCGCGCTTCGAGCGCAACGGCGGCTACGACTATCTGGCCGAACTCGACTACGCGTTCGACCTGATCGATCGCCAGTCGAGCGGCAACCTCGCGGCCTTCATCGCCGAACCGATCCTCAGCTCGGGCGGGATCATCGAGCTGCCCGAAGGCTATATGGCGGCGCTCAAGCGCAAGTGCAAGGAACGCGGGATGCTGCTGATCCTCGACGAGGCGCAAACGGGCGTCGGCCGCACCGGCACGATGTTCGCGTGCCAGCGCGACGGCGTGACGCCCGACATCCTGACGCTGTCGAAGACGCTCGGCGCCGGGCTGCCGCTCGCGGCGATGGTGACGTCCGCGGCTATCGAGGAACGCGCGCACGAACTCGGCTACCTGTTCTACACGACGCACGTGTCGGATCCGCTGCCCGCGGCCGTCGGCCTGCGCGTGCTGGACGTCGTGCAGCGCGACGGGCTCGTCGCGCGGGCAAACGTGATGGGCGACCGGCTCCGGCGCGGCCTGCTCGACCTGATGGAACGCTTCGACTGCATCGGCGACGTGCGCGGACGCGGGCTGCTGCTCGGCGTCGAGATCGTCAAGGATCGCCGCACGAAGGAGCCGGCGGACGGGCTCGGCGCGAAGATCACGCGCGAATGCATGAATCTCGGGCTCAGCATGAACATCGTGCAGTTGCCGGGCATGGGCGGCGTATTCCGGATCGCGCCGCCGCTGACCGTCAGCGATGCGGAAATCGACCTCGGGTTGTCGTTGCTCGAGCAGGCAATCCGGCGCGCGCTGTAACGAAACGCCAGGCACCACGCCGCGCGCGTCGAAACCTAGTCGAGCCGCCCGGCCCGAAACACGCTGCGCAATTCGTCATGATTGTGGACGTTGAGCCGGCGATAGATCTTGCGAACATGATCGACGACCGTGCTGTCGCGCAGCGCGAAGTCGCGCGCAATCTCGCTGTGCGAGCGGCCCAGCACGAGCTGCACGCAGAGTTCGCGCTGTCGCTCGGTCAGGCCGAACGCGAAGCCGAGCCGTTCGACCATCAGCCTGAGCGGCGGAAAGTGTTCGATATGGATCACGATCGCGGCATCGCGTTGCAACGCGGCCGCGTCGGTGCATCGATAGGCCTTGAAGCGGAAACGTCCCGCAGGGTTGCGACGCTCGAACGTCGCGGGTGGTGCCGGGTAGCCGCGCCAGATCCGGTCGAGGTTCGACCGGAGCGGCGCGAGCCAGTCCGGCAAGCGTTCGTGACGGTAGAACGCGAGCGGCTCGCCGGTCGCGAGCGCCAGCATCCGGATACTGTTCGCGTTGTGCAGCAGGAGCCGGCCATCGTCGTCGACCACCATGGTCGCGGATTCGCTGCATTCCGATTCGCGCAGCGTGGGCTGCACGGGCTGCGACAGCGCATGCGCAAGATGCCGCGCCACGGGTTCGATGTCGCGATGGTTCTGCTCCGAGAACGGACGCGCGCCCGGTGCGCGCGACAGCAGCAGGCTGCCCCAGCCGCGCGTGCCGTCCGTCGCGGTCAGCTCGAGACAGTGGCGCATCGACACCGGCCGCCACAGATCCGCATACATGTCGCTAGCCAGCAATGCATCGTCGTAGTGCACGCTGTTGTCGAAACCGCGTCCGCGGCGCATCGCACCCGAAAACGTGATGCCCAGCACCTCCTGCCGGGACGTGTTGTGGATGTTCGCGAAATACGTCGGCAAGAGCGTATAGACCACTTCGTTTTCGCTGCACACGTCCGACACGGCGTAGTGTTCGTCGGCATAGAAGAACATGCCCCAATCGGCACCGACGATGTGCCGGGTCGCCTCAATCACATGAGGAATGACGAGATGCGGCTCGACGGCAAGCGAACAGAGCCGACGAATATGACTCGCAAGCGCGACGTGTTTGTCAGACATGAATGCGCTCCTCGAACATGCACCGGATTCGCGCGCGGGCCGCGACGACATGCTCGACTTCACACGTTCCGCGATGTCTGTCCAGTTTAGGCAAGCCACATGACAACGAGGGCAATTACCCCCTTTCAGGAGGGCGTTAAACCGGCAGGCGGGTTCTATCATTTCGCCATTCCGGCTTCATTCGCGTGACGAACCCACTCCTGCGTTCGGCGTCGAGGATTTGTCCGGCGCGATGGTATGGCGGCGGAATGCCCCGATTCAAGATGCGCGAGTCAAACGCGCACATGACGACTCGACATGCGCGACAGAAACCCGTTGCGAAGTGCATGCCGATGCGTCAATCGCCGGAACACCTTGGGAAATTGCCGGGGAGAGGATCGACGTGACGCATGCGGAACGTCGACATACGCGGACGACGCAGAATTCGCGTCGCGGTTGTTGCATCGCTTTTTCATGTGAGGTGCCACGATGAAGAGCATGGTCAAGGCAGCACTGGCCGTCGTTTGTGTGTTGGGCGCATCCGGCCTCGCCCGCGCGCAGGACGATGGCGCAGCGGCAGCGTCGAGCAAGCCGTCCGACTCGGCGATCAGCGCAACGTCGATGGGCAGCATGCCCGGCGCCGGTTCGCAGGCGGGCGGACCGACCGGGCTCACGCGCGCGCAGGTCAAGGACGAATACCTGCGGGTGCAGAGGTCGGGGGAACTCCAGCGTCTGAACCAGCTGTACGAAGGCGGCCAGTAGCAGTAGAAGTCGAGCTCGGCATGGTCGCTCGTGTATCGGGTGGGGGTGGCGATGGCGCGACCATGCATGGTCAACGAACAGACGGCGAGCAGAAGCGCACGCGGCGTTCTTTCATGCCGGGCGCGACATGCTGAATAACACGGACCGCATCGGTCCGTGATGCATGCACGTACGTGTATGCCATCGCGCTGCCGGCCCGTTTCAGACCGGCAGCATCCTGCATCACTCACGCAAACGAGCCTGCTTGATCCGGTCACCGGCAAGCAGGCTCGCGCCCAGGTCGGCCCGCCTCAGCCCGCTTCCGCCGCCCACGCGACGGCGTCGGCGCCGGCCGGAATGCGCATCGGGCTCGACGGATCGGTCGCCGCGCGCCACACGGCTTCGGCGACGTCCTGCGCGTGGGTGATCGGCGCGGCTTCGTCGACGATGCGCGCAAAGACCGCCGCGGCAAATTCCGCATAAGCCTCGTGCTCGAAGCCGTGCATGTGCGCGCGTGCGTTGTCGGCGAAACGCGTGTCGGGCGCACGGCCCGGCAGCACGAGATGCGCACGCACGCCGAACGGCGCGAGTTCGAGCGCCACCGATTCGGTGTACGCATTGACCGCCGCCTTGCTGGCGCGATAGGCGGCGAGCAGCGGCAGCACCTTCAGCGTGACGCTCGACGTGACGTTCACGACCACGCCGGCTCCGCGCTGGCGCAATTGCGGCAACACGGCCTGCGTGACCGCGATCGTGCCGAACGTGTTGGTCTCGAACAGGGCGCGCACGGTGTCGAGCGGCATGAGTTCGGCCGGCGCCGCCGCACCGAAACCTGCATTGTTGACGAGTACGTCGATCGGGCCGGCGGCTTCGATCGCCGCGCGGATGCTGTCGGGATTCGTGACATCGAGCGCCAGCACGCGCAGGTTCGCCGACGGCGGCAGCACGTCCTCGCGCGGCGTGCGCATCGTCGCGACGACCCGCCAGTCGCGGGCCAGGAAATAGCGGGCAATCTCGAGGCCGAAGCCGGAGGAACAGCCGGTGATCAATACGGTCTTCATGCGAACTCACTCCTGTGACGTGTTGAGCATGTGTTCGTACGATAGATGGCTGGATCCGTATTCGCTACAATCGAAAATCCGATTTTCATTTGCGAGAGTCCGGCGATGATCGATCCGTTAGCCGAGGTCGTGACGCTGCTGCAGCCGAGCACCCGGTATTCCAAGCTCGTTCACGGCGCGAGCCCCTGGCGCATCAACCGCACGGTCGCCGGCGAGCCGTTCTATTGCGTGGTCCTGGATGGCGGGTGCCGGGTCGCGATCGACGGGCATCCGCCGATCGACCTGCTGCCCGGCGATTTCGTGTTGATTCCGGCCGCCTACGGCGTCGCGATATCCAGCTTCGACCTCCCGCCGCCCGGCGTCGAAACCGCCACGCCGGTCGCGCTCGACAACGGCGAATACCGGATCGGCGACGCGAACCGCCCGGTCGACACACGCATGATGGCCGGCCATTGCAGCTTCAGTTCGCCCGACGCTGCGCTGCTGGTGTCGCTGCTGCCGCAATACGTGCACGTGCGCGGCGAACCGCGCCTGACCACGCTCGTGCAACTCGTGCGTGACGAATCGCGCGCGCAGCGGCCGGCGCGCGAACTCGTGCTGTCGCGCCTCGTGGAAGTGCTGCTGATCGAGGCACTGCGATTCTCGGCCGGCACGGACGCCTCGCGCGGCCTCGTGCGCGGGCTCGCCGACAGCCGGCTGGCCGCCGCGCTCCGCCGGATGCACGAACGCCCCGCGCATCCGTGGACAATCGTCGAGCTCGCGAAGGAGGCCGCACTGTCGCGCTCGACCTTCTTCGAACGCTTCAGCCGCGCAGTCGGCCTCGCGCCGATGGAATACCTGCTCACGTGGCGCATGGCGCTCGCGAAGGATCTGCTCCGCCGCAACGAGGGCCGCATCGCCGAGATCGCGGGGCGCGTGGGCTACAGTTCCGCGAGCACCTTCAGCGTCGCGTTCACGCGCCACGTCGGCCGGCCGCCCGCGCAATATGCACGCGACGAACAGGCGGCGACGGCCGAAGCATGATGCACGACCGCAACCCCTGCCCCGCGACCTGCGTACACTATCCGTCACGCCACGACGACCCGCGACGCATCCGATGACGACACCCGCGAAGCATATCGACACGACCGGCCACTGGCTCGTCGCACGGCGCGATGCGGAAACCGGTATCGAAAGCCTGCATGCGCATTTCAACGGCCATGCATACGATGCGCACGATCACGACGACATGCTGGTCGGCTTCACCGAACAGGGCGTACAGCAATTCCAGTGCCATCGGTCGGTGCATACGAGCGTGCCGGGCCGCGCGATCCTGATCGAGCCCGGCGCGCTGCACGATGGCCATGCGCCCGAAGCCGGCGGCTTTACCTACGGGATGCTCTACCTGCCGCAAGCGTGGGTCGAGCGTGCAGCGCGCCGGCTGGACCTGCCGGGCCTCGGTAGCGTCGAGGCGTCGTTCGGCCATACGCTCGTCGACGATCGTGGCCTCGTCGACGCGATCCGCCAGGCATTTCTCGCGATCCACGGCAACGAAGGCAAGCTCGCGCGCGACCAGACGCTCGACAGCTTGTTGATCCGTCTCGGCGGCGAACTGCGCGGGCCGCTCGTGCTGGAAAGCGCCGTCGTGCCACCCGCGATCGCGCGCGTGCGCGATCTGCTGCATGAACACATGGACGGCAACATCGGGCTCGACGAACTCGCGCATGTCGCGGGGATCGACCGGTTCCGGCTGACGCGGCTGTTCCAGCGTGCGTTCGGCACGTCGCCGCACGCGTACCTGGTGCGCTTGCGGCTGCGTGCCGCGCGCCGGCTGCTGGCGGCCGGCCGCACGCCCGCGCAGGCCGCTGCGGACGTCGGGTTCGCCGACCAGAGCCACCTGGGCCGCTGGTTCCGCCGCGCGTACCGGATCACGCCGGCCGCCTACCGGCAACTGTGCACAAACGTTCCAGACTGATCATGCGCGGCATCCGATCATGAGCGTCTCTACAAGGAGCACTCATGTTCGATACCAAGGTAGCGCTGATCGTGCGCGACGATCTCGCCGCGTGGCAAAAACTCAATGTCGTCGCGTTTCTCGCGACGGGCGTCGCGGCCGAAGCGCCCGAAGCGCTCGGCGAGCCTTACGAGGATGCGTCGGGACGCCGCTACGGCCGCATGCTGGGCCAGCCGATGCTGGTGTTCGCGGCCGACCTGAACGGCCTGCAGGCCGCGCACCGGCAGGCGCTGTCGCGTGAACTCACGATCGTGCCCTACGTGCACGCGATGTTTTCGACCGGGCACGACGCGGCCAACCGCGAAGTGTTTCGCGCCGGCGACGCGGAGAATCTCGACTTCGTCGGGCTGGCGCTGCGCGGGCCGAAGAAGGCGGTCGACAAGGCGGTGAAGGGGTTGGCGTTGCATGCGTAAACATTCGTCAAGCCGCCCCGGCGGGCAGCGTCAGCGATGCGCGAGCACGTTGACCAGCTTGCCGAACGGGTCACGCACATAGAACCGCCGCACGCCCCACGGCTCGTCAACCGGGCCGTATTCGACCGGAATCCCGGCCGCCTGCACGCGTGCGAGCGCTTCATCGACGTCGTCGACCTCGATCGACAGGTCGGGTGTCGGCGTGCCCGATCCGCCCTGCGACGCAAAGCTGATCTGCACGTCCATCCGCTCGGCATTGCCGTAGGTCGCGATCCAGCCGTGGTCCATCAGCAGTTCGAGGCCGAAGATCCGTTGGTAGAAGCGCTTCGCGTCGTCGACTGATCGGGTGTCGACATTGGCGACGATCCGTTTGACTTTCATCGTGTTCCTTCGCGGGGCATGACAGTACCGCGACGCTACACCGGAACCGCGCGCGCAACCAGTGCATCAGCGGCCGGTCGCCTCCATGTTTGCCCGCCGCGCCCGCGCGGGCCGCTCCACGTACTTGCCGGCCAGCCACACGCCAACTGCGACGACCACGATGCCGAGATAGGTCGTTACCTCGATCCGGTCACCGAACATCCATGCGGCCCACATCAATGTCACGGGCGGTTCGAGATAGACGAGGGTCGCCACGCGCGTCGCGGGCATGCGCTTGAGCAGCGCCCACAGCGACAGGTAGGCGATGAAGGTCGAGAACACCGTCAGCCACACGACGGAAACCCACACGTTCGGCTGGGTCGGCACGTGCAGGTCGCCCGTGACGATCCCGCACAACGCGAACAGCACGAGGCTCACGCAGCCCTGCACGAACAGCGGCAGGAACAGCCCGTCCTCGTTGCTGCGCGCGGCCGTCAGCGCGCGGCGCCGCTGATAGATCGTCGCGATCGACAGCCCCAGCGCGGACACCAGCGGCAGCAGGTACATCACGAGCCCGACCGACCCGGTGGGCAGCGCATATTGCCCGCCGATCACGATGCCCACGCCGACGAACCCGACGACGAGCCCGGCCCACTGGCGCGCCCCGCTGCGCTCGCTGCCTTCCACCGCCGTCATCGCGGCCGTGATGAGCGGCTGCATCGCGGCGACGATCGCGGCGATGCCGGGCGGCAGGCCATGCTGAATCGCCACGTACACGCACGCCAGATAGAGAAACTGCGACAGGAAGCCGATCACCGCGTGATAGCGAAGCTTCTCCCACGTCAGGCGCCCGAGCCGCCGGTTGAGGACGATCGCGAGGCACAGCGTGACGAGCAGGAACCGCCAGAACAGCAGGTTGAACGCACCGGCCGTCTCCGCGCCGAGCTTGGCGCCGATGAAGCCGGAACTCCACGACAACACGAAAACGAGCTGGAGCAGGAATAGCTGCATGGGGCGACGGCTCTCAGAAAGTTGCCGGGGACAGGCGCTGGTCCGCCAGATCCTCGGGGCGAATCGGTTCGAGCCCGAGGCGGTGATACTGCAGTTCGGCGTCGTCCCGGAGCGCGCGCTGCAGCGCCAGCCAGTTGACGACCGTGCGCGGGATGCCGTCGTCCGACGCGAGATGCCAGAACCCGTTGTCGTCCTCCCGCGTGGTCGGGCAATGAAACGACAGCACCAGCGACATGCGCCGCCCTGACTCGACCGGTTCGACGCCATGGAACAGCTTGCTGCCATAGATGAGCAGCGCGTCGCCAGCCGTGTCCAGGTTCGCGGTCTTCACGTGCCGGCGCTCGCGATCGTGGCGGTCGAACGTTTCCGCAGTCGATTCGTAGAACAGAAAGTTTCCGCCCTCGTAGTCGGATCGATCCGACAGCACGACGTTCAGCACGAAGCTGGTGCCGTCGGTGTGCCACATGCCCAGCTGTTCCTTGCCGTTGCGCTGGTCCGTCGGGTAGTAGTAGTTGAACTGCGATCGCGCATTGACCATCGGATACGGAATCAGCGGCACACCGGCCAGACGCGACACCCTCAGCAGGAATGCGCGGTCGTGCATCATGTCGTCGATGAACCGCGAGCGCTCCGTCACTGCACGCACGCGCTTCGAGATGATCCAGTTGCTGCTCGACGCGCTGCGCTCCAGCGCGCGGCCGATCTCGCGCAATGCGGCAACCGCTTCGTCGGAAAACAGCCCGCGAAGATGGCACACCGCGTTGAGCGCATCCGAGCGCGTGCCGCGCATCGGCATACCGCGATAGCCGAGGGCGTCGAGATTGCGCCGGTATCGCACTTCATAGCCGTCGCGCAGGCACGCGCTGCTCCAGCGCATCGGCTCCGTCGCGGCATCCAGCGTGCCGTCGACATTCGCGCTGCCGGACAGCGACGTCTGCAGCGCAAGCCTCACCCGATCGAACCCTCGCGCAAACACCGGCAATGCATTTCCCTTGTTCATCGCGTGCCTCGCTGTCGTGGTTGCGGCATTCAACCCTTGAACTGGGCGATCTGGTACACGACGCTGCCGTCGCCGCTGTGCAGTTCGTCGATCACGCGGCAATTGGCGTGGCTGTGGCGCACGTGACGGAATTGCTCCGGCGTGTACTTCAGGCAGACGTTGGTGATCAGATGCCCGTCGGCCCCGGCTTTCGAAACGGGTTGCAGCGTGACCGCCACGTGAAACTGGTCGCCGAGCAGGTTGAGCCGGACGATCGACACATGGTGCTTGCCGAGCGGCTCGAAGCCCTGCTGCCGGCTGACGACTTCGGAAAACCGCACCATGTTCTCGTTCTGGTAGAAGTTGTAGATGGGCTCTTCACGCCCCTCGACCAGCAGTTGCATCTCCGAGACGACGTAGGTCGACTTGCCGCCGAGATTGCGGATGAGCCGGCCGATCGTCACGGGCAGTTCGTTACCTTCCTGGAAGCCGAGCATCGTGATGAACGTCACGTCCTGGCCCACGTCGATGTGGTTCCATTGCACGTTCCGGTAATCGTCGGCGATGTAGTTGAAACAGCCGGGCGTCTTCAGGAACGGCATGATCGCGTGCCGCATCGCGTCTTCGGACGACTCGTTGATGTCGACGGCCGTATAGCGCAGATGGTCCGCGCCGCTGCCGCTGACGGCCTTCACGAGTTCGGTCGTCTTGACCGGCTCCGGCCCGAGCTCGATGTAATGCACATCGCGGCCGCGCGACAGCGTCGCGAGCCGCTCGCTCAACTTGCCGATCGCTTCGCGTAACGAACCGTTGCCGTCGCGGTCCGCGCACAGCGCGGGGCTCCGCACGCCCAGCTCGTTCAGGTTGCGCATCAGCGAAAACACCTCGCGCCCTGCTTCCTTTCTCCTCTCGTCAGAGTCGCTGCGCTTGAGCGTCGAATACTTTTCGTGATTCTCGACCGTCCATACCGACTCGGCCTTCAACTTCCTGTCCCGTACCAATGCATCTACAACGAAATCATTGATCGACATGAATCGTTCCCCGGATACGTGCAACGCGCGACCGGCTACCTGCCGTTGTCTGCCTGTTGACCGAGAATATGGGATGCCCAATAATTCCGTCAATCGACATTACCTGAATCACTGATTCGGAAAAACCAAATCATGCCGCGCACCCTGGACGTCGACCTGCTGCGAACCTTCCACGCCGTCGCGAAACTCGGCCGCTTCAAGGATGCGGCCGTGCATGTGAATCGCAGCCCGTCGTCGGTCACGGCGCAGATTCAGAAGCTCGAGGAAATGGTCGCGCAGCGCTTGTTTACGCGGAACAACCAGGCCGTCGAACTCACGCAGTACGGCCACAAGCTGCTGAGCGACACCACCGAGTTCCTGCTGAGCCACGACCGGCTCGTCGAATCGCTGTCGCCGCAGATGCTGACCGGCAAGCTGCGGCTCGGCATCCCCGATTCGTACGCCGCGCACTTCATGGCGGAATTCCTGCCGCGCTTCGCCGCCGATCGGCCGCTGCTCGAACTGACCGTCGAAGCACGCTCCAGCGAAGAGCTGCAGTCGCTGTTTTCGCGCGGCCAGCTGGACATCACGATCGCCGTGGTGCCGAAAGCGACGCCGCACGGCGAGCTGCTCAGCAAGACCCATCCGGTGTGGGTCGCCGCGCGAACCTTCAAGTTCAATCCCGATGCGCCGCTGCCGATCGCCGTGCAATTGCAGGGCTGTCCGTACCGCGACACCGCGCTGAACGCGCTGAAGAAAGCGAAGATCCCGCACCGGATGCTGCTCGAGAGCGCCAGTTCGCCGGCGGTCGAGGCGTGTATCGCGAACGGCCTCGCGGTCGGCCTCATCGAACACGATCGCGTGTCCGGCAACCTGACGAGCCACGTCGCCGGGATCGTGCTGCCCGATCTCCCGCCGCACCTGATCACCATCCTGACGGACGACAGCAATCGCGCCGCGCTGCATCTGCGCGACGTACTGAAAAGCACGTTCAGGATCGGATGAAGACAAGGCCGGGAACCGGCCTTGCATGAGAAAGCAAAAGCGGAAGCGCCGCCGGCCCGTTGCAGGCCGGCGGCGTTCGGCATCAACCGCCGAGGTAGGCCTGCTTGATGCGATCGTTCGCGAGCAGGTTCGCGCCCGTATCGGCGAGCACCACGCGCCCCGTTTCGAGCACGTAGCCGCGATCGGCCACACCGAGCGCCTTGTTCGCGTTCTGCTCGACGAGGAACACCGTGACGCCTTCGTCGCGGATCGTCCGGATGATGTCGAAGATCTGCGCGATCACGAGCGGCGCGAGGCCGAGCGTCGGTTCGTCGAGCAGCAGCAGGCGCGGCTTGCTCATCAGCGCTCGGCCGATCGCCAGCATCTGCTGTTCGCCGCCCGACATCGTGCCGGCCCGCTGCGTCGCGCGCTCCTTCAGGCGCGGAAACAGCTTGAACACGTGCTCGATGCCGTCGTCGATCTCGTGACGGCTCGCGAAGAAGCCGCCCATCTTCAGGTTCTCGAGCACCGTCAGGCTCGGGAACACGCGCCGCCCTTCCGGCGAGATCGCCATCCCCTGCCGCATGATCTGGTGCGTCGACATCGCGGTGATGTCCTTGCCCTCGAACAGCACGCGGCCCGACGACGCGCGCGGCGTGCCGCACACGGTCATCATCAGCGTCGTCTTGCCGGCGCCGTTGCTGCCGATCAGCGTGACGATCTCGCCCTTGTTCACCTCGATCGACACGCCCGCGAGCGCCTCGACCGCGCCATAGTGCGTATGGACCTGTTCCAGCTTCAGCATCACTCTTCCCCCAGATACGCCTTGATCACGCGCGGGTCGTTGCGGACCGCTTCCGGCGTGCCGATCACGATCGGACGGCCGTGCTCCATCACGAGGATGCGGTCGGACACGCCCATCACGAGGCTCATGTCGTGTTCGATCAGCAGCACCGATACGCCGAACTCGCGGCGCAGCCTGTCGATCAGGTGCTGCAGCTCGATCTTCTCCTGCGGGTTGAGGCCGGCTGCCGGCTCGTCGAGCATCAGCAAGCGCGGCTCGGTGATCATGCAGCGCGCGATCTCCAGACGCCGCTGGTGCCCGTACGACAGCGTGCCCGCCGGCCGGTTGGCGACCGACGTCAGCCCCATCCGGTCGAGCCACACAGCCGCGCGTTCGAGCGCTTCCTTCTCGGCACGGCGATACGCGGGGGTCGAGAACAGGCCGGGCAACAGCCCCGCCTTCACCTTGCGGTGCTGCGCGACGAGCAGGTTCTCGACGACGGTCAGCGACTTGAACAGGCGGATGTTCTGGAACGTGCGCACGAGGCCCTTCAACGCGATCTTGTGGCTCGGCAGCCCGCCAATCGCGTGACCGTCGAGCACGACGTCGCCGCCGGTCGGCTTGTAGAAGCCGCCGACGCAGTTGAACACCGTGGTCTTGCCCGCGCCGTTCGGCCCGATGATCGCGAACACTTCATCGCGACGCACGTCGAAATCGATCCCGTCCACCGCGAGCAACCCGCCGAAGCGCATCTGCAGCCCGGCGACCTTCAACAGTTCCGTATTCGCGCTCATTGGGGCAGCTCCACGTGGGGACGGCTCGCGGGCAGCAGGCCCTGCGGACGCCACATCATCATCAACACCATCACGAGACCGAAGATCAGCATCCGGTACTCGGCGAAGCCGCGCGCGACTTCCGGCAGCACGGTCAGCAGGATCGCCGCGAGAATCACGCCGAGCTGCGAACCCATCCCGCCGAGCACGACGATCGCGAGGATCAGCGCCGATTCGATGAAGGTGAACGATTCAGGATTCACGAGGCCCTGGCGTGCCGCGAAGAACGCGCCGCCGATACCCGCGAACGCCGCGCCGAGCGTGAACGCCGACAGCTTGATGCGCGTCGGATTCAGGCCCAGCGAACGGCACGCGATCTCGTCGTCGCGCAGCGCTTCCCACGCACGGCCCATCGGCATGCGGATCAGGCGGCTCGTCACGAACAGCGTGAAGCCGACCAGCACGAGCGCGAGCAGGTACAGGAAGATCACCACGTGGTCGCCGCTGTATTCCAGCCCGATCAGTTCATGGAAGGTTTTCGCGCCTTCGACGCTCGCGCTGCGCGCCATCTCGTAGCCGAACACGGTCGGCTTCGGGATGCCCGAGATGCCGTCCGGGCCGCCCGTGAGGCTCGTCAGGTTGTTCGCGAGCAGGCGGATGATTTCGCCGAAGCCGAGCGTGACGATCGCGAGATAGTCACCGCGCAGGCGCAGCACCGGGAAGCCGAGCAGGAATCCGAACGTCGCGGCCGCGATCGCGGCGAGCGGCAGGCATTCCCAGAACGACAGCCCGAAGTACTGGTTCAGCATCGCGTACGTATAGCCGCCGACCGCGTAGAACCCGACATAGCCGAGATCCAGCAGCCCCGCAAAACCGACCACGATGTTCAGCCCGAGGCCGAGGATCACGTAGATCAGCGCGAGCGTCGCGACGTCCACTGCACCGCGCGAGCCGAAGAACGGCCACACGAGCCCGACCGCGAGCAGCACCCAGACGATCACGCGCTGCTGCTGCGCGCCCATCGCGGGCATGGCCGGCAGCTTCACCGACGATTTCGCGCGCACGAGCCGCGGCTTCAACAGCTGGAACAGGAACACGCCCGCGACCGCGATCCACACCGGCCGCCAGTGCGGCGTGAGCACCACCTGGTAGCCTTCGAGCCTCAGCTGCAGCCCGAGCACCGGAATCGTGAGGATCGCCGTCAGGAACGCGGCGGCCACGGCATTTTTCAGCGCCTGGCCGATCGAAGCGTCGGCGGCCGGGCGGCGAACGGAAATGACTTGACTCATCTGCGTCTCCCTCAAACCTTTTCGATGTCCGACTTGCCGAGCAGGCCGGTCGGGCGGAAGAGCAGGATCAGCACGAGCAGGCCGAACGCCACGACGTCCTTGTACTCGGCCGGCATGTAGCCTGCGGCGAAGGTTTCAGCGAGGCCGAGCAGCACGCCGCCGAGCATCGCGCCCGGGATGCTGCCGATCCCGCCGAGCACCGCGGCGGTAAACGCCTTGATGCCCGCGACGAAGCCGATATACGGGTTCAGCTTGCCGATCGTCAACCCGATCAGCACGCCGCCGACGGCGGCCAGCATCGCGCCGAGCACGAACGTGAACGAGATCACGCGGTTCGTGTCGATGCCGAGCAGGTTCGCCATCTTCATGTCCTCGGCGCATGCGCGGCACGCACGGCCCATCCGCGAATGCGAGATGAACAGCGTAAGCGCGATCATCAGCACGAGCGTCACGCAGACGATCATCAGGCGCGAATACGGGACGGTCACGTCGAAGTCGCCACCGAGATGGATGTCGAACGCGCCGGAGATCAGCACGGGCACGGACACGTCGCGCGCGCCCTGGCCGATCTGCACGTAGTTCTGCAGGAAGATCGACATGCCGATCGCGGAGATCAGCGGCACGAGGCGCGGGCCGCCGCGCAGCGGCCGATACGCGACGCGCTCGACCGCGAAACCGTACAGGCCGGTGACGATCACCGACACGATCAGGGCGGCGCCGAGCACGAGCGGCAGCGGATAGCCGGCCGAGATGCCGATTGCGGTGAGGGTCACGAGGCCCACGTAGGCGCCGATCATGTAGATCTCGCCGTGGGCGAAGTTGATCATGCCGATGATGCCGTAGACCATCGAATAGCCGATGGCGATCAACGCATAGATCGCACCCAGCGTCAGGCCGTTGACCAGCTGCTGGGCGAATTGAGGAAAGAAGTCAGTCATGTGCGGGAAGCTCCCGTTGGCGTTGTGTCGCATGCCGTCGCCGGATCACGGCGTGGCCGCGCGCAACGCACGGTGTCGTCTCGGGGCCGCTCCTTGGCTGCGCACTGGGCCGATGCGCAGCCAATACGCACCCGCCCCGTCCGGGTCTCGGACAGGGCGGGTGCGCGGGCGGGTACTCCGTCTTACTTGGCGGCGGTCTTCGTCGCGTCCTTGTGCCACGTGTAGACGACGAACTTGAACGCCTTCAGGTCGCCCTGCGCGTCATACGCGACCTTGCCGATCGGCGTGTCGAACGTCGTCTTGTGCATGTACGCGGCGACCTTGGTCGGGTCGGTCGTCTTCGCTCCGGCGATCGAGTCGGCGATGATCTTCACCGCTGCGTACGCCGGCATCTGGAACGGGCCGTTCGGGTCGCGCTTCTTGTCCGCGAATGCCTTCACGAGGCCCGCGTTGGCCGGATCGGCCGAGAAGTCGGCCGGCAGCGTGACGAGCATGCCTTCCGACGCCGGGCCGGCGATCGCCGTCACGTCCTTGTTGCCCACGCCTTCAGGCCCCATGAACGTGGCCTTCACGCCCTGCTCGCGCGCCTGGCGCATCAGCAGGCCCATTTCCGGGTGGTAGCCGCCGAAGTAGACGAAGTCGACGCCTTGCGATTTCAGCTTCGTGATGATCGCCGAGTAGTCCGAATCGCCGGCGTTGATGCCTTCGAACAGGACGACCGGGATTTTCGCGGCTTCGAGGTCCTTCTTCACCGACGAGGCGATGCCCTGGCCGTACGACTGCTTGTCGTGCAGGACCGCGACCTTCTTCGGCTTCACGTTGTTGATGATGTAGTGCGCGGCGGCCGGCCCTTGCTGGTCGTCACGGCCGATCGTGCGGAAGATGAAGTGGCGCTTCTTGCCTTCCGTCAGCTGCGGCGCGGTGGCCGACGGCGTGACCATCACGATGCCTTCGTTCTCGTAGATGTCCGACGCGGGAATCGTCGAACCCGAGCACACGTGGCCGATCACGTACTTGATCTTCTGGCTGACGATCTTGTTGGCGACGGCGACGGCCTGCTTCGGTTCGCATGCGTCGTCCATCATCACGACTTCAAACTTGTTGCCGCCCGCACCGCCTGCGGCGTTGACCTGCTCGATCGCGGTCAGCGCGCCGGCCTTCACCATGTCGCCGTATTGGGCGACCGAACCGCTCATCGGACCAGCGATGGCGATCTTCACGGTTTCCGCTTGCGCGGCGGCGGCGCCGGCGGCGAACAGCACGGCGGCGGCGGAAATGGACGTAAGACGGGACAGCGTCATCTGGGAGCTCCTCGATGTTGTTTAGTCATACGGGCAAAGGCGGCATGACTTGCGCAATCGAACAGCACCCGGGGCGAGGACATGGGACACGCCCGAGACACATAGAAGACGGAACTCCAGCGGAATGTTGCGTAGCGGGGCCCGGCTCTTGCAGTCCCCGAGGGGGACGTCTGGTTCGGAAAGACATCGTGATGCGTCTTGCATTGCGCAAGCGTTTCGCCTGCCCCGCTTGCCAGATCGCTTGTTCGGAGGGATGGACCGACAGCCATTGGCAAGGCAGTCGAAATTATATGGGCGTTTTTAAATCGTCTGTCAAAAATGCCGGTCGACTGAGGGAAAACACGGAGGGTTTTGGGGGAGGTGGTGGCGATGGGGGCGCAACCGCGTGAGGGGCGAGAACGTTTGTCTGGGGTGCAATTGGGTTGCTATGGGGTGGGGCGGATTGGGTTTATGCCTTGCTACGCTTGGCTCTCGGCGATCCCGGATTTCATGCGGCGAGTTTTCGCGTTTCCAAGGGTCAGATCGCCGAAAATCAATCGACTGATGATTGTTTGGGTTGGCACCAACTGGGGGCGGTCGGTCGGGGCGGTCAATCCTACTGTTTACAAACAAAACTAAACATCTGGAAGCTAATTGTTATTTTTATGAAATAATACGAATTCGCTTCTGCAATCCAGCCAGCCTTCCTGTGAGTCGCGCACGCAGCGCCTCGCAGCCGCTTCAGGGCCGCTTCGACGCCCGTCCGTCGCCCAGCCGCCAGCCAGTGATCTGCCGTTTTTTTCTCATTGCATATCACCTGCTTCGGAACGCTGATGAATCACCTCCCCCGCTTTTCTTCCGCCACCGCCGCGATTGCGTGTGCGCTTTCTGTTTCTGCCGCCAATGCTTCCGGGCGCGATTCGCTGACCGATCGGTCGGTGGGTGCCAATGTGTTTCGGTCAGAGCGCAGGGCTGCTGCTCGGGATGACGGGCATGCAGCGCGGATGAGTCGTCGCCAGGCGAAGTACGCTGCGCCGGTGGAACGCACGCCGTTTGACACGCCGGATATGCGTCCGCTGCGGGTGACGGGCGACGCGCTCGTGGTACCGCCGCATTCGGCCAAGCATGAGCCCGATTTCGGGTTGCCCGCGAATCGCGTTGCGCTTGGTGCGGGTGGGAACGATAGTTTTGGTCGCGCGGTGCGTGGCTATGAACAGCGCGCGGAGAACTGGAATGAATACCTGCGGGCCAATGGCTCGCGACTAGCTGGCGGCGGTGGTTCGTATGTACCGCAGCGCCCGTACGATGCCCCGCGCGGTCCGCATGGCGCGCCGAATCCGTTCGATCCTTCGGTGCCGCAACCGGAAACGCGGACGTTCTATGACAACGGCGCGGGGACGAAGTGCAAGGCTACCGGTGGTGCGGGAACGTGGCGGTCGTCTTGCAATATCGGCTGGTGAGGGGTTCGGGTGGTCGGCGGTGGCCGCCCTATCTCAGCGGAAGCTTATTATCACCGCGTCGAACAGTGCCACACTTACACACCAAAAAACCACTCGATGAACTCGTTGAAGCTACGCCACTTAGGCTGGAGATCACCGCACAGAAATTTCCCCAAGGCATTCCCCCAACTCAATATCGAAAACCTCGCCAGTTTCCTTGTTGTAGAAATACCCTTGCCCACCAGCGAATGGATCCAACGGAATGTTTGGCTCCGGAATCCCAAGAATTCCACGCGCGGCCGTCAATCTGCCATCGTAGTCCGAGTTATTCAAAAACCAACACATCTGATATATCTCGCCATTTTTTTTAAGTAAATGTGGGACCGTCTTCTGCGTGCAAGTAAAATTTTGAAAAATCCGATGATATATCAACCCCCAATCTCAAGATGGCGTCTCGATATGTCGGCTCGACATCGTCGAACCACCATTTTCTATCACGACAAAAGGAAATAATCTCACTTGACAGCATATACCTCCTCACCTAGAGCTCTCACCACTTCGCATGAAGTCCGTGTTCGCGCACTCACCGTTGACCAGGCCAAGCCTGGATGGATGAGTCACGCCGCAAGCGCTTGCTCTCGAAAATCTTCAGCCGGTTATCGTCCTTGGAAGCGCAAGTTTTACGGCGAGGCACCTGGACAGAGGCGTCAGAAGTAAATTACACCTCGCCCCGTTCTCGTACCAATCGCCGCAGGGTCTAAGCGATTTAATTCTTCGGTGCCGCGTTGCCCCAAAAACGATGCCGCGGGCCAGCCAGACCAATTCGCCGGCCGCGTCGACCAGTTCTCCCGACAACCCTTTAACGTTGTTATAAAAATCGTAAAAAGCGGCCCACACACCAGCATACACCGCGCGATACGTGCGAGTTACACGCATCCATTCGAACTGAATAATAGAATAAAATTTTACGAAAAAAATCAATACATCTAAAAATCAAGTTCTAAATTCGTCATTTTCACGATAATAATTTACCTCATCAACAAACCACTTTACGCCCTCCCCCTTGGCAATCTTATTTTTTAAAATGTAATTCAACTGATTCACCAACATCCAGCACCTCAAGTCATACTCCTCAACCGACTTAGGCATCTCCATATCCTCATCATCCAGATAGATTTCATCATCTTCCAGATCCTGGATGTAATCCCACGGAATGTAAAAGAATTTAGACTCCTCCGGATTACTTTTCCACGAATCCAAGTTGGCATAAATCCAGTCTTTTCCTGGCAAAGACGGGATATTTTCAAGCAGCTCAATTAAAGAATTGTAAGTTTTCATAATTTCCCTCATTGGATCATCTACAACCACTACCACCACCCCACGTTTTTCGACCGCCGTATCCCTTCGGGTGATAGTCAAGGTGTCTTGAATTGTGATCTGCTGCGTCAACAAGTTGCAGCAGGCCTCCTACTCGTTCGTGATGGTGCCATGACGTGCCCGTGGGAGCTTCCCGCGGAAACGCACCCCGTTTTCCAGGGGAGACTTCCTCATAGATACTTGGGTACTTACTCTCAAGAGTTGCCTTGAGCTGCGGGTCATTCTTCATTTGGTAATACAGTTGCCTATTGGCCTCTTGAAAGTGCTTTCCGTCGCTCATTCGGTACATCTCTCGTGGCAACCTCGCCTCCGAATAGACGTCATATACGCCCGGGTCATTCGTGCTAGCCCATCCCCACGGATCAATCCATCCGATGGAATTCGGTGCATATTGATACAGATTCATGCCACCGGCGAGGCCAATCGGATCCGGATTAACGAAACGTCCGACGTCCGGATCATAGAACCGGAAAGTGTTGTAGTGCAGGCCGGTTTCCCGATCCAAATACTGCCCTTGGAAACGCAAGTTTTGCGGCCTCGGCACGTGGGCAGGCGTTGCAGAAGCCAATTGCACCTCGCCCCATTCCGGCACCGACTGCTGCGGAGCCCGCGCGATCCACTCCTCCTGTACCGCGTTGCCCCACACCTTGTACCGCGCCTGCCAGATCAACTCGCCATCAGCGTTAGTCAGTTCCTCCGGCAACCCCGACACGTCGTTGTGGAAATAGTAGACCGCATCCCGTGCATTGGCGTCGTTAGCCGCCGCCTTACCCTGGTCGATCCGCGCCAGCGGCACATAGCTATTCGACTCATACAAGTACGTCAGCTCTTCCTCGCCCTGACGATCGTGATACGTCTCCTGCACTAGCCGCATGCCGTCCCACAGGAAATCCGTACTCGCATACCCCCCATTGAGCTTCCGAATCCGCCGACCGAACGCGTCGTATTCGAAATGCGTCGTCCCGACACCCAGCCGGTCCTTCGTCACGACGGTCTTCAGCTGGTTCCAATCGTCGTATTCAAGTACCAGCTCTTTGGCCGGCCCATGCCCGCTCAACTTGCGAACCAGCCGCCCATAGACGTCGTATTCGAAGCGCTTGTCCTCGAACATCTTGAGCCGGTTGTGCTCAACGAAGCCTCCCGGGTGATCGCTCGACACGAGGTTCGCCGCCGCGTCCCAGCGAAACACTTCCGACGGCAATCCCGGCCCGGCAGCCTGTTCAATGCGCCCCGTCGGGTCATATCGGTAGCTCGTTGTGCCATAGCGCAGATCCCGCTTCTGGATCACGTCTCCCACAGCGTCGTATTGCCACTGCTTCGCAAGCAACTCGTCCGCCGCCCTGCCTCGCTGCGCAACGTGCCGAGCACGACGGCCCACCGCGTCATACCCGAAATGACTCGTCAGCTTGCCTTGCGTCCGCAGGACTTCCCGATGCAGATCATCGCGCTCGATGTCCGCAACTGCAACACCATCAACGCAAATCTGGTGCACATGGCCCGAACCGTAATGCAGCCAGTCGATCGTGCGCTCACCTGAAATCGTGGTGCTGACGCGGTTGCCAAGCTCATCGTAGGTATGCGCAAGCCAGCCCGTCGGCGTGTATTCCTCGAGCACCTCACCACGCGCCCCGTACTTCAGGCTGACCCGATTCTTCAGCAAAGGACCACGAGCGGTCAGCGTGTACAACTCGGCCGACGCGATTCGGCTCGCCTTGTCGTACAGATACTCACATCGCTCATGCGGGGCTTGCTTCGCCTTCAGTCGCCCGATTGCATCGCGCTCGTATCGCGTCTCGATCTTTCCATCCCGCACGACCGTGCCCTGGCCGCACACGTCGTATTCGTACGTGCGCTTGTGGCCATCGAGCCCGATCTGCGCAGCCACCAAATCGCGACGGTCATACTGGAAGCGATACGACTCGCGGTTTTCGTTGGTCAGGCTCGCAAGCCGGAACGCATCGTCGTACCCGAATCGCACGACGCGATGAGCCGCATCGGTACGCGAAAGCAGCAGCCCGCGCGGATTGATCTCATACCGCGTGCTGCGCTGATTCGCATCGACGACCTCGACGAGACGCCCAGCCACGTCATACCGGAACGTCTGACGAGCACCATCGGCCGTCCCGATCCCCGTGACCCGCCCCATCGCATCCGTTTCGTACACGGTCGACTGCCCGGCCGCATCGGTCACACGCGCTAGCGCACCACGTGCGTCATACGCAAATCGCGTAACCTTGCCGGAACAATCGGTATACGACGTCAACTGCGCACGACCATTCCACTCGAGGAACTTGTACCCACCCCGCGCATCGCGAATCGTATGCACGAGCCCACGCTCGTCCCGGTGATACTCGGTCGCAAAACCCGCCGGATCGCGCGTCATCGTCAGATTGCCGCGATCGTCGTAGCGGTAAATCCAGCGCGAATTCGCCGGATCGGTTTCCGCTACGGGCAGGTCGTAGTACCCGTTCCACTCGGTCCGCTCGACCTGCCCAAGCGCATCGATGCGCTGCGTCTGACGCCCGCGCTCGTCATATTCGAAGCGCGTCGTGTTCCCGGCCGGATCGGTCGTGCTGACCAACTGCCGCTTCGCGTTCCACTCTAACCGCCACACATGGCCTTCGGCATCCGTATGGCTCGTCGGCTGCTGATCCTCGTTCCACGTCCAGCGCGTCACGCGACCGATCTGGTCGGTAATCGTCACCGCACGCTGCGCGAGATCCGCGTCGAACGTGTACGCTTCGCCGTCGTCGGTCCAATGGCGCACGACACGCGCATCGCGACCGACACCCTGCCACGCATAGAAACACTGCAGGCCGCCACGCAGCGTGTGCTGGACCATCAGCCCGTGCTCGTATGCGAAGCGTCGCCCGATATGACCGCTACGATCGGTAACGGCCACCAGTTCGCCGGCGTTGCTGTACGCGTACCGAACCAGCGTGTCGGGTTGTTCGCCATCGACACCACGGGTCAGTTCGATCGCGCCAATACGTTGCGGATGCAACTTGTCGTACGACAGGGTCAGCAAGCGACCGGCGCTATCGTGCAACCTTACGGGCCGCACGACCTCGTCATGCGCTTCTCGCTCGACCTCGATCCAGTTACCGTTGCGATCCTCGAGACGCCAGAGCTTGAGCGCTTCACTATCCGCGTCGGTACGAGCACGGCCGAAATCGCGATACATACCGTCGACCGTCTCGACCACATAGTGGCCACCCTCGGTGCAGATCAGGTAAATGCCTTCCGGAACGCTGAAATGGCTCTCACCCGGCGGCACGGCCGGGAACACGATATCGCGCCCCTGCTCGTCCCAGTACGTGATCGACGCAACCTCGCCATGTTCACGCGCGAGCCGCAACTCGACGCTGATCGGCACGCTCCACCCCGTCCCGAACAGGCTGTCGGCACGATCATCGAGGCTGCTATAGAAACGCTGCCAGACGATCGGCAGCGGCCCGGGCAGCACGAAGTCGGTATCGTCCGTGCCATCGAGCACCTTGCTGCCGGTAATGACGTTGACCGGATGCCCCGCCGAGGGCCTCGCCAGACTGCCCAGCCAGGTTCCGAACGCACCCGCCGCGAAATTCATCGCGATACACGGCGCCTTGCTCTTCAGAAAGTCGCCCCAACTCATCTTCCCGCGGCCGCACACCGCGAGCGCGATACCGAGCGCCGCCCCCAGCCACCCGAGCCGCGTGGCCGACTTCACATCCCGTACCCGCTGCGTGCCGCCACCGATGAAGACGTTGTCCGAGCCTTCGGCAATCGTCCCGTCGCAGGTCGTCTTGTCGCCGACCCGCGCGGCCGGTTGATCGTTGATATAAACGCTGCCCGACCCGTCGGCGATCATCTGCGGCCCGGGATGATCGGTACACGCAACGGTATCGAGATCGCCCGGCTTCGCCGCCCGTGAGGCCGGCTTGTTGTTGACGTAGACGTTCCCCGACCCGCTTGCGATCTTGCCTTTGATCACGGGCGGCACGATCGAATTGGCGAGCGACTTCGCGCCCTCGTCGATGGCGTCGTTCATGCCGCTCGCTTCCATCAACGCGCCCGAGCCGACCGCCACGCCCACGCCGATCGCGATCACGAGCGGCGTCGCCAACCCCGCCGTGCCGATTTCAAGCGCAGCGAGGCCGGCGAATATCAGCCCCTCCATCGCCTCTGCCACCAATGCACCGACGATGGCGCCGCCGACCACGGACCCGACCGTGCCGACAAGCTCCCCCATCAACGTCGTGTGCTGGATCGGATCTTCGAAGCGAGCGGCCGCGAAGTTCTCCGCACTCACGACGCGTCACCCGGCCCGAGCAGGGACGGCCGCGCCGCGCGCGGCTGGAAACTGGCGAGCATGCGTTCGGCGATCGCCTGCTGTTCTTCGGTCAGCGGCGCCGCGCTGGTCAACGTCATCACCAGCACGCGGCCTGCGTCATCCGACGGAAACATCGTCTGCACCTGATGCCAGAGCCGGCCATCCCGCTCGAGCGTGGAATCGATCTGAACGCCCGCACGGGAGCCGACCGTCACCGGCCGCCGCGCCTTCTCGGTCAGCATCCTGGCATCGCGCGACGCGACTTCCCATTCGCGCGCGACGAACGCGTCGAGGTTCTCCCCGTCGCGCAACCGCCCGCGGGCGATCACGAGATTGAGGCCGCCGGGGCCGGCGTTCATCATCAGGATGTTGACGGTCCGATCGAGCGCCGCGTCCGGCAGTTCGAAGGTGCCTTCGTGGATTGCGTAGTGCATGGCTGGTTTCGTTCGAGTTATTTGTTGAGGTCGATACGCGTGCCGTTGATCATCACGCCGTCGTCGGTCATCAGGATCACGGAGCCCTTGTGCTCGAGGCGGATGCCTTCCGGCGCGAGCGAGATCGAGCTGTCCATCACCTTCAGCAGGATGCCGCGCTCGGCCATGTGAACCTGCGTGCCGCCGCCGCCATCCTTGGCCGGCGTCGTCACCTCGACGGTGGTCGCGGTCGTACTGCGCTTCTGGGCGATCGTCTCGGTCAGGTTGCCCTGCGGAATCTGCTTCTCTTCGCTCCCCGTCGCCACCAGCACGGTGCGCAGCGGCCCCAGCACCTTGTGCGTCTCGTTGTTCTCGACGACGGTGTTCATGTCCTTCTGCGCGTGCATGAAGAATTCCTGCATGCCGTTCGTGTCGGTCATGCGGATCTCGTTCGACCCCTGCCCCTTGTGCGTCTGGCTCTTGATCCCCATCGTCTGGCCGGCCGCACCGTGGTACGGGTTGCCCTGTTCGCCGTTGAACACGCGGCCGACGATCACCGGGTTATCCGGGTCACCCTGGTTGAACGCAACCAGCACTTCCTGCTTGATCCGCGGAATCGCGGCCGCGCCCCAGCCGTCGCCCGCCCATGGTTGCGATACACGCACCCACATCGAATCGGAGCCATCCTTCTTGCCGCGCCGGTCCCACGGGAAATGCACCTTCACGGCGCTCCCGTTCGTGTAGATTTCCTCGCCCTTCGGCCCGACGACGATCGCCGACTGCGTGCCGTGAATCACCGGCTTCGGCGTGCCGCGCGGCGCACGGTACGGAATCTTCTTCGGCAGCAGCGCGAAGCTGTTGCGGTACGGCAGCTTCGCACTGTGCTGCGTGTAGTCGTTCACTGCCTCGTGACGCACGTGCAGGATCACGTATTCCTGGTTGTTCTCGAGGACGGGGTGATTCGCGACAGCCACGGCACCGGCCGTCGTCATGCGCCACGCGTAGCCGCCGCCGGTATAGCGGTGGGCGTGCGCCTCCTCGGCCTCCATCGCGAAACGCGCGTAGCGGTTGCCGTCGTCGCCGTGGTCGTACAGCGACTGGTGCTCGAACCGCTCGGTCGCGTCGAGCCGCGCATGCTTGAGGTTCTGCGGCCCGGCCTCCACCAGCATCAGCGGCGACGACGGGTTCTGGTGGTTGAAGTCGCGGAACGTGACCTTGCCGACGCCAAAGCGCCGGCCTTCGTGCAACTGGTCGATGCCGCTGTCCTCGCTCGCCTCGGTAGCCGCGAACGGCACCGTCGCCAGCCCGTCGATCGGACGGAACAGCAGGTTCGAATCGCCAATCACCAGGATGTGCTTGTCCTTCTCGTAGCGGTGCGTCCAGACCAGCCCCTCCTGCTCCATCAGCCGCGCGCAGAAGTTGTAGTAGCTCTCCTGGTACATCACGACGTACTCGAGCGGCTTCTGGGCCGTGCGGATATCGAACACGAAGTCGGAGAAGCCGTGCTCCTGGAAGATCTCGGTGAGGATGTCCTGCGCGCTCTTGTTCTGGAAGATCCTGCAGTCGGTCGAGCGCGTCAGGAACCAGAACCACGGCACTGCCGTCAGGTGATATTGCGTGACGTTGCCGGGGTTGCCGGCGCGGTCGAACGACGCGACATAGCCGTCGAAGTAACGATCGTTGTCGGCGGCGCCCGATGCGACGACGCGTTCGAGCGTCGACAGGCGCGCCTGCTGGTCGAACCGGATCTTGACCTGCTGGCCGATCAGGTCCTCGGGGCGCAGGTCGTGACGATGCGACAGCAGGTCGAGATGAATCTCCGGCAACCGATTGACGTGCTCGTCGACGACGGCAGCGCTGACCAGCAGCACGTCCGGGCCGAGCGGCGTATCGAGCGTCACGTAGCGGTTGAGCTGGGTCAGGCGGGCGGGGTTGGCGGCGCCGTTGATCGCCTCGGCGATCGCGCCGGGCGTCTTGTCCATCAGCGAGAAGCCTGTCTGCGCGAGCTGCATCGCGCGCTGGACGGTGTCGACGTGCCCGGCCAGGCCCGCGAGCGGCCCGAGGCTGCCGGCGACACTCGATGCAACCGGGCCGGCGAGACCGCCGAGCGCGCTCAACGAGCCGAGCGCACTACCGCCCATTCCAGTGGGAATACCCCCGTTCGGAGCGAAACTCATGCTTGTTCCTTCTTGTGTTCTCAGGTTCCTGGTGCCGGCTGACCGGCCCGAAGCCCCGATAATGTAGGACAAAATCCGGACGCGTGAAAGACATCCGCAAACGTTTCCATTCAGGCCCCCGATAGCCCGAAAACCCGCCGGCGGCAGGGCCGCCCGGACGCGGCTTCACCATGCCGAAGCACCGCGCCAGCACGCGCGGAACACGACACAATCTGCATGAAACGTGTGACAGATCCGTACGGGGCGAGGCATCGCCCCCAGTCACGATGAAATAGTGCGAACGCTCGTGAAGGAAACGCGCGCTGGCTGGCGCTGCTGTGCCGCGATGCTCGATCGAGCATCGCGTTCGATCGCATGACGCACGATACTTTCAAATGCCTTTCATATCGGTCACCGCGGCGAGACCACGATCGCCGCCCGCCGATTCTGCGCCCTTCCTCCCGGCGTCTTGTTGTCCCCGACCGGATCGCGCTTCCCTTTCCCGACGATCGCGATGCGCTTTGCGTCGAGCCCCACGTCGACCAGTTCAAGTGCGACGACCTCCGCCCGCCGCCTGGACAACTCGACGTCATACTCGTCCACGCCTTCCTGGTCTGAATATCCATAGACCCGCACGCCGTTGATCCCCGCCGAGTGGAGCGTGCGACCGATCCTTTCGACGATCCGCCGCACATCGGGCTTGAGGTTGTAGCGATCGAAATCGAACAGGATCGGCCCGGTCGAGCCGAACTCGAAACCCTGCTGGGTTTCCTGGAAACCGGCCGACTTGAGTGCCGTGACCTGCGTCTGCGTCAATCCACGATGAAGCGGCGGCGGCGTCTTGCAGCCTCCCAGCAGCATGCACAAAAGCAGCGCGCTGCCGACGCACAAGCGCCCAAGCCCAACCGGAAACGTGTTGTCCATCATTGACCCCTTCGATTGCACCCGCATCGCGAGCGCTTTTTCAAGCGACTGCCGCGGCCTCGCCCGCAGCGTGAAACGATGAAACTCAAGCCGCCCCCGCGACTCCTTCCGCCAGTTGCCACGAGCCTGGCCGGGCGCGCTTGGCGCGGTACATCGCGGCATCCGCCGCCCGCAGCAAGCCGCTCGCATCCGACGCGTGATCGGGATACAGCGCAACGCCGGCACTCATCATGGTGGCCACCACGCGGCCGTCGGACAGCTCAATCGACGGCGCCATGCCGGACAGGATTTCGTCCGCAATACGACATACGCTATCCGCGTCGCGCACGGCCGGCAGCATGACCGCGAATTCGTCACCGCCCAGGCGCGCGACCAGGTCGGCCTCGCGCACCTGCGTGCGCAGCCGTGACGCGATGCCGATCAGCACCGCGTCGCCGGCTTCGTGGCCGAGGCAGTCATTGATTTCCTTGAAGCGGTCGCAGTCGAGATACAGGATCGCGGCCCGCTGCCCGGTCACGCGGGCCTCGCCGAGGGCGAGCGCGAGGCGCGACTCGAACTGCACGCGGTTGGGCAGCCCCGTGAGCGCGTCGTGCGTCGCCTTGTGTTCGAGCGACGCGTTCTCGTCGCGCAGCGTGTTCTGCCAGTCCTCGAATTCGTCGAGCAGCGCGTTGAAGTCGTCGCCGAGCTGGTTGAGTTCGGCAATCGCCGCGGGCTCGACGCGCTGCGCGAACGCACGTTCGCGCCGCACCGCGTGGGCGACGCCGGCCAGCGCGCGCAGCGGCGAAACGATGCTGCGCAGCAGGCGCTTCGAGCTGATGTACGCACCGATCACGCTGACGGCCAGGCAACCGAGAATGCCGCCCACGCCACCCAGCAGGAATCCGAAGAACTGATGGCCGCGGCCGCGCACGACCACGTGGCCGACGATGATGCCGTCGTGCATCACCGGCGCGGTCACGGGCCCCGGCAGCGCGAGGTCGGCAACGACGCGCTCGAGCCGCGCGATCCCGCTGCCGGCAGGCAACTGCCACGTCGCGAACGGTTCGTCCTTGCTATCGGTGACCACCACCTGTGCGACATCCTCGTCGCCGGCGATCAGCCCGATCGCCTCGGCCGCCGCGACGCGGTCGCCGAACACGAGCGCGGCCTCCACCGTATAACCGAGCGAGCGGGCCAGCAGGTTCAGGTTGTTGCCGGCATACGCTCGCAATGCGATCACGGCCACCACGATCAACGACACGGCGGCCATCGTGACGGCGACGAATGCGAGGCGCAGGTGCGCGCGACGCAGCACGCTTTGCAGCGTCGGGCGCGGCACGCGCGACAGCGAGACCGGAGGGGTGGGTCGTGTCATGGTGCCCCCGGCCGCCGCGCGAGGTTGAGCACGTTCGGATGCACGCGCACGCCGCTGCGTGCGACCGCGTCGAGATTGATGTCGAACGACACGCGTTCGCCGTCGACGTTGAGGCAAAACATGCCGCCTGCGGTGCAGGACGGATCGTGTTCCGAAATCGTCAGCACCGGATGGCCAGCCACCGCGCTTCTCACGCGGGCTCTCTCGTCTGCACTCAGGTTGCCGAGATAGACGATGTCGCAGGCGATGCCGAGCGCGGCATCGTCGAAGCGCACACGCTGCACGTCGAGCAGCGTCGAGCCGGCCTGCAGCGTGTCGGTCAGGCCGCGCGCGTAGTCGGGCCGGCCCGTGACGCACAGATGCAGGCGAACGGGTGTGGTCGGCCAGTGGGTGAAGCTGATGATGCCCAGCACGACCTGACGCACGGCCGTGTCGTGTGACGCAGCTTCGGAATCGGCGGGGGCAGGATTCGCGCCGGCAACCGTGCGCACCATGTCGACCGGATCGACAGCCTCGATGGAAGCCCCGGCGAGCACGACCTGTGCAGCGCCCAGAACGCAAACGATTGCGGCCAGCGCGTGGCGCAGCGGAGCGGTTCGACCCGAGCAGCCGGGCCCCGTTCGCGCGGCGATTGCCGCCGCGTCCGCTGGCGTCGCTGCAGTCGCGAGACCGGCAGCCGGCGCGCACACTTTCGCATCCATGATGGCAACATCCGCTGGCGTCGCTCCGGCGCTGCCTCCCGCCTCCCTCCATGCGCGTGCAGGCACCGAATTACGCGCATGATGGCTTCATCTTAGGTAAAAATTCGCACCGCCAACCAGTGGGAAACACCCGCGAGAAGCGCGAGAACGTATGCGGAATCGGCGCTTGTGCGCGGAGGTGTCTTCCGGTGTCGAGCCGGTGCCGACGTCGGTGCCGGGAAATTGATCAGTGGAATGGACGCATGGTCCGCGCAAACTTCATACGATCCTCAACGGATTTCGAAGCGTCGATCTCCGCGCGTCGTGCCGCATTCGAGTCACGAATCTGCGTTGCCCGGCAACGACGAAATCGAACCGCACACGTTGCCCGCGGTCGCGAAGTTGCACAAACAAATTGCGTGATCGCGTATCCGAAGGTACGGGGCTTGTAGGTTCGAAAGTTATCCGGCCGGCCATCGATCGAGTTGACCTCGTCGGGCTGAACGCCGTAGCCGGTCGATCGACCGATCGCAGCGGTACGGCTTGCGCAATCGATCGACCATTGCGATATGACTTTCTCGGTCGGAAAGCCCAGGCGTAGCGTTGACGCGGGCCTGTCGTAAACCAGCTTCACCAGGACGTCGGCGCGGTCACCCTTGCGATCGAGCGATGACGCCGAAAGGCTCACGGCGACGCCATCGTCCCGGGAAATCTCGACCCGGTCGCTGTCGTACTTGCTTGCAACAGCATTCGATGCGACCAGGGCGGCAACACACGCGACAGTCGCTTTCATCGTGATCATGGGCCATGCGGAGCGGGTAAGTGGCCGGCACGCGCCTTCTACTGCCCGCGTCGTCGCGTCAATCGCCAATCGTTGCGATCGGGCCACCTGCCATGCGCAGGCCCCGCGCGTCCTCTTGGTGCCCCACGCCGCCGCGAGTATGCTTGCAGTTCGAACGCTCTCCAACCCGGGCGCTTACGCCTCATCGCGGGCGCGCGCCGCTCACCGTCACTCACCACTGATGGATTTCGACGTCATCGTTCTCGGCGCAGGCATCGTCGGCGTCTCCGCGGCACTCCACCTGCAGGATCGCGGGCGCAAGGTCGCCCTCGTCGATCGCGGCGCGCCCGGCGAGGGCACGAGCTTCGGCAACGCGGGGCTGATCGAGCGCTCGTCGGTCGAACCGTATCCGTTCCCGCGCAGCCCGTTCACGCTGATGCGCTATGCGCTGAACCGCTCGACCGATCTCTACTGGCACAGCGCGTCGCTGCCCGCATTCGCGCCTTGGCTTGCACGTTTCTGGTGGGAATCGGCGCCGCTGCGTCACGCGGCCGCATCGCGCGACATGCTGCCGCTGATCGAGCGCTGCATCGTCGAGCACGACGCGCTGATCGCGCGAGCCGGCGCCGGCGAGCTCATCCGCGCGAACGGCTGGCTGGAAGCGTTCCGCACGCCGGCCGCGTTCGAACGCAGCGTGACCGAAGCCGGGCTCACCGCGCGCCGCCACGGGCTCGGCATCACGCCGCTCGATGCCGCCGCGCTGCGCGCGCACGAACCGAGCCTCGCGCCCGGCTTCTGCGGCGCGCTGCACTGGCTCGATCCGAAAAGCGTCGTCGACCCGTCCGCGCTCGTCAAAGCGTACGCGCAACTCTTCGTGCAAGGCGGCGGCACGCTGCTGACGGGCGATGCCGCGAGCCTCGACGCGCTGTCGCCGGGCTGGCAGGTCAGGACGCAGGACGGCATGGCCGCCGCGCCGGCCGTGGTCGTCGCGCTCGGCCCGTGGTCCGACACGGTGTTCGGCAAGTTCGGCTACACGATCCCGCTGCGCGAGAAGCGCGGCTATCACATGCACTACGCGCCTTCCACGCGCGGCGTGCCGTCGGCACCAATCGTCGATCGCGAATACGGTTATGTGATCGCACCGATGAAGCGCGGGCTGCGGCTGACGACCGGCGTCGAAATCGCGCGGCGCGGCGTGCCGCCCACCGGCGTCCAGCTCGAACGCGCGGAACGCGTCGCGCGGCCCGTGTTCGGTTTCGGCGAGCGGCTCGACCCGCAACCATGGCTCGGCTTCCGGCCGTGCACGCCCGACATGCGTCCGGTAATCGGCCCCGCGCCCGCGCATCGCGGGCTGTGGTTCGCGTTCGGGCACAACCATCATGGGCTGACGCTCGGCCCCGTCACCGGCCGCCTGCTGGCCGAGATGATGACGGGCGAAGCGCCGTTCACCGATCCGGCGCCGTATCGCGCGGATCGCTTTTGACCGGGTACCCGATCGCGCTTCGAAGCGCGCTCAGTCGAGCGCGCGCCCGAAGATGCGGATCACTTCGTCGAGATGCTCGGCCATCGCGCGGCGCGCGGCGTCCGGGTCGCGTGCGCGGATCGCATCGAGGATCGCGCGGTGTTCGAGCTCCGACCGGTGCGGCATGTCGTTCGGCATGTACAGCGACTGCAGCCGCTGGAACATCAGGTCGTACTTGTGCGCGAGCAGCTGCTTGATCATCAGCGCATACGCGGCGTTGTCGCTCGCCTCCGCGATGCGGATGTGAAACAGCCGGTCGCCCGGATGCGTGAGCGAGCCACTGAGGTTGTCCGCCTGGTTGCGCAGGAACGCCTCGTGGATCGCTTCGATCTGCTCGTCCGAGCCCTGCTTCGCGGCCAGCGACGCCGCTTCAGGCTCGATCAGCCGGCGCGCCTGCAGCAACGCAAACGGCGGAATTTCGGTGTCGAGGTCGAGTGCGATGCCGAGTTCGGGATCGATCTCGACGATCGTGAACGGCGCGGCCTTCTCCGCAGGCACGGGCGTAGGCTCGGGTGCGACGGCCGTTTCGGGATGGCGCACCTTCACGCCGTCGCCGACCCGCACGCTCACGAGCCCGCTCACTTCGAGCGCGATGAGCGCCTCGCGCACCGAGGTGCGCGACACGCCGAACTGTTCGGCCAGTTCGCGCTCGGGCGGCAGGTAGCTGCCCGGCGGAAAATCGCCGGACTCGATCATCGCACTGAGCTTGTCGGCGATCTGCTGGTAGAGGCGGCGGTTCTGAATCGGCTGGATGGACATACGTTGATGCAGGTGAGCGGTTTCGTTCCGGACGGTCTGACGAATCGAACAGACCGTTCGCGCCTATTCTATATGCCGCGCGTCGCCGCGCCCGGCACCGCGTAGCAACGCGCGGCAGTGCCGCCCCACAGCGCGTTGCGCTCGGCCGCCGACAGCCGCGATTCGGCCCAGCGCTCGATGATCGACGCCACTTCGTCATACGACGCGGCCAGCAGGCACACGGGCCAGTCCGACCCGAACATCAGCCGCTGCGGGCCGTACGCGTCGAGCGCCGCGTCGAGACACTGCTCGATACGCCGTACGTCCTTCCCGCGCAGCCCGCGCGTCCAGTCGGCCTCGGTCACGAGCCCCGACAGCTTGCACACGACATGCGGCAGCGCGCCCAGCTCGCGCAACGCGGCGCGCCAGCGCGCGAACGCCGTGTCGTCGCGCTCGAAGTCGGCGAGTGCCGGCTTGCCGACGTGATCGAGCACGAGCCAGTGCGCGTCGTGCCGCGCACAAAACGCCCACACGTCCGGCAACTGGCGCTCGAACACGAGCACGTCGTACACGTAGCCGTTAGCCTGCAGCCAGGCGATGCCGCGGTTGAAGCCCGGCTCCGCGACGAACGCGCCGGCATCGGCTTCGTCCTGCACCTGGTGACGGAAACCGCGCAGCTTCGGGCTGCGCCATTCGGCAATGCGATCCGCGAGCTGCGGCGCGGCGAGATCCTCCCAGCCGACCACCGCCGCGATGCGCGCATCGTCGCGCGCGAGATCGAGCAGGAACGCCGTCTCGTCGCGCCCGGCGCGCGCCTGCACCGCGATCGACGCGCCGATCGCCTGCGCATGCATCAGCGGCCACAGCGCATCGGGCAGGTAGTCGCGTGCGAGCACCGCCATCCCGGCGCCGATCCACGGGTAATCGGCGGCGCGATAGCGCCAGAAGTGCTGATGGGAATCGATACGCACTGCGCCCATGATGCCCTCGTGTCCGGTCGCCGCGGCGGCAGCGCGCGCCACCGCCGCTCGACGCAATTTTTAGTCGTACAACACCGCCGCGATCTTCGGATCGTCGATATTGGTCTTGTCGTACCAGTAGAAGCCGGTATCGATGACCTTCGGCAGCTTCTCGCCCTTGATCGCCTTCACGGCCGCCTCGACCGTCTTGTAGCCGATCCCGATCGGGTTCTGCGTGATCGCGCCGGCCATCAGCCCGCTGCGGATCGCGTCCTTCTGCTGCTTGCCGGAATCGTACCCGACGATCACGACCTTGCGCTTCATCTCGCGCACGCCGTTGACCACGCCGATCGCCGAGCCTTCGTTGGTGCCGAACAGCCCCTTGAGCTTCGGATACGCCTGCAGGATCGACTTCGTCACCTCGGTCGACTTCAACTGGTCGCCTTCGCCGTACTGCACGGTCACGACCTGCACCTTCGGGTGCGCCGACTTCATCCGTTCGAGGAAGCCGTCGCGGCGGTCGATGCCGGTGCGGCTCGTCTGGTCGTGCGCGACCACGGCCACCTCGCCTTCGTCGCCGATCAGCGCGGCGAGCTTGTCGGCGGCGAGCGACGCGGCGGCCTTGTTGTTGGTCGCGGCCGTCGTCACCGGGATGTCGCTGTCCACGCCCGAGTCGAACGCGATCACCGGGATCTTCTCGGCCTGCGCCTTCTTCAGCAGCGGCAGCGCGGCCTTGCTGTCGAGCGCCGCGAAGCCGAGCGCGGCCGGCTTCTTCGCGATCGCGGCCGACAGCATGTCGATCTGCTTGTCGACCATCGCCTCGGTTTCCGGACCTTCGAACGTCACCTTCACCTTGTAGTCCTTCGCGGCCTGCATCGCGCCCGCTTTCACGGCCTGCCAGAACTGATGCTGGAAGCCCTTCGAGATCAGCGGGATGTAGGTTTCCTGCGCCTGCGCGCCGGCCGTGACGCCGACGGCGAACGTCAGCCCGACGATCGCGTTCAACACCTTGCTCCTGATCACTTCGCGTCTCCTTTTTTCGTATCGACTCAACCGACTGGAACGACTGGGACGCCGGCCGGAACCGGCGATGAAGCACATGCCTGCGTCAGTGCATGCATCAGCGGCGCCGCCGGCGCAGGATGTCGACGTAGACGGCGAGAATGATGATCACGCCCGTCACGACCGTCTGCCATTCCTGCGCGACCGACATGATGCGCAGGCCGTTCGTCAGCACGCTCATGATGAACGCGCCGATGATGGTGCCGACGATGCTGCCCGCGCCGCCCGACAGCGACGTGCCGCCGATTACCACGGCCGCGATCGCATCGAGCTCGTAGCCCTGCCCGAGCGCGGGCTGCGCGGAATTCAGCCGCGACGCGATCAGCAGCCCGGCGATCCCGCACACCGCACCGCTGAAGGTGTAGACCGCGATCTTCCACGCATCGACGTTCACACCCGACAGCCGCAGCGCTTCCTCGTTGCTGCCGAGCGCGAACGTATAGCGGCCGAAGATCGTGCGGTTCAGCACGATCGATGCGCCGATCGCGACGAGGAACAGGATCAGCACCGCGTTCGGAATCGGCAGCGCGGGGATCAGGTTGCCGATCAACGAATCCTGCGCGATCGACGTGAAGCCCGGCGTGTCGTTGAAGTAGATCGGCCGCGTGCCCGAGATCACGAGCGACAGCCCCTTGAGCAGCATCATCATGCCGAGCGTCGCGATGAACGGCGGCACCTTCATCTTCGCGATCACGAAGCCCGACACGCTGCCCGACAGTGCGCCGAAGCACAGCGCGGCGAGGATCCCGAGCGGCAGCGGCATTCCCCATTTCGTCAGCACGACGCCGGCCATCACCGCGCAGAACGTCATCAGCGTGCCGACCGACAGGTCGATGCCCGACGTGATGATCACGTAGGTGCAGGCGACGGCCAGCACGCCGTTTACCGCGGTGGCCTGCAGGATCGCGACGAGGTTGTCGACTTCGAGGAAGTTCGGCGACGCGAAGCTGAAGAACACGATCAGCAGCACGAGGCTCGCGAACGCGAGCAGCTTCTGGCGCGCGGCCGGGTTGAAGAAGCGCGACTTCAGGCTCGATGCGGCGGACGGCGTGTCGCTGGAAGCAAGGGGCGGAACGGAGTGCGTATCGTTGGACATGATCGGTAAGCGTCGAAATCAGGACAACACGGTCGACTCGCGCTGCGTCGCGAGCTGCATGATCTTTTCCTGCGTGGCGTCGGCGGCGCGCAATTCTCCGGTCACGCGCCCTTCGCACATCACGAGAATCCGGTGGCTCATGCGCAGCACCTCGGGCAACTCCGACGAAATCATCACGATCGCCTTGCCGTCGGCGGCGAGCGCGTCGAGCAGCTTGTAGATCTCGCTTTTCGCGCCGACGTCGATGCCGCGCGTCGGCTCGTCGAAGAACAGGATGTCGCAGTCGCGCAGCAGCCACTTCGCGATCACGATCTTCTGCTGGTTGCCGCCCGACAGCAGCCGCGCCGGCTGCGCGACCGACGGCGTGCGGATCGCGAGCTGCCGCACGTACGCCTGCGCGGTGTCGCGCAATTCACGCGCGTCGAGGAACACGCCGCGGCGCACGAAGCGGCGCATGCTCGACAGCGCGATGTTGTTCTGCACGTCCATCCCGACCGCGAGCCCGAAGTGCTTGCGGTCCTCGGACAGGTAGCCGATGCCGTGCTTCACCGCGTCGGCCGGCGTGCGGATCGTCACGGGCTTGCCATGCACGCGGATCTCGCCCGCATCGACCGGGTCCGCGCCGAACACCGCGCGCGCGACCTCGGTGCGGCCCGCGCCCATCAACCCGGCGAAGCCGAGGATCTCGCCGCGCCGCAGCGTGAAGCCGACATCGCGGATCGCGCGGCCGCGCGACAGCCCGCGCACTTCGAGCGCGACGTCGTTCGCGGACGTATCGGGCGGCGTGCGGAATTCGGTCGCGAGCTGGCGGCCGACCATCATCGCGATGATCGCGTCCATCGACGTGTCGACCATCGGCACGGTCGCGACGTACTTGCCGTCGCGCATCACGGTCACGCGATCGGCGATCTGGCGCAGCTCGTCCATCTTGTGCGAGATGTAGACGATGCCGACACCGTGCGCGCGCAGGTCGCCGATGATGCGGAACAGCTCGGCGATCTCCGCGTTGTTGAGCGCGGCGGTCGGCTCGTCCATGATCAGCACGCGCGAGTCGAACGACAGCGCCTTCGCGATCTCGACCATCTGCTGCTTCGCCACCGTGAGCCGGCCGACCGGCGTGCGCGGGTCGAGATCGAGCCGCATCCGCGCGAAGATTGCGGCCGCGTCGCGGTTCAACTTGTCCTCGTCGACGAACACGCCGAAGCGCCCGCGCGGCTCGCGGCCGATGAAGATGTTCTGCGCGACGCTCAGGTGGTTCATCAGGTTCAGTTCCTGATGGATGATGCCGATCCCGAGCGCCTGCGCGGCGCGCGGGTCGGCGATTTCCACCGCGCGGCCGTCCATCCGGATCTCGCCGTCGTCGCGCTGGTAGACGCCCGCCAGGATCTTCATCAGCGTCGACTTGCCGGCGCCGTTCTCGCCCATCAGCGCATGCACTTCGCCGGCACGCAGGTCGAAATGGCAATCGTCGAGCGCCTGCACGCCGGGGAAGCGCTTGCCGATGCCGGTCAATGCGATCAGCGGCGGTGCGGGGTTCGGTGTCAGGTCGGGTTGCATGGATTGCCGCCCTCAGCTGATCGCACGGTCGAGATGCGTATAGCCGCCGTCGACGAACAGCCACTGGCCCGTCGTGTGCGACGCGCGCTCCGACAGCAGGAACACGGCCGTATCGGCGATTTCGTCGGCCGTCGTGAAGCGTTGGCCGAGCGGCACCTTGCCCGCGATGCCGGCCAGCTTCGCGTCGGGGTCGTCGAAGCCGGCGAGCCAGTTCCGGTAGAGCGGCGTCATCACCTCGGCCGGAATCACCGCGTTCACGCGCACGCCGTCGTCGCGCAACGCGACGGCCCATTCGCGCGTCAACGCGAGCTGTGCGCCCTTCGATGCGCAATAGCCGCTCGTGTTGCCCTGCCCGGTGACGGCCGTCTTCGACGAGATATTGACGATCGCGCCGCGCGCCGCCTTCAGATGCGGCACACAGTAATGCGCCATCACGTAGTAGTGGATCAGGTTGCGTTCGAGCGACGCGACGAATGCGTCGCGCCCGGCCTCGAGCCCGATGCTGTCGTTGACGCCCGCGTTGTTGACCAGGCCGTCGAGCCGGCCGAAGCGCGTGACCGTTTCCGCCACGGCGTCGCGGCACTGCGCATCGTCCTGCAATTCGACCGGGATGCACGCGGCCTGCGGCTGCTTCTGCACGAGTGCGCGCCAGAACGCATCGTCGGGCGCGTGGCGCGCGAACACCACCGGAATCGCGCCTTCTTCGGCAAGCCGCATCGAGGTCGCGGCACCGATGCCCGACGCGCCGCCGGTCACGATCACGACCTTGTGTTGCAGATTCAAATCCACTTCGCGTCTCCGTCGTTCATGTTGTCGGCACGCTCAACGCGTATCAGCCGCGGAACCGGTACTGCTCCAGCGATTCGGGTTTCATCTCGATCGAGAAACCGGGCGCCGTCGGCGGCATGTACGCCGCGCCGCGCACGATGCACGGTTCGACGAAATGCTCGTGCAGGTGATCGACATACTCCGTCACGCGCCCTTCCTTCGTGCCTGCAATGCAGATGTAATCGATCATCGACAGATGCTGCACGTACTCGCACAACCCGACACCGCCCGCATGCGGGCACACCGGCAGCCCGTACTTCGCGGCCATCAGCATCACCGCGAGAATCTCGTTCACACCGCCGAGCCGGCACGCATCGATCTGCACGACGTCGATCGCACCACGCGCGATGAACTGCTTGAACAGCACGCGGTTCTGGCACATCTCGCCGGTCGCGACCTGCACGGGCGCGATCGCCTTGCGGATCTTGCGATGCCCTTCGACGTCGTCGGGGCTGGTCGGCTCCTCGATGAACCACGGCCGCGCGAACGCCAGCTCGCGCACCCAGTCGATCGCCTCGTCCACTTCCCACACCTGGTTCGCGTCGATCATCAGCTTGCGGTCCGGGCCGATCACCTCGCGCGCGATCGTCACGCGGCGGATGTCGTCCTCCAGGTTCGCGCCGACCTTCAGCTTCACGTACTCGAACCCGGCTTCGACGGCTTCACGGCACAGCCGCCGCAGCTTGTCGTCGCTGTAGCCGAGCCAGCCGGCCGACGTCGTGTAGCACGGGTAGCCGTCGCGCTCGAGCAGCGCGATCCGGTCGGCCTTGCCGGGCGCCTGCCGGCGCAGCAGGTCGAGCGCTTCGTCCGGCGTCAGGCAGTCGGTCAGGTAGCGGAAGTCGATCGCGCGCACCAGTTCCTCGGGGCTCATGTCGGCCACGAGCCGCCACAGCGGCTTGCGTTCGGCTTTCGCCCACAGATCCCACACCGCGTTGACGACCGCGCCCGTCGCCAGGTGGATCGCGCCCTTGTCGGGGCCGATCCAGCGCAACTGGCTGTCCGACGTGACGTGCCGCCAGAAGCGGCCCATGTCTTCGCGGATCCAGTCGAGGTCGAGGCCGACGACGAGGTGACGCATCGCGTCGATCGCCGCGCAGCAGATTTCGTTGCCGCGCCCGATGGTGAACGTGAGCCCGTGACCTTCGAGCCCGTCATGGTCGGTTTCGAGCACGACGTAGGCCGCCGAATAATCGGGGTCCGGATTCATCGCATCGGAGCCGTCGAGCTGGCGCGAGGTCGGGAAGCGCACGTCGAGGACGCGCATCGATCGAATGATAGGCATGACGAACCGTCCGTTAAAGGAAATCAGGCCTGCACGGTGCGCTGGCGTTGCTCGCCGAGCCCGTCGATGCCGAGCGTGATCACCTGTCCGGCGCGCAGGTAGACGGGCGGCTTCTGCCCGAGGCCGACCCCCGGCGGCGTGCCGGTCGAAATCACGTCGCCCGGCTGCAGGCTCATGAAGCGGCTCAGGTAGCTGATCAGGTGCGGCACGCGAAACACCATCGTCGCGGTCGTGCCGTTCTGGTAGCGATGGCCGTCGACGTCGAGCCAAAGCCGCAGCGCATGCGGATCGGGCACTTCGTCGGCCGTCACGAGCCACGGGCCGAGCGGACCGAACGTGTCGTTGCCCTTGCCCTTGTCCCACGTGCCGCCGCGTTCGAGCTGGTATTCGCGCTCCGACACGTCGTTCACGACGCAGTAGCCGGCGACGTGCGACAGCGCGTCGGCTTCCGCGATATAGCGGCCGCCCTGGCCGATCACCACGCCGAGCTCGACTTCCCAGTCGGTTTTCTCCGAGCCGCGCGGAATCTCGACGTCGTCGTTCGGGCCGGAGATCGCGCTCGTCCACTTGCCGAACACGACGGGCTCCTTCGGCACCTCCATCCCCGATTCGGCCGCGTGGTCGGAATAGTTGAGCCCGATGCAGATGAACTTGCCGACGCGGCCGACGCACGCGCCGAGCCGCGGCGTGCCTTCGACCAGCGGCAGCGACGACGGCGGAATGTCGCGCAGCCGCGCGAGCGAGGCCGGCGCCAGCACATCGCCGGCGATGTCGTCGATCACGCCGGACAGGTCGCGAATATGGCCCTGCGCATCGAGCAGGCCCGGCTTTTCATGGTGTTTGTCGCCAAATCTCAGCAGTTTCATGTCGTGTTGAGCCGATACGGAAAAGTGAATGGGAAGGCGCGATCAGTTCGACCAGCCGCCGTCGATCAGGTGGATCGCGCCAGTCGTGAACGACGCTTCGTCGGACGCGAGGTACAGCGCGAGCGCGGCCACTTCCTCCGCGCTGCCGATGCGGCCGATCGGCTGGCGCGCGACGAACGCCTGGCGCACCTCGTCGGTCGACACGTGGCGCGTGCGCGCCTGGTCCGCGATCCGCTGCTCCAGCGACGGCGATTCGATCGTGCCCGGGCAGATCGCGTTGCAGCGGATGCCCCGCTCGACGAAATCGGCGGCCACCGCCTTGGTCAGGCCGATCACGGCCGCCTTGGTCGTGCCGTAGACGAAGCGGTTCGGCACGCCCTTCACGCTCGACGCGGCCGACGCCATGTTGATGATCGACGCGCCGCCTGCTTCGAGCATCGCGGGCAGCAGCGCGCGAATCAGCCGGTACATCGACGTGACGTTCAGGTTCAGTGAGAACGCCCATGCTTCGTCGTCGCAGTCGAGGATCGAGCCGTGGTGCACGAAGCCCGCGCAGTTGAACAGCACGTCGAACGCACGCTCGGTCGCGGCGAGCGCCGCGACGTCCTGCGCATCGGTCACGTCGAGCCGGCGCGTGGTCAGCCGGCCCCCAGCGCGCTCGACGTCGGCCTCGAGCCGCACGAGCGCGGCTTCGTTGATGTCGGTCGCCAGCACGTCGGCGCCCTCGCTCGCGAACCGCAGCGCGGTCGCGCGGCCGATGCCCTGCCCGGCCGCCGTCACCAGCGCGCGTTTGCCCTGCAATCTCATGAGCACCTCTCCCGAAAAAGCCGGCCACCATCGGCCGATTGGCACAAAGGACTAAAGGTCCAACCAATCATAGGAAGTGATGCCGCGTTTGTCACGAATTCGGGATTCAGTATTTACCCGGGTGGGGAAATCGGGCTGTCGAGCAAAGATTCGACGTTCGACGGCCACCCGGGAGCACGCTCCTGGAACCGGATAAATCCAATACCCGCGAGCGTTCCAGCCGATTCATTCGCATATGCCTGGCGCAGCACCCCGCCAAACTGACGAAAAAGTCATGTTCACGTCAGGGTCTCAACGGGATGCGCGCGCCATCATGACGTACCGGACTGCGCTTCCGGTCCATCGCCACCCTGCCCGCGTTCGATCCCTGCGGGCACTCCGTCCCCCCCGGCGATGGGCTCCGTGACTGGGCGAGCAGACACGGCGCGCAGGCCGATTTTCCGCCCCGGACTTCGCGTCCGGGGCGTTTTTGTCTGTGGTTTCCAAGAAAATAAGCCTGGATTGTTTCTAAATCGGCAAAAGGTAATTTGAGCCAGACAGGATGTTTTTTCCGGTCACAGACGCTTACATTTAGCGCACCACTCATGGAAACCGCTACGGATTCGCCATCGGGTAGTGACATCCACTGCCATGACCGAACCGCACGAGCTTTAGGAAACGGCAAATGAAGGCCTCCAAATCCCTGCCTGCGCTCGATCCCGCCGACGTTCACGTCGAAATCCTCGAACGTTCCGATACGCTACTCGTCGTCCGCTGGGTCGAGCCCGGCCGCTGTCACTACGGTGAACAGCGCTGGCGCCGCCGCTTCGCGCAACGCACCGGCACCTGCGCGCTGTCGCGCCAGGTGATCCACCGCGGCGACGAAGTCTTCCGCCCGGCCGAACGCCCGGCACCCGCGAACGCGGCCGCGATGATCTCCGCCGCTGAAGTGCTCGCGCTGGCCGGCGGCAGGTAAATCCTCCCGGCCGCACGGCACGGCGCGCGGCGCCACCCATTGCGCCGGCCGTAGAAGCGCCGGTCTAATTCCCCCGCTTGTCTGCCACGCCCGCGCGCACCATCGTTACACCACTCAATGTAATGATTACGCGCCGCGGCCGCCCGGTCGCGCCGATGGAGGCAGACATGCATGCATGGAGCGCGCGCCACGTCCCGGCGCAAGGCGGCAAGGTCGCGGTCGTGACCGGCGCCAACAGCGGGCTCGGCTGGCAGCTGGCGGAAACGCTGGCCGCGAAAGGCGCGACGGTCGTGATGGGCTGCCGCGACGCGGCCCGCGCCGCGCAGGCGGCCGATGCGATCCGCAGGCTCCATCCCGATGCCCGCGTCGAAGTCGATGCGCTGAACCTCGCCGATCTCGCGTCGATCGCACGCTTCGCGGCCGACGTGGCCGAACGCCATGGGCGCGTCGATATCCTCTGCAACAACGCCGGCGTGATGTTCCTGCCGTTGCGCCGTACGCACGACGGCTTCGAGATGCAGTTCGGCACCAACCATCTCGGCCATTTCGCACTGACCGGCCATCTGCTGCCCGCGTTGCGCGCCGCGCGCCGGGCGCGGGTCGTGACGATGTCGAGCGGCCTCAACCGCGGCGGCCGGATCCGCGTCGACGACCTGCGCGCCGAGCACCGCTACAACCGCTATCTCGCCTATTGCGACAGCAAGCTCGCGAATCTCGTGTTCGCGATCGAGCTGCAGCGCCGTTTCGAGCGCGCGGCGTTCGCCGGGATCAGCGTGGCCGCGCACCCGGGCTACGCGGCGACCAATCTGCAGTTCGCGGGCCCTGCGATGGACAGCTCGCCCACCCGTGCCGCGCTGATGCGCGCCGCAAACCGTTATCTCGCGCAGCCGGCCGACCAGGGCGCGCTGCCCGCGATTCATGCGGCAACCTCGCCTGATCTCGCCGGCGGCGCCTACATCGGGCCGTCCGGCTGGTTCGAGTCGCGCGGGTTGCCGGCGCCCGCGAGCGTGCCACGCGCAGCGCGGGACGTGGCCTCGGCGGCGCTGCTGTGGGAAGCCTCGGAAGCCGCGACGGGCGTGCGCTTCCTCAGCTCGGGCGCGCCGGTCGGACGCTCGCCGGGCCGGCCGTTCGACACGGCGGCAGAGGTGCGCTGAACCGCGCATCGTCCTCCGCAATATTCGTCAGACTTGTTGCACCAACCGAAAAGAAAGCTGGTTGAAAGACTGTTTCGACGGCTACTGTTACCGCCCAGGAAACAATCTATCGTCAAAATCAGCGTTTACCCTGAACCCTCCGATGACTAAGATTTGATCAATCGCTTAAGACATGGTGTCAAGAGCGAACTCAATAAAACACCGGAGGTCATCATGAAATCGCTCGTTTCCGCAGTCGTTGCCGCTGCCGCCCTGTCCGCTTCGTTTGGCGCATTCGCCCAAAGCACCGTGACGCGCGCTCAAGTGCGCAACGAACTGGTTCAGCTCGAACAAGCCGGCTACAAGCCGGGCCTGTCGAGCCCGTACTACCCGAACGACATCCAGAGCGCCGAAGCGCGTGTTCATGGTGCCGACACCAGCGGCTACGGCGCACAACCGGCTCCGACCGTCCACTCGGGCGCCCCGGCTGCATCGTCGAACGCTCGCGACTCGATCTTCTTCGGCCAGTAAGCCGATGCGCCCTCGGCGGGCGCCGCGCGTCGCGTGATGAAGCGCGAAGGTCAGACGAGCCCCCTTGCGGGGCTCGTCTTTTTTGTGAAACGCATACCTCCGCCGCCCGGCAGCGGGTGGCTTCGCCCGGGCGCCTGGCGTCCGGGTGTTTTTTCATCTACGAGGTACGCGTGCGGGCACGATGAGGCCGGACGCCTCCGTCAGTGCGGCGCTGCCGCGGCGGCAGCCGATCGCGACAGCACCCGCCATCGCGACAGCAACTCGTCGCGATCGATGTAGCAGCCCTGCAGGTGCCGGCGCCCGGTAGACGGATCGAACTCCGTACGCGCATGCATCACGCGGCGGTTGTCGAACGCCCACATGTCGCCCGCCCGCAGCCGGCGCTGCACGCGAAAGCGTGGCTCGCGGGCCAGCGCGAGGAACCGCCGGTACGCACGATAGACCGCCGCGACCGAGCCGGCCGGCGCATCGAGCGGCCCGCGCAGGAAATTCGCGACGCGCACTTCCGTCACATTGCCGCGCGCGTCGAGCCCGATCACCGGCGCCGAGCAGCGGTAGTCGCTGTTCGCACTCTTGTTCCAGAACTCGAACGGCGTCGACGCGAGTTGTTCGAAATCCGCCGGATGTTCGCGCCGCAGCGCATCGGCGAGCGCGAAGCCGTCGAGGAAGATACTGTCGCCACCGGTCGCGTCGTTCGCGAGGCAATGCAGGAACTGCACGCCCGGCTGCAACTCGCGGGTCGGCAAGTCGGTATGCGGCGGCAGGTTCAGCGACGTGTACGCATTGCTGTCCGGGCGCGGCTTCGATTCGACGTCGAACAGCACGCCGAAATTGCTTTCGCGGATCAGGCCGACGCGGCGCGCGATCTCGTCGACACGGCCGCGCTCGGCCGGCACGCCTTCGACGAGCGTCAGCCCCGTGCGTTGCAACGCGGCGAGCCATGCGAGCAATGCGCGGTCGTCCTCCATCACGTCGCGCCACGCGAACACGCCGATGGCTGTCGCATCGTCCCCCGCCCACACGTGCCGCCCGTGCGCGGCCTGGCGCTCCGCGCGCGACGCGTCGTCGTACGCATGCGCGCGCAACCAGCCCGGCGACCACGCACTGCGATGTCCGTCGTTCCACTCGACATGCAGCGCGCCGTCGGTTTCGACGTGCACCGTCAGCGCGGCGAGATCCTCGCGCGCATCCGCGATCTCGAACACCTGCTCACGCGTGACGGCATGCACGCACGCGGAACACGCGCAGTTGTCGCGCAGCCAGTCGAAATGAAACGGCGATCGTCGCGTGTCGCTCCATTCGACGTCCACCGCGCCATCGCCAATCGTCGCCGCCGCAATGGCTGCATCGCCCGAAAACGTCCGCCAGTCCTCGATACGGTGTTGCGCTGCCTGCATCGTTGCCTCCCGGAAACGCCCGCTACGCGTGTGGTGCGAGCAGAAACCCGCCGACCGTCCGGTGCAGCCGCGCCGCCTGCGGGCTCGTTCCGAGCGCGCGCCAGCAGCCGTGCACCAGCCCCTCTCCCATCCAGTAGTGCGCGGCACCGCCGGCCGCGCGAATCCGTTCGACGTACACGCGCGCGTCGTCGCGCAGCGGATCGTGCTCCGCGCCGATCGCGAGCACCGGCGGCAGGCCGTCGAAACGCGAAGCGGCGAGCGGCACCGATGCGCGCAGCAGCGGGTTGCCGTCTCCCAGCGCATCGAGCAAGCCGCCTTCCCAGTACAACGCGCGATAGCGATGGACGTCGTCGAGCGTCAGCATCGGCGCGTGCGCTTCCGTTTCGCGCGCGGGCGATTGCGGTTCGAACCCGAGCATCGGATAGACGAGCGCGATGCCGTCGACACCGCCTTCACCCGCATCGCGCAGCGCGGTGGCCACGCCCGCCGCGAGCATGCCGCCCGCGCTGTCGCCCGCGAGTGTCAGCGGATGCACGCACGGCCCGAACGGCCAGCGTGCGTCGCGCGCGGCGCGCGTGACCGCCAGGCAATCTTCGAGCGCGGCCGGTGCGCGATGCTCGGGCGCCAGCCGGTAGTCGACCGCGATCACGTCGAGCCCCGTATCGGCCGCCAGTTGCGCGATGATCAGCGCGTGGCTGTCGAGCGAGCCGACGACGAAGCCGCCGCCATGAAAGAACAGCACCGTGCCGCGCGGCGTGCCATGCACGGACGTGTAGCGCCGCAGCGCGATCGCACGGCCGTCGGATGCATGCCAGACGGCATCCTGCTGCACGATGCCGGCCGGCAGCGCGGGCGGTGTCCATTCGGCCGCGAAGCGGTCGTACAGGCGGCGCTGGTCGGCGGGCGAGCGCGCCGCCGCGTCGGCCGGATACCACGCATCGACGGCTGCAACGAAGGCCGCGATTTCCGGTTCGAGCATCGTGTGCGCTCCGAGGTCGAAGGTTCGCGCAGGTTATCGGCGCGGCGGCAGCCCGATCACGCGGCCCGCATACGCGGGCGCCGCGCAATCGCGCTGCAACGCATGCAGCTCGGCCACGCGTGCAGCCACGTCGTCGTCGAACGGCGCCGATTTCGCGCCGTCGCGCGTATCGACGTGCAGCAACATCTGCTCGCTCGCCGACACCGCATCGTCATGCCCGCCGGCGAACAGTTCGAGATACAGGTGCAGCCGCTTCGCATCATGCGCGAGCACGCGCGCGTCGACGCGCACCTGTGTCCCCTCCTTGATCTCGTGGAGGTAGTTCACATGCGCTTCGAGCGTGTAGACCGAGCGGCCCCGCTCGCGACGCGCGGCGTCATCGAGGCCGATGCGATCCAGCAGCGCATCGGTCGCGAAGCTGAAGATCAGCAGATAGAACGCATCGCGCAGGTGGCCGTTGTAGTCGACCCATTCGGGCCGCACCACGTCGCGGTAAATCGTCAGCGGAGTATCGCCGGTCATCGTCTCTTGTCCTCAGTCTTCGAATCGCATCCCGTGCCGCGCCTTCACCGCGGCGATCGACTTCAGCACCTCGGTGATGCACTCGTCGCGATAGCGCTCGAGTTCCTTGATGCTGCGCGTGCCCTGCTGTTCGGTCGTGCCTTCGACGACGCTGTCGATCAATGCATCGGTGAGCGTGGGCGCGACCAGCTTCGTCCACGGCAGTTCGAGCGCGGGGCCGAACTGCTGCATGAAGTGTCGCATGCCCGCATCGCCGCCCGCGAGCGTGTAGGTCAGGAACGTGCCCATGAACGACCAGCGGATGCCCGCGCCGAAGCGGATCGCGTCGTCGATCTCGCCGGTCGTCGCGACGCCTTCGTTGACGAGGTGCAGCGCCTCGCGCCACAGCGCTTCGAGCAGCCGGTCGGCGATGAAGCCCGGCACTTCCTTGCGCACGTGCAGCGGCCGCATGTCGAGCTTGCGATAGACCTCCATCGCGCCTTCGACCGCTTCCGGCGACGTGCGCGCGCCGCCGAGCACCTCGACGAGCGGCAGCAGGTAGACGGGATTGAACGGATGGCCGACCACGCAGCGCTCCGGATGCGTCGCCCGCGCGTAGAAATCCGTGGGCAGCAGCCCCGATGTCGAGGACGCGATGATCGCGTCGGGTTTCGCCGCGCGGCTGATCTGCTCGTGCAGCTCGAGCTTCAGCGCCTCGCGCTCGGGCGCGCTTTCCTGGATGAAATCCGCGTCGGCGACGCATGCCTCGATCGTCGAGACGAAACGCAGCCGCGCAGGATCGGCGCCCGGCGCGAGACCGACGCGTTCGAGCGCGGGCCACGCGTTCGCGACGTTCGCGCGCAGCCGCTCTTCCGCGCCCGGCGCGGGGTCCCATACGACCACGTCGAGACCGTGCGCGAGCGCGCGGGAAATCCATCCGCTGCCGATCACGCCGGTGCCGATGGCGGCGAACGTCTTGATGTCGGTCTTCACAGCCATGTCAACGCATCCTTCAAATCAGGGGAAATCGATGGGCGGCCGCGCCTGTGCGCGCCGCCGCGTCGTATCAATCAGTCAGGCAAACACTCACGCGAACTCGGCGATCGCACGGCGTTCGAGCGGACGCTCGCCGCGTGCGGGCAAGCCGAGCTTGCGGCGGCCTTCGGCCGGCGTCAGCACGCGGGCACCGAGGCGCTCGATGATCTCTCTCGCGCGCTCGACGAGCGTGCCGTTGGTCGCATGCACGCCGCGATCGAGCCAGATGTTGTCTTCGAGGCCGACGCGCACGTGGCCGCCGAGCAGCATCGCCTGCGCGACCATCGGCATCTGCATGCGGCCGATCCCGAAGCCGGCCCAGTGCGCGCCCGGCGGCAGGTTGTCGACCATCGCCTTCATCGTGCCCGTGTCGGCCGGTGCGCCCCACGGAATGCCGAGGCACAGCTGGAACAGCGGCGGATCGTCGAGCAGCCCTTCCTTCAGCAACTGCTTCGCGAACCACAGATGGCCCGTGTCGAAGATCTCCAGCTCCGGCTTCACGCCGAGCTCCTGGATGCGCTTCGCGCCGGCGCGCAACTGCGCGGGCGTCGATACGTAGATGTAGTCGCCGTCACCGAAATTCAGCGTGCCGCAGTCGAGCGTGCAGATCTCGGGCAGCAGATCCTCGACGTGCGCAAGGCGCGTGAGGCCGCCAACGAGATCGGTGCCCTTGCCGAAACGCATCGGGTCCTCGCCCGGGCCGATCTCGAGATCGCCGCCCATGCCGGCCGTCAGGTTGATGATCACGTCGACGTCGGCCGAGCGGATGCGGTCGACCACTTCGCGGTACAGGTTCGGGTCGCGGCTGCCGCGCCCCGTCAGCGGATCGCGCACGTGGCAATGCGCCACCGTCGCGCCGGCCTTCGCGGCCTCGATCGCGGCCGCCGCGATCTCCTTCGGCGTGACCGGAATCGCCGGATGCTTGCCGACCGTATCGCCTGCACCGGTGACGGCGCAGGTGATGATGACTTCGTGGTTCATGCTGGTTGCCTCGCTTGAATCGGGTTGTGTCGCAATGCGGACTTCGTCAGGGCGCACCGCGTGCGGCGCGCGGGCCATCCGTCACAGGCCGAGATACGCCTTCACGGCCGGCAGGCCATCCTTGCCGTCGAACGTCTTGACGCCCGCGAGCCACGGATCGAGCACCTGCGGGTTCTTCTTCAGGTACGCCTTCGCGGCATCGGCCGGCTTCGTCTTGTTCATCACCGACTGCATCAGCTGGTTCTCGAGCTGCGTCGAGAAGCGCAGGTTCGTGACGAGCTTGCCGGCGTTCGGGCAGCGTGAAATGAAGTCCGGCGCCGTGAGCGTGTACACGCGCGCTTCGCCGTAGTTCGGCCCGAACGACGCGTCGCCGCCGGAGAGATAGTTCATGCTGAGCTGGATGTTCATCGGGTGCGGTTCCCAGCCGAGGAAAACGACCCACTTCTTCTCGCGGATCGCGCGCTCGACCGTCACCAGCATCCCGGCCTCGCTCGACTCGACGAGCTTGAAGCCGCCGAGCCCGTACTGGTTCGTGTCGATCATCTTCTGGATCGTCGCATTCGCGCTGCTGCCCGGCTCGATCCCGTAGATCTTGCCGTCGAGTTCCGCGCGGTGCTTCGCGATGTCCTCGAAAGTCTTCAGGCCGGCCTGGTATTCGTAGCTCGGCACCGCGAGCGTCGCCTTCGCGCCCGACAGGTTCGGCGGCTCGACGACGTTGATCGACTTGCTGTCGAGGAACGGCTGGAGCTGCTTCTGCTGCACGGGCCACCAGTAGCCGAGCGATATGTCGAGCTGCTTGCTCTTCAGGCCGGCGAACGAGATCGGCACCGACGCGATCGTCGTGGTCGGCTTGTAGCCGAGCGCCTCGAACACGGTCGACGCGAGCGCCGTGGTCGACGTGATGTCGGTCCAGCCGATATCCGCGAAACGCACGGTGCGGCAGGCCGCGGCATCCGTTTCGGCCTGCGCCGCGTGTGTGAACGCGCCGGTCGCCAGCACGGCCGCGACAAGCGCGGCGATCTTCGTCGACTTCATGGTTCGTTACCTCCCGGTTTGACTCGCGGCAGCCGGTGCGCGGGGTGTGCCCGGCCTGCATCGTGGGAGTAAAAGTAACGAGCCATATTGGTCGCGAGAAGACCGGCGGCGACCTGTTCTTGACTATTTGCGACTATGAGTGGAAACCACTAGGCTTCCCGAGAGGCTTGATAGGCGGGGTTTTCATACGTGTTTCCGATGGAATCGGCTTGTCCGCATGCGGCGCGATACATTCGATTCGACCCGGACGAAACGACATGCCGGCGCGGCTTCGGTCCAGCGCCGCTCGCACCGCCCCGACGAACGGCTGTCACGGGCGCGTGTGAAGCTGCCCCGGTCTCCAGCAGCCGAAAGCGCGTTTCGTATTGCGAAATTCGCACCGACTTCCCGCGGCGACACCTTTTCGTCGCTTGAAAACTTGTTTTGCATTGCAAAAATCGCCGCGTAACTCGTTGAAAATCAACACAAAATAATGTCTTATGTCTTATATAAGACATCGCCAAAAGCTTGGCAGGCGGCGTTACTATTTATCCCATGCAGCCCGCTTCGACAGACGTAGCGGACACGCTCAACCAGTTACTCAAACGCGCTTTGCTCCCAGGAGATTGACATGGCCCAGTATCAAGACGACATCAAGGCAGTTGCCGGTTTGAAAGAAAACCACGGCAGCGCGTGGAATGCGATCAGCCCCGAGTACGCCGCCCGCATGCGTGCCCAGAACAAGTTCAAGACGGGCCTGGACATCGCCAAGTACACCGCGAAGATCATGCGCGCCGACATGGCCGCCTACGACGCCGACCCGGCCAAGTACACGCAGTCGCTGGGTTGCTGGCACGGCTTCATCGGCCAGCAGAAGATGATCTCCATCAAGAAGCACTTCAACAGCACCGAACGCCGCTACCTGTACCTGTCCGGCTGGATGGTCGCTGCGCTGCGTTCCGAGTTCGGCCCGCTGCCGGACCAGTCGATGCACGAAAAGACTTCGGTCAGCGCGCTGATCCGCGAGCTGTACACGTTCCTGCGCCAGGCCGACGCCCGTGAACTCGGCGGCCTGTTCCGCGAGCTCGACGCCGCCAAGGACGCCACCGCGAAGGCCGCAATCCAGGACAAGATCGACAACCACGTCACGCACGTCGTGCCGATCATTGCCGACATCGACGCCGGTTTCGGCAACGCGGAAGCCACGTACCTGCTGGCCAAGCAGTTCATCGAAGCAGGCGCATGCTGCATCCAGATCGAAAACCAGGTGTCCGACGAGAAGCAGTGCGGCCACCAGGACGGCAAGGTCACGGTGCCGCACGAGGACTTCCTCGCGAAGATCCGCGCGATCCGCTACGCGTTCCTGGAACTGGGCGTGGACGACGGCATCATCGTCGCCCGTACCGACTCGCTGGGCGCCGGCCTGACCAAGCAGATCGCCGTGACCAACACGCCGGGCGACCTGGGCGACCAGTACAACGCGTTCCTCGACTGCGAAGAACTGTCGGCCGACCAGCTGGGCAACGGTGACGTCGTCATCAAGCGCGACGGCAAGCTGCTGCGTCCGAAGCGCCTGCCGAGCAACCTGTTCCAGTTCCGCGCCGGCACGGGCGAAGCGCGCTGCGTGCTCGACTGCATCACGTCGCTGCAAAACGGCGCCGACCTGCTGTGGATCGAAACCGAAAAACCGCATATCGCCCAGATCGGCGGCATGGTCAGCGAGATCCGCAAGGTCATCCCGAACGCGAAGCTGGTGTACAACAACAGCCCGTCGTTCAACTGGACGCTGAACTTCCGTCAGCAGGCGTACGACGCGATGAAGGCCGAGGGCAAGGACGTGTCGGCCTACGATCGTGCGCAGCTGATGAGCGTGGAATACGACGAGACGGAACTGGCCAAGCTGGCCGACGAGAAGATCCGTACGTTCCAGGCCGACGCATCGCGTGAAGCAGGCATCTTCCATCACCTGATCACGCTGCCGACGTACCACACCGCCGCGCTGTCGACCGACAACCTGGCCAAGGAATACTTCGGCGACCAGGGCATGCTGGGCTACGTGGCCGGCGTGCAGCGCAAGGAAATCCGCCAGGGTATCGCCTGCGTGAAGCACCAGAACATGTCCGGCTCGGACATCGGTGACGATCACAAGGAATACTTCAGCGGCGAAGCAGCGCTGAAGGCGGCAGGCAAGGACAACACGATGAACCAGTTCTGATACCGGTCATCGCCAGGCGAAACGCCAACCCGTTCCGGGTTGGCGTTTTTTTTATTCCCCGATGACCCGCACGAACGCGTGCGCCAGCACCGTCGGCTCGACCGGCAGCTCGACGAAACGCACGCGCGCTCCGCTGCGCTCATGCGTAGTTCATCATCACCGACTTGCTTTCCGTGTACTGGTCGATCACGGCACGGCCGAGTTCGCGACCGAAACCCGACTGCTTCATTCCGCCGAACGGCATCGCGTTGTCGAGCAGCGAGTGGCAGTTGACCCACACCGTGCCGGCCGCGATGCGCGGGATCAGCTTGTGGATCGCGGAAAGATCGTTCGACCAGATGCTCGCGCCGAGGCCGTAAGGCGTGTCGTTGGCGAGCTGCATGGCTGTATCGACGTCGTCGAACGGCATCGCGACGAGTACCGGCCCGAAGATCTCCTCGCGCACGACGCGCATCGCCTGCGTCGTGTCGACCAGCACGGTGGGTTCGACGAAGAAGCCGGGGCCGTCGATCGCACGGCCGCCCGCGGCGGCACGGGCGCCCTCGCCGAAGCCCGAGTCGATGTAGCCGCACACGCGCTGGCGCTGCTTCGCCGAGACGAGCGGGCCGATCTGCGTCGACGGGTCCATCCCCGGGCCGATCTTCAGGCTCGCGGCGATCTTCGCGACGCGCTCGATCACGTCGTCGAACACCTTCGCATGAATGTACGCACGCGACCCGGCCGTGCATACCTGCCCCTGGTTGAAGAAGATCGCGTTCGCCACGCCCAGCGCGGCCTTGTCGGGATCGACGTCGGGCAACACGATCACCGGCGACTTGCCGCCCAGTTCGAGCGACATCCGCGTCATGTTGTCGAGCGCCGCGTGGCCGATCGTCTTGCCCGTCTGCGTCGAGCCCGTGAACGCGATCTTGTCGATGCGCGAATCGCGCGACAGCGCGGCGCCGGCCGTGTGACCGTAACCGGTGACGATATTGACGACGCCGTCGGGAAAGCCGGCCTCCTGAATCAGCTCGCCGAGTCGCAACGCGCCGAGCGGCGTGTCTTCCGCGGGTTTCAACACGACGGTGCAGCCCGTGGCCAGTGCGGGCGCAAGCTTCCACGCGGCCATCAGCAGCGGGAAATTCCACGGAATGATCGCGCCGACCACGCCGACGGGTTCCTTGCGCGTATAGGTGAAGATCTCACTGTCCGGCATGTACGGCATGCCCGCGTCGATCACGCTGCCTTCGATCTTCGTCGCCCAGCCGGCCATGTAGCGGAAGCACTGCGCGGCCATCGCGACATCGAGGCCCTGCGCCACCGTCACGGGCTTGCCGTTGTCGAGAGACTCGATCTCGGCCAGTTCGCGCGCATTCGCTTCGATCAGGTCGGCCAGCGCCAGCAGCAGGCGCTCGCGGTCGGTGGTCTTCACGGAGCGCCACGGCCCCGCGTCGAACGCGCGCCGCGCGGCGGCGATGGCCTGCTGCACGTCGTGCTCGTCCGCTTCAGGCACATGCGCGAGCACGGTGCCGTCGGCCAGGTTTACGACGTCGAGCCGGCGGCCCGACGCCGCATCGCGCCACTCGGAGCCGATCAGCATCTTCTTCGGCTTCGCGAGAAACGCGCGCGTGGCGTCGAGCAGCGGGAAATGTTCGTTCGTCTCCATCTTCTTGATTCCTCGATGTCCTGAATGGGTCGGTCAGTAGCGATCGGTGACGCCGTCGATCCCCCGTGCCTGCAACGCGCGCACGAGGCCGGCGCGCACGGTCGCGACGTCGGAAAAGGCGGGACGGCGGTGCGCGGCGACTTCGGCGGCCGTATAAGGCTTGAAGTCGCGCGGCAGTGCGTCGCGGTTCATGGTCGTGAGCACCCAGTTGAGCACGTCGGCCAGATCCTGGTCCGACAGCGCCGAGTTCGACGCGCCGGGCACGCGCATCACGTACTCGCGCCCGGCCGGCAGATGCGTGAAATAGCCGAGCGAGTTGGCGAGCGGCGGAACCTTGCCGGGGATACCTCCGCCCGTCGCCGTGTGGCAACCCATGCAGTTGAGCACCCAGTGCTGCCGCGCGAGCGCCGCGCCGGCGGCGCCCTCGGCATGCACGGGTGCCGCGGCCAAACCAACGACCGCCCCGGTCAGCATCAGCAACGACGCCACGCGACGCGACAGGCCGCCGAGCCACGACGATTCCGCGCCCTGCGAGCGCAGCGCTGCATCACCAACACCGGGCGCGCGGGCGCGCTTCACAGGCCAAGCCCCTTGATGACGACTTCGCGCTGCGCATGAACGGCCGTGCCGTCCATCGCCTCCGCGCGCGCCGCGCGGATATCGGCCGCCGTGAACGGCTTCGCGTCACCATGCTGCGCGTTGAGATCGAACACGACGTAGTTGAGCACGTGTGCGATATCGTCGTCGCTCGCGCTCGCAAACGACGGCATCTTGAAGTTGTAATGCTTGTCGTGCACCGTGATCTCGCCGAACATCCCGTGCAGCAGCGTCGCGACCAGTTGCGCGCGCCCCGGCTCGGCCGTCGCGTATTTGCCGGGATACTCGGTCAGCGGCGGCGCAAGGCCGTCCTGCCCCTTGCCGGCCGCCTGGTGACACACCGCGCACTGCGCGTCGAACAGGTTCTTGCCGGCCGGGTAATGCACGGCTTCCTGCGCGCCGGCAGCACCTGCCAGCACGAAGGCCGCCACGGCCGTCATGCTCGCGACGACGCGCTTTCCCGCTTGCTTCCCTTTCATTGTTTTGCCGCTCCCAGCAGAACCGAAACCGAACAGTGATAGTTCGAATTCCCGTTGGCCATGCACCAGTTGATGTCGTTGTTCAGTGACAGCTTGTACAGCGGCTTCTCGCGCTCGTTGCGGTTGCAGAAGCACTTGCCGCACGAAGTCTTGCCGCAGCAGTCGTTGTACGACACGATGTAGTCCGAACCGTCGTGCGGGTTGCGGCACGTGCCGATCCACGTGATCGGCGAAGGCGTCGTGCCCGGCGGGCAGCTGCTCGACGTGCCGCCGCAGCAACTGCACAGCCAGCCGTCGATCGCGCAGTATTTCCAGTAGTCGCAGCTCATCGGGTCGTCGCTCGCCCCCGATGCGGCGCCGCCGGAAGCGGCCGACGCGCCCGATGCCGCATCGGCCGCATACGCGGTGCGATCGACGGGCAGCAGCGGCAACATCGCCGATCCCACCAGCACCTTGCCGAGCTTAGCCATTGCACTGCGCCGCGAACTGTGCTGCGCGACGCCGCGCGCCGACCGCTCGAACCATGAATCAAACAGGCCCATGTCGTTGTGCTCCCTTGAAATTGAAAGACGGTCGGCCGGTCATGCGTGCTGCGCGTGCGCGTCGTGGTCGTGGCCGTGATCGCCATGCACGAATTGCTGCAGCGATGCGACGCCGCGCTCCTTCGCCTCGAACAGGCTCTCGAGATGCTCGCGCGTGTTGACGAGCCCCTTCGCGCGCACCGTGCCAGTTTCGTCGAGCAGCACCGCATACGGCAGCTTGCCGATCTGATACGCGAGGCCGAGTTCCTGCGACAGCACGTACGGGAAGCGCCCGAGATCGTGCTTGCGCGCGAAGCGCGCGTGTTCGTCGGCATCGCCGTCGCTCGCCAGCACGATGTTCACCGGCGTCGCTTCGCCCGCCTGCAGCGACGGCAGCAGCGGCAGCAACTTCTTGCAGACGGGGCACGTGGGCGACAGGAAGAACAGCAGCGTCGCCTTGCCCGACGCGTCGAAGCCGCCGACCTTCACCTGCGAGCCGCGAATGTCGGTCAGTTCGAACGTCGGCGCGATCGCGCCGACCGCCGGCCCCTTGTCGATCATCAATGCGCCGGCCGGCATGATGCGTTCGTACAGGATGCCGATCTGGCGCACCAGCGCGAGACAGATCGCGCCGAGCGCGAGGACGGCCACCCACAGCAGGGCGGTGGAAACGGTGAGAGCGGTTTGCATCATGAATTCCTCAGGTGGGAAAGGCGCGGACCGTTGGCGAGCAGCACGTCGACGGTGAGCAGCGCGCAGACGATCAGCAACACGGAGAAGAACAGCGTCAGGTAGTCGAACCACACGACCGCGCGCGCACCCGGCTCGACGAGCGCGGTCGCGGCCAGCGCGGCGAGCAGCAGCGCGCGCCCGAGGTGCAGCCAGCCGATGCCGCGCGGCGCATCGGCGCGCGCCGCCGCGAAGCCGGAACAGCCGCAGTCGATGTCGGTGTGGCCGCGCAGGAGATTGATCGCAATCGCGGCGGCGAAGGCCACGAGCAACGCGACCAGGCCGATCGCGCCGGCCGTGCGCGTATCGGGAAACAGCAGCGCCGCGGCGCCGATCGCTTCCGCGAGCGGAATCGCGAACGCGACGGGCGCAGTCAGCGCGTCGGGCAGCAGCCGGTAGCCGGCGAGCGCCTGGCTGAACGCGGCGGGCCGCCGCATCTTCGTGAACGCACCGAGCAGCACGACGACGGCCGCGCCGGCCTGCGCGCTGGTGGCAAGTACGGGATCGAGTGTCATCGCGGCCTCACGGGTTGACGAGCAGCGACGACGTGTTGCCGATCTGCTTCTCGACGTTCTGCAGCTTGCCGGTGCGTGCATCCATCACGACGAGGTCGGACGTCGCCGTCAGCCCATAGAACAGCGGTTTGTCGTCCTCGCTGACCTGGATCGACACGAGCGGATCGACCTTCTGCTGCGCGAGATCCCAGCGCGCGACACGCTGCTTCGACTTCAGGTCGAATACCCACACCTGCGTGCCGGGATCCTTGTGCGAGCCGTCGCCGCCCTTGTGCATCAGCACGTAGTAGCGGTTCTGCGTGGCCTGCACGGCCGTTTGCTGCAGGCCGCCCGGGCGCCAGCCTTCGGCGCGCTCGGCATCCGTCAACAGCGGCCACGGCTTGCCGAATGCAGGCCTGGCGCCGCTGAAATCCGCGCTGCGCACGTTGCCGCCGTAGGTCGTGAACAGATACTCGCCCTGGTAGCGCGACGCATTCACGAACGCCGGATCCTTGTCGACGTCGATGAACGCATCCGACATCGTGCGCTTCGCTTCCTTGCCGTTCGCATCGAGCGTGACGGTCAGCGCCTTGCCGCTTTCGCACAACGCGGTGAAGCGGTCGGTGCCCGACGGATACGCGAGCACGCACGCCGCCGTATCGATCTCCGACAGCACTTTCTTCGACACGGCGTCGATCACCGTCACCGATGCGGCCGGCGTGATGTTCGCGACGTACAGCCGCGTGCCGTCCGCGCTGAACGCGGTGTTGTACGGCGACGGCACGTGCTGCGCATGTTTTGCCGGAATCACGATCTCGCCTGCATGATCGAGCGTCGTGTTGTCGGTCATCTCGACCACGTCGGTACGCGTGCCGTGCGAGCCGCGCGAGAAGTAGGTCGTCGCGACGAAGCTCGTCCTGTGGTCGGGCGAAATCGCGAAGCCGGGGCCGAAGCCGCCGTCGATCTGGCCGAGCAGCTTCTTCGCGTCGGCGTCGTACACGTAGATGCGTCCGTCGGTCATCGACGGCATCGAGATGTCGACGATGTAGACCTCGTGCGGATGCCACGGCGGCATCTTCTGCACGACCAGTTCCTCCGGCTTTTCCGTCGCATTCGCGCCGCCGGCCCACGCCGCCGCGAACGCCAGCGTCGCCGCGAGCACCGCGGTTCGTCGCCTTGTCCTCATGTCGCCTCCAGTTGGGGAATCCCGTGATGTGGGGCGACTGTAGTTCGACAATAAATCCGGTCAGCACCCGGACCGGCACCGCGTGCATGCCGATTCGGGATATTGGAAAACCGCCTGAAAGCCACGCCGGCCGAGGGCTTCCGACCCTCTGACGAATGCGCGCGGAATAGCGCTCCCCCTTATTGCGCCGACCACTCGGTCGGTTTAATCTTGCGCGGTCCTGATCGACGCACCTGGAGGCGCTGTGTTCGTGTTTCACGAGAGGTTCGACAACGCGGACCGGCATGCCGAGGCGCTGCGCGGCTGGAACCAGCGCTACGACCAGATCGGCTCCGGCGTGTATCGCAGCGCGGTCAAGCATGCGGTGCTGGACGGCGTGCAGTTGTTCCAGGAAGCCGCCAACGTTCGCATCATCCAGCGCGGAAGACTGCCGCACGACCATACGGTGTTCGGCATGCCGCTCACCGGCTCGGGCGCGTTCGCATTCGGCGGCGCGCGCATCGAGCGCGGCACGATGGTGATGGCGCGCGGCGGTGCACCGTTCGAGCTGCATTCGCCCGACGACATGTCGCTGATCGGTGTCGTCGCCGATCGCGAACTGATGCAGCAGGTCGAGGATGCGGCCGATGTCCACCTCGACGACGCCGCGTTGCGTCGCGGCGTCGTCGACATGCCCACCGCCGTGCTGATGCGCGCGAGCGTGCAGGTCGCCACGCAAATCGAGCGTGTGCTGTCGGCACCCGATACGTACCTCGACGCTCGCACGCAACGCGAACTGCGCGGCGAGATAGGCAACGTGCTCGTCGATCTCCTCACGTACCGGATGCCCGAGCCATCGAACCGTCTCACGCACGCGTGCCGCGCCGACATCGTGCGCCGCGTGCACGACTACGTGATCGACCATCCCGAAGCGCCGGTCGACGTGCTGAGCCTGTGCACGCAATTGCGCGTGAGCCGGCGCACGATGCAGAACAGCTTCCAGTCGGTCGTGCAGACCAGCCCGTTGAACTACGTGCGCTCGCTGCGCCTGTCGCAAGTGCGGCGGATGCTGCTCGATACGCGGCAGGCCGACCTGCCGATCAGCGACGCGGCCGCGCGCTGGGGTTTCATTCATCTCGGGCATTTCGCGAACGCGTACAAGGCGCAGTTCGGCGAATTGCCGTCGACCACCGCGCGCCGGTCGGTACGCGACGCAAAAACGCGCTGAGCCCGAGCAAAACCCGCGATAATCTCCCGCTGACCGTTCGGCGCGCGCGAGCCGGCCTCGGCGCCTGCCCGTCCGCTCGCCGCACCGTGCAATGCGCGACGACCACCGGATTCCATCTCCTGCTCCGATGCCCGAGGATTTCCATTTCCTGCTGCTGCCCGGCTTCTCCGCACTCGGCTTCATGTCCGCGGTCGAGCCGCTGCGCGTCGCGAACCGCTTTCGCACCGAGCTCTATCGCTGGCACGTGATCAGCGCCGACGGCGCGCCCGTCGCCGCGAGCAACGGCATTCCGGTTGCCGCCGAAGCCGCGTGCGCGGAGGTCGACAAGGTCGATACGGTGTTCGTCGTCGCGGGCTTCGATCCGCTCGTGTGCTACACGCGTGCGATCGGCGACTGGTTGCGCCGCCAGCACCGTTATGGTGCAACGCTCGGCGGCATCGATACCGGCAGCTTCGTGCTCGCGGAAGCCGGGCTGTTCGACACGTCGCAGCCGCTCACGCTGCACTGGGAAGCGCTGGCCGCGTTCCGCGAACGCTACCCCGCCCTGAACGCGACGCAGGAGTTGTTCGAGATCGACGACCGGCGCATCACCTGCGCGGGCGGCACCGCGTCGATCGACATGATGCTCGACCTGATCGGCCGGCGGCACGGCGCCGATCTCGCGGCGGCGATCTCCGAGCAGTTCGTCGTCAGCCGGATCCGGCAGCGCTCCGACAGCCAGCGGCTCGAGATCGCCGCGCGCTACGGCGTGCACAACCGCAAGCTGATCCAGGTGATCGGCACGATGCAGCGGCACATGGAAAACCCGCTCGGCTCCGATGCGCTCGCGCAGGAGGTGTCGATTACGCGCCGCCAGCTCGAGCGGCTGTTCAGCGCGACGCTGAACGACACGCCGACGCATTTCTACCTGAACCTGCGCCTCGATCGCGCGCGTGAACTGCTGCAGCAGACCGACATGAGCATCACATCGGTTTGCGTCGCGTGCGGGTTCGAATCGCCGTCGCATTTCTCGCGCACGTATCGCACGCGATTCGGGTTGAGCCCGCGCAACGACCGGCGTGCAACCCGCTGATCGTCGCCGGCTTCAGGCACAATCCAGCGCGGTATTGCACGTTCCGGCAGCGTTTCCCGCCGCGCGATGAACAATGCCGGCGATTGATCGACGAACCGAAGCGGTCGTCGAAAATAAATTGGAATGTCGTTGAAAATATTCTGTAACATACCAAAAAAAGTTAGATAGGCAGCCTAACGACACGCATGCCGCCGCTCGGCGTGCGTCGCGCCACGCGGGCCATCAACCGATATCGATCCGATCCGAGGGGTATGACATGACGATGCTCGCTTCGCCGTCGCCGCACCTGCCTGCCGTTCGCTTCTTCTTTCGCTCCCCCCGCTCTTCGCCCGCCTGTTTCTTTTCGACCTGACATTTAGGGTTCCTTAGTCAGTCGACGCTCCCAACACCGCTACGCCGCACCGGTTCCATCGAACCGGCGCGCGGGCCGTGTCGTGCCTGCGCGCCACGAACGCGCGGGCGTGTCCAACCGTTGAGATGAGGATCACGTATGCAGACATCACGCAAAGCACTGCCGCTCGCCCTGGGTCTCGCGCTCGGTTTCGGCATCGTCGGCGGCACCGCGGCCGATACGAAAGTGTCGAACCCGCAAGCAACGAGCCTGCGCGAAAGCCTGACGCGCGGCGTCGCGCCGCCGGCCGCCAAGGCCGATACGGCCGCCGGGCAGTTCCGCGCGGACGGCGTCGCCGTCACGCTGTACAACCCCGCGTATCGCGCGAAGAAAACCGCCACGACGCCCGCCGCCACCGCGCGCGACTTCGTCGCGTCGCAGGCCACGCAGCTCGGGCTCGACGCGACCGCGCTCGCGAGCCTCGTCGTCACGTCGGAGCGCGCGGATGCCGACTTCACTGTCGTCCGCCTGCAGCAACAGGCGGCCGGATTGCCCGTCTACGGCAGCGATATCGCGGTGACGGTCGGGAAGGACGGCCGCATCCTGTACGTCGCGAGCAACACGATCAACGGCGTGATCGCGACGTCCCGCAAGTCGCAGGCCGTCGACCAGCAGCAGGCGCTCGACCGCGCCCGCGCGTATCTCGGCGTGAGCGGCTTCACGAACCTGGATGCGCAACTCGTCGCGTTCGTCGACAAAACCGGCACGCATACGGTGTGGAAAGTGCGCGGCCGCCCGAACGACGGCCCGAAAGGCGACTGGGAACTGCTGATCGACTCGGGCAGCGGCGAAGTGCTGCGCGCCGAGGACAAGGCGTTCTACGCGACCGACGGCACGGGCTTCGTGTTCCGGCCCGACCCGTTGTCGCCGACCAGGAGCAGCTATGGCAGCACGGGATTCAAGGACAACAACGACGCCGATTCGTCGCAGCTCACTGCCGCACGCGTGCGCGTGACGCTGAAGGATCTTGCGCAGTCGGGTGGACGCTACTCGCTGTCCGGCCCGTATGCCGCATGCGTCGATTTCGATGCGCCGCTGGACAAGGCCTGCCCCGTGCAGTCGACGCCCGCGTTCGAGTTCACGCGCGGCAACCTGTATTTCGAGGCCGTGAACGTGTACTACCACATCGATACGTTCCTGCGTTACGTGAACCAGACGCTCGGCATCAAGGCGCTGCCGTACCAGTACACCGGCGGCGTGCAGTACGACCCGCACGGCGAATCCGGCGACGACAACTCGTCGTACTCGTCGAGCAGCGGCCGGCTGACCTTCGGGCAAGGCGGCGTCGACGATGCGGAGGATGCGGACGTCGTGATCCACGAACTCGGCCACGGCATCCACGACTGGGTGACGAACGGCGGCCTGTCGCAGCAGGAAGGCTTGTCGGAAGGCACCGGCGACTATCTCGCCGCCGCGTACAGCCGCGACTTCAACCAGTGGAGCCCGTCGGATGCGCAATATCACTGGGTCTACAACTGGGACGGCCACAACGAGTTCTGGGGCGGCCGCGTGACCAACTGGAACGTCGGGCGCACCTATGCGCAGGCGCGCGGCGCGGAGATCCATACGGCCGGCCAGTACTGGGCGTCGTGCAACCTCGTTGCGCGCGACGCGATCGGCGCGCAGGCGATGGACAAGGCGTTCCTGAAGGGGTTGTCGATGACCAACAGCTCGACCAACCAGAAGGCCGCCGCGCAGGCCGTGCTGACGGCGGCGTCCGCGCTCGGCTACAGCAACGCGCAGCTCACCGCGATCGGCAATGCGTACAACCAGAGTTGCACGTACGGCGTGACCGTACCTAAGAAGTCGTAATTCCGCAGCAGGCGGGGGCGCGGCGCACGACCTGCGGCACGCCCTCTTCCTCGACATCGCCATCCTCACGAGATCGAACATGCCTACTCTGAAACTGACCCGCCTGGGCGCCGCGCTCGGCGGCATGCTGCTGACCGCCGCCGCGCATGCGACGCCGGTGTGGATCACACTCGGCGACGCGGCGTTCCGCCAGTTGCAACGCATCGACGCCGGCGCTACCGCGCAGTACAGCACGACCCTCGACGCGGGCAAGACGGCCGACGGCGCCGCGCGCCGCGAAACCGTTCACGTCGTCGAAATCGACGATTCACGGCTCGGCGAGCTGGCCCACGCCGTCCACCATACGCGCGGCCACGGGCCCGGCTATGTCGTGCACGATTCGTTCGACGAAGCGCGCCAGGCACTGCAGCCGTTGTCGCCGACGCTCGCGAAACAGGCCGCCGCGTCCGCATACAAGGTATCGAACGCGCCGCAGATCGGCACGTGGATCCAGCAGCTCCAGGCCAGCAACATCGTCGGCACGATCACGTCGCTGTCCGGCTTCACGAACCGCTACTACACGACGTCACACGGCGTCGCCGCGTCGGACTGGCTCGCATTGCAGTGGAAGCAGCTGGCGGGTTCGCGAGCCGACATCACCGTCGAACAGTTCGCGCACACCGGCTTTCCGCAGAAATCCGTGATCCTGACGATTCGCGGCAGCGATCCGGCCGCGGGCACCATCGTGCTGGGCGGCCACCTCGATTCGACGGTCGGCCGCACGACGGAGAACACGCGCTCACCCGGCGCGGACGATGATGCGTCGGGCATCGCCAGCCTCACCGAAGCGCTGCGCGTGCTGCTGGCGAACAACTACAAGCCGAAGCGGACGATCAAGTTCGTCGGGTACGCAGCCGAGGAAGCCGGCCTGCTCGGCTCGAAAGCGATCGCGAAGCAGTTCCGCGCGCAGAACGCGAACGTGGTCGGCGTGCTGCAGCTCGACATGACGAACTACAAGGGCGATCCGAAGGATATCTACCTGATCACCGACTACACGAACGCGTCGCAGAACACCTACCTGACGAATCTGGCGAAGACCTACCTGCCGGAGCTCGCGATCGGCACGTCGCAGTGCGGGTATGCGTGCTCGGATCACGCGTCGTGGAATGCGCAGGGGTATCCGGCGTCGTTCCCGTTCGAGGCCGACCAGAACGACAGCCCGTATATCCATACCGTGAACGACACGCTGGAGAATTCGGATCGCCAGGCGAATCATGCGCTGAAGTTCGGCAAGCTGGCGCTGGCCTACGCGGTCGACCTCGGCGGGAACGGCAGCGCGGCCGCGAAGCCCTGACGGCGTGTGGTCGGGAAGGAGGCGGCGGCAAGTGCATCCTTCCCGACTTCGGTCGAACGAGCGCGTCCAGGATCTGGCAGCGGCGCAGGCGCATCGCCGCGGAAATTTCTGCAACCGGCGTTCGCGGACACATTCGTTGAAGAATGACGCCTCCATGTCGGGCAACCGGAGACATCGCGATAGGGCAAACGTCTCGCTGCCGGCTTCGTGTGCGCGTCCGGATAAAATCGTGGCTCGACCACTCCGCTACCCTCGCCTGCCATGATCGATACCACCCGCTCCCTCGACGACCTGTCGCCCGCTCGCGTCACGACGGCTTTCGACCTGCCCGGCCACACGACCGTCCGCTCGCTCGGCGTCGTGCAAGGCATCATCGTGCGCTCGCGCTCGATCGTCGGCTCGTTCGGCGCGTCGCTGCAGACGATCTTCGGCGGCAACATCACGCTCTATACGTCGCTGTGCGAAAAGGCACGCCAGCACGCGTTCGACAAGATGCTCGCCGATGCCCGCAAGCTCGGCGCGAATGCGATCGTCGCGATGCGCTACGACTCGACCGAGATCGGCTCGGGCGTGACCGAAGTGATTTGCTACGGCACGGCCGTCATCGTCGAACCGGCATGACGCCCGGCACCGGCAAACCTCGTTGACGCGTTCGCCCGGACCTGCCGGCCGGGCTCCGCCCGCTGTCCCGACACTGTTCTGGCGCATCACCGGCAGCACCCGATCGCAGCCGGTCGACCTGCCGGCGAATGCGCCCGAAACACGTGCGAAGTTTTCGATTGACGCGCCGCGCGGTTCCCTCTTACCATCGCACTCGTTTTCATTCATGGAGGCTTCTGTGCCTACCGATGCGAGTTGTAGTTGGTCCTGCACCAACCTGACTGCCGCCTGAGGAAGCTTCGCAGAGCCTTGTCTTCTGCCGCATCCCGGGATAGCAGGATGCGGTGTCTTTCAGGATCGGCATGCCGTCGATCCGAAATTCCCGTACTCGACCATTCAGTTGCCGCTCGACACCCGGGCGGCGTCCGTACGTGACCCGCGTCGCGTGCGTGTGTCCGGCTGCATGCCCGCGCGTGCACAGCCCGGGTACACGTACGCATTGCGCAAATAGACAGGAGTTCGAAATGGACGACGACCCTAGCCGATTAAGCTGCGCCGGCTCGCGTTCGCACGCCATGCCGGCGAATACCCGACTCCCAGCCTCTTATCAGCCGATCGCGCCCGACGCGGCGCGGCGGGAAGCGCTCGTCCGTCGTTGACGTCATGATGCTCCCGCCGTGTGCAGTCCGGCGCCTGGAGCACGCATGACACGACTCGACCTCTCCGCTCAGCCGAACCGGCAGCACCGGTTCGCACACGACAACCACCAGGACGCTCTCCTGCGCCGCCACCTCACCCGTCGTTTACGTCGATCGGCCGCCGCTTCTGCACGCGCGCCGCACTGACGCCGACCGGGTCGCGCACACCACGCCCCCGCCTTCTCATGCGCCGGCAACGCGGCACTGCCCGCCTTTCGGCGCCACGCCATGTCCGATGTACCGGGAGAACACCATGCAAAACCGTATGAAACTCCACGCCAGCCGCCTGATCCGCGACAGCTACGTCTACTTCAAGATGCCGTACGCGCTGCTCATGCATTTCGACCGGCTCGCGGCAGCCTATGACGCGCTGGATCGCAAGCAAAAGCACGCATTCTCGTTTCCGGAGCACACCGACGGCTTCCTGCCGTTCGGGCTCGAATACTCGCATACGCCGGACCGGCCGGATCTGTGCGACCGGTTCTGCTACTGGGTCGCGCGGCGCGATGCGCATCACGGCTTTGCGCTGGCCAAATCCGCGTTCTACCGCGAGATGGCCGCGTACGAAGCGTGCATCCACGCAATCGCGCAGGACCTGCTCGATGCGGTATGCGAGAACCTCGGCGGTACGCCGCAGCCGCCGGTCCGGCACAGCTCCTACCTGCAGTTCTGCGCGTACGAGCAGCAGCACGGCAGCCACGACCGCGCGTACCTGCAGGATCCGCACGAGGACGGCCACCTGCTGTCGTTCATCCGGCCGACGGCACCCGGCCTTGTCCTGCTGCCCGACTCGTCGCCGATTTCCGCGCTGCCGCGTTCCGACGAAATGATCGTGCTGGCCGGCTCGCTGCTCGAGGCGCTCACCGACGGCGAAGTACCGGCGATGCAGCACGCGGTCGAACGCCCGCGCACGCGCGCCCCGCGCAAGTCGCTGATGTACTTCGTCAATCCCGACCTGTCGGCCGCGCACGCCAGCACGATCGTCAACCAGCGGCCGCTGGACCTGCGGGCACTCGCCGAAGGCCGGCACGTCGCATTCGGCAACAGCGCGCTGTGCCGCCCGTGCGCGGCCTGATCCGCCTCATCCGGCCCACCTTTTCTCCGGAGAATCCATGCTTGGACGCTTCCTCCCCGTCGAAAACCGCTTTTTCGACCTCTTCGACACGCATGCGCAGCACATCGTCCTCGCCGCGTGCGAGGTTCAGATGCTCCTCGACAATCTCGACGATGCCGAGCTGGCCATGGCCAACGTCCAGACCACCGAACGGACCGGCGACAAGCTCGCGCACGATGCCATCGACCTGCTGCACAAGACGTTCATCACGCCGCTCGATCGAGACGAGATCCACAAGCTGGTCACGACGATGGACGACATCCTCGACCTGATGGAGGACGTCGCGACCACCGTCGTGGTCTACGACCTGAAATCGGTCACCGACGAGGCCAGCGAGCTCGCGGACATCGTCGTGCAGTCGGCGCTGCAGGCGCAGATCGCGGTCAACCTGCTGTCCGACATGAAGGAGTCGGCGCAGATCCTCAAGGCATGCGAAGAGATCGACACGCTCGAGACCCGCGCCGACCGCGTGCTGCGATCGGCGATCTCGAAGCTCTTTCGCGACGACATCGACGTGAAGACGCTCATCAAGCTGAAGGGCGTCTACGACCTGCTCGAACGCATTACCGACAAATTCGAGGATGTCGCGAACATCGTCGAAGGCATCGTGCTGGAAAACGCCTGAGCGAATCAACAAGATGCATTCGATACAACTCGCCCTGTGGATGGTCGCGACGCTGGTGCTCGTCGCGCTCGTATTCGACTTCATGAACGGCTTTCACGACGCGGCGAACTCGATCGCCACCGTCGTGTCGACCGGGGTGCTGAAGCCCCGGCAGGCCGTCGTGTTCGCGGCCGCGTTCAACGTCATCGCGTATTTCATCTTCCACCTGAAGGTCGCGCAGACCGTCGGCAAAGGCACGATCGATCCCGGGATCGTCGACCACTACGTCGTGTTCGGTGCGCTGGTCGGCGCAATCGGCTGGAACGTGATCACGTGGTACTACGGGATCCCGTCGAGCTCGTCGCACGCGCTGATCGGCGGCCTGGTCGGCGCAGCGCTCGCCAAGTCGGGCTGGAGCTCGCTGAACATCGACGGGCTGCTGAAGACCATCGCGTTCATCTTCATCTCGCCGCTGCTCGGCTTCATCCTCGGCTCGCTGTTCATGCTCGGCGTGTCGTGGCTGTATTTCCGCACCGCGCCCAGCAAGGTGGACCGGCGCTTCCGCCGGCTGCAGCTGCTGTCGGCCGGACTGTACAGTCTCGGGCACGGCGGCAACGACGCGCAGAAGACGATCGGCATCATCTGGATGCTGCTGATCGCGTCGGGCTATGCGTCGGCAACCGCCGATGCGCCGCCGGCGTGGGTGATCGGCGCGTGCTATCTGTCGATGGGCCTCGGCACGCTGTTCGGCGGCTGGCGCATCGTGCGCACGATGGGCCAGAAGATCACGAAGCTCAAGCCGGTCGGCGGTTTCTGTGCGGAAACCGGCGGCGCGATGACGCTGTTCCTCGCATCGTTCCTCGGCATTCCGGTGTCGACCACGCACACGATTACCGGTGCGATCGTCGGTGTCGGTGCAACGCAGAAGCTGTCCGCCGTGCGCTGGGGCGTGGCCGGCAACATCGTCTGGGCATGGGTGCTGACGTTGCCCGCGGCTGCGTTGTTCGCGGCCGGCGGGTGGTGGCTCGGGCACCGGATCTTCTGATGGCTGCGGCGCAACCCTGCGCGTGACGCACGGCGCATCCCGCGCCGCACGTCACGCGTCGCGTTCGAGCGACTTCATGTTCGTGAGCTGGGGAAACAGCCGCATCCACGTGAGCGCGACCAGAATCGTCGCGGTACCCCCCACGACGATCGCCGCGGGCGCACCCCACCACGCGGCCGTCACGCCCGACTCGAATTCGCCGAGCTGGTTCGACGTGCCGATGAACAGCGAATTGACCGCGCTCACGCGCCCAAGCATGTCGTCGGGCGTGCGCAGTTGCACGAGCGACAGCCGCACGACGACGCTGACTACGTCCGACGCGCCGAGCGCGGCCAGCGCGACGAGCGACAGCGCAAAGTGCCGCGACAGCCCGAACACGATCGTCGCGATGCCGAACGCGATCACGCCGCCGAACATCGCGCGGCCCGGCCGCCCCTTCAACGGGAAACGCGTGAGCCACAGCGTGCCCGCGAGCGCGCCGACGGCAGGCGCCGCACGCAGCGCACCGAGCCCCCACGGGCCGACCTGCAGGATGTCGCGCGCGTAGATCGGCAGCAGCGCAGTCGCGCCGCCGAACAGCACCGCGAACAGGTCGAGCGACAGCGCACCGAGAATCGCCGGCTCGCGCCGGATGAATGCGATGCCCGAAAACACCGAGCGCAGCGTGACCGGCTCGCGCGCGGGCGGCGCACTGCGCAGCGGAATCGTGCCGCTCAGCACCGCCGCGATCGCGAATGCGACGACGCTCGTGCCGAACGCGGCGGGCGCGCCGACGCCATACAGCAGCCCGCCGAACGCGGGCCCGAGGATCTGTGCGGCCTGGTTCGCGGACGTCGACAGCGCGGTCGCGCGCGGCAGGTCCGTGCGAGGCACGACGGCCGGCAGCAGCGACGACACCGACGGCGATTCGAACGCGCGGGCCGTGCCGACGATCGCGGCCAGTGCATACACGGCCGGTGCCGCCAGCCACCCTTGCGTGGCGCCGAGCAGGAACACGCCTGCAGCCAGCGCCTCGACACCCTGGCAGATCGTCGCGATGCGCCGGCGATCGTAGCGGTCGGCCACCTGCCCGACGACGAGCGTCAGCGCGAACATCGGCACGAACTGCGCGAGACCGACGAGACCGAGCGCGAACGCGCTGTGCGTGAGCGCGTAGACGTACCAGCCGATGGCAACCGACAGGATCTGGAACGCCAGGGAAGACATGACGCGCGTACCCCAGAAGCGCTGGAACGGGACATGGCGGAACAGGTTGGCGGGTAGCGGGGATAAAGGACTAGGGTCGGGCACGGAGTCGGTCATCGAGGTCTCGGTGGTCGGCGCTGTGCGTCGGTACCGTTCGAGAAACGACTGCGCACGCCCACGCATGCGCGCGACAACGGTGCCGACGCGGCCAAAGCGCGATGATATGCCAACCGCGGAAAACGGGCCGTAGACGTGGGCGCCGACGATTCCGGCGGCCACGCGGATCGCGGCCGCCGGGTGGATGCCTGACTACAGGATCTTCCGATACAGGCGGCCCGCGCGCTTTACTGCGGCGGGCCGCCTGTATCGCTCGAACCCATCGCCATGCCGAACAGACGTTGCCCTTCCGGCGTGTCCTCCACTCTCCAGCCCTCTGTGCTCAACGCTTCCCGGATCCGGTCGGCTTGCGCCCAGTCCTTGTCCGCCCTCGCGCGCTCACGCTCACCGAGCAACATGCGGACATGTTCCGGAACGTCGAACGCAACCGGCCGCCATTCGCGCAAGCCAAGGCCGAGCACGTCATCGAAGCTGTCGACGGTCGCTTTCAGGGTGGCAGGCGGCAGGCTGCTCCTGACCAGGTCCCACAGCACCGCGAGCGCCCTCGGCAGATTCAGGTCCTCGTTCACTTCGGCATCGAATCGCGCGACGAAATCCGCATCGACGCGCCCGCCGTCCGGCCAGCCGGCATAAAGGTGCCGCAGTCGATTCAGCGCGGTGTGCGCCGCGTCGAGCGACGCCCACGTGAAATGCAGCTTGCTTCGATAGTGGGCCGTCAGGCACAGGTAGCGGTACGCGAGCGGATCGACACCCCGGCTCTGCAAGGTCTGCAGGCGAACGAAATCGCCGCTCGACTTCGACATCTTCGTATCGTCGTCAAACGTCAGGAAGTGCCCATGCATCCAGTAATTCGCGAGCTGCGTGCCGTGGGCCGCCCGCGTCTGCGCGATCTCGTTGCTGTGATGCACGGCGATGTGATCCTCGCCGCCGCAATGGATATCGAACAATGTCCCGAGATACTTCGCCGACATCGCCGAGCATTCGATATGCCAGCCCGGAAAGCCGCGCCCCCACGGGCTGTCCCATTCCATTTGCCGCTTGACGTCGGCCGGGCTGAACTTCCACAACGCAAAATCCGTGATGCTCCGCTTCCCGCCCAGCGCCACCCGCTTGCCCGCCTGCAACCCCGCGCGGTCCAGCCGCGCGAGATAACCGTAGTCGTCCTGCCGACTGGTGTCGAAGTAGAGGCCGTCGTCCGTCCGATAGACGTAGCCGCCGCGGTCGAGCGTATCGATGAACGCAATCTGTTCGGCGATGTGATCGGTGGCGCGGCACCACACCGTCGGCTCGAGCAGGTTGAGCGCGCGCCAGTCGCGGACGAACGCCTCGGTGTAGCGCCGGGCGATGGCCCATGCCGATTCGCCGGTCCGACGGCTCCCCTTCTCCATCTTGTCTTCGCCTTCGTCCGCATCCGACGTCAGGTGACCGACGTCGGTGATGTTGACGACGTGCCGGACCGCGTAGCCGTTGCGCGCCAGTACACGACGCAGGAGATCCTCGAACACATAGGTTCTCAGGTTGCCGATGTGGGCATCGTCGTACACCGTCGGGCCGCAGCAATACATGCCGACCTGCCCGGCCCGGACAGGCGTGAAGGGGCGCACGGTACGCGACCAGGTGTCATACAGCGCAAGCGGCATCGAGTTTCTCCGTCCCGAAGGTGTGGGCCCAAAAACAAAAAGGCCGCCTGTCTTGCATCACAGGCGGCCGGAAGGCGATTGCTTGAATGTTTAGCGAATTCGCTAGACGCAACTTCCCCCTGGCATGTGCTGACAACATGCGCGGACCAGCGACGAGGGGAAAATGGCGAGATCAAGCATGCGGACGATGCTAGCGCCTATAGACGGCAATGGTCAATACCATCCGGGCGCTCATCCCCGGGCGGTGGCCGGGCTGCCGGCGCGGGCCGGACGGCTTCGCAGAGTGACGGGCTCGGCTCCGCGCTCCAGATCCCGGGAAGCAGCAAGGTCAAGGTGAAGCAGGGGCGTGCGACGAGCACCAATGTTGTGCGCTCTGTCGCGGGTCGCGCGACAGTCATCGAAATACGCTAGATTAGACCCGCTTTGACTTGATACAGCCGCCAGGCAACGGCATCGACGATTGCACGAGAGCACTCACGGGAGCGACGAATGAGCCACCAGCGTTCTGTTCATCCTGGGCAGCCTTTTCCAGACGACACCCTCGCCGAACGGTTTCTACTGCGGGAAGCGCCCACCGTGCGCGCAGAAGTCTTTTCGCAGGGGCAGCCGATCTCGTTCACGCGGCTCACCAACGTGCGGCCGCAACCGGGGCGTTCGCTGACGCCGCAACCAGAGGAAGCATTCGTCTTCCAGATGCCGCTCATTTCTAGCCCTGATCCGGGCATACGCAATTCGAGCGGCAATCTCGACGCTTCAACGTCGTGCACGCCCGGTGCCTGCTATCTGCTCGACCTGCGCTCGGCGCCCACGCGTCGCCTCGACATACCGTTCGATACGATGCGGCTCTATCTCGCCCAAAGCGCAATCGAAGAATTCACCGATCAGAAAGGGCGCCGGCGTATCGGCGGGCTGGTGCAGCCGAGTCTCGGTGCGAGCGACCCGGTCCTGTTTCGTCTTGCGCACACGCTCCAGGCCGTTCTGCATCAGCCCGATCTGACAAGTTCTTTATTTGTCGATTACCTCGCCCTCGCTTTTTGCGAGCACGTCATCACCCGCTACGGCAAAGGCGATCCATCGACCCGCACGCGCCGCGCCAGCCTTGCGCCCTGGCAGATGCGCCGCATCGAGGATTTTTTCTCGGCTCACCTGCAGGGCAATCCATCGATCGCCGACCTCGCGCGCCAGTGCAATCTCTCCACGAGCTACTTCGGCGAGGCATTCAAGCAGACCACCGGAAGTACGCCGCATCAGTGGCTGCTGAAGCGCCGCATAGAACGCGCCAAATCCCAACTGCGCGAGTCGGATGCAAGCCTTGCGACCATTGCGTCGGATTGCGGCTTTTTCGACCAGAGCCATTTTTCACGCGTGTTTTCGCGGCTCGAAGGATGTGGGCCCAAGGAATGGCGTCTGCACAACCGATCACGCTAGCACCGCCCACGCTTTATCCATCCAGTCGACGTTTTGTCCAAGATCGTTCCTGCCCCAGACAGGTACGCTGTCTCCACATCGACGAACCGATGTCTCTGCGAGCTCATCACCCGCTGATCGAGTGACGAACGTCACGAAACCCGCCGTGTTCGTGACGCCTGCAGAAATGGCACGCTGATTGTCCGTAGCGCTTCTCCCGCGTGCCTGCGCGAAGCGCTACGGCGCTGCGCCTGCATTGCCCTTCCCTTTTGGAGTCCTCGCATGACAAACCGCGATACGTCTACGGGTCTTGCTCACGCAACGGGTGCGCCCGTTGTCGACAATCTGAACATCGAAACGGCCGGCCCGCGTGGTCCGGCGCTCTTGCAGGACATCTGGCTGATCGAGAAACTCGCGCATTTCGACCGGGAAGTGATCCCCGAGCGGCGCATGCACGCAAAAGGATCGGGCGCGCACGGCGTGTTCACGGTTACGCATGACATCACGCGCTACACGAAAGCAAAGTTGTTTTCCGAGATCGGCAAGACGACGCCGGTATTCCTGCGGTTCTCGACCGTGGCCGGCGAGCGCGGCGCCGCGGACGCCGAACGCGACATTCGCGGCTTCGCGGTGAAGTTCTACACGGAAGAAGGGAACTGGGACATCGTGGGCAACAACACGCCTGTATTTTTCTTCCGCGACCCGTTGCGCTTTCCCGATCTGAACCACGCGATCAAGCGCGACCCGCGTACGGGATTGCGCAACGCCAACAGCAACTGGGACTTCTGGTCGCTGCTGCCGGAGGCGTTGCACCAGGTCACGATCGTCATGAGCGATCGAGGCATTCCGCGCAGCTATCGCCACATGCACGGCTTTGGCAGCCACACATTCAGCTTTGTCGATGCGGAGAATCGGCGTACGTGGGTAAAGTTTCACTTGCGCACCCAGCAAGGCATCGCGAACCTGACCGACGCCGAAGCCGAAAGCCTCGTGGGGAAGGACCGTGAGACGCATGGCCGCGATCTCTTCGAGAGCATCGAGCGCGGCGAGTTTCCCCGCTGGACGCTCCATGTCCAGGTGATGAACGACGAGCAGGCAAAGTCGCTGCCATTCAACCCGTTCGATCTCACCAAGGTCTGGCCAAAGGGCGACTTTCCACTGATCGAGGTCGGCGTTCTCGAACTGAACCGCAACCCCGACAACTACTTCGCCGAAGTCGAGCAGGCTGCGTTCTCGCCGGCGAACGTGGTGCCCGGGATCGGCTTCTCGCCCGACAAGATGCTTCAGGCTCGCCTGTTCTCCTATGGCGATACGCAACGGTACCGGCTCGGCGTGAACTTCAATCACATCCCGGTCAACGCGCCGAAGTGCCCGTTTCACAGCTATCACCGCGACGGCGCGATGCGCACCGACGGCAACCTCGGCGCCACGCCGTCCTATTACCCGAACAGTCTCCACGAGTGGGAGGTTCGGCCCGGCCTGCATGAGCCGGCGCTGCGAATCGAAGGCGACGCCGCGCATTGGGATCACCGCGTGGACGAAGATCACTTCGCGCAACCCGGCAATCTGTTCCGTCTGATGAGCAAGGAACAACAGCAGGTGCTGTTCGACAACACCGCACGCCAGATCGTCGGTGTCCACGCACCTATCCAGGACCGCCATATTGCCAACTGTGCGAAAGCGGACCCGGAATATGGCGCGGGCATTCGCGAAGCCCTGGCGAAGCTCGCCGGATCGGCAGCCACACGCTAGCGTCTCCCCCGTTCGAACCTTGAAGGAGAAAGCTCGATGTCACCGTTCATTCACGATGTGAAAGTGCCCGACAGTCAACTCGCCAGGGAGATTACCGAGTTCGTGCGCGACACCTCGAGCGCGCTGCTGTTTCATCATTCGAGCCGGGTGTTCCTGTTCGGCGCGCTGGAGGGAAACCGCCGCGGGCTGAAGTTCGATCCGGAGTTGCTGTACGCGGGCGCGATGTTTCATGACGTCGGACTCGTCGATGCCTACAGCAGCGCGACGGAGCGATTCGAAGTCGATGGCGCCAACGCTGCCCGTGACTTCCTGTCCGCGCGGGGCATCACGGCGGCCGACATCGATCTTGTCTGGACCGCGATCGCATTGCACACCACGCCGGGAATTCCGCGCCATATGCACCCGATCGTGGCGCTCGTGACCGCAGGCGTCGAGATGGATGTGCTCGGGCTCACCTACCACGAATTCTCCGCCGAGGAACGTAAGGCGGTGACCCATGCACACCCTCGCCCGCCGCACTTCAAGGAAGACATCCTCCAGGCGTTCTATGACGGCATCAAGCGCAAACCGGAAACCACCTTCGGCAACGTGAAAGCGGACGTCATCGCCGACAAGGAGCCGCATTTCCACCGAGGCAATTTCTGCTCCGTGATCCGCAATTCGCCGTGGCCGGGCTAAGTAAGACGTCCTGCGGATCGAGGCGCGACGCGACGCCGACTTTCGTCAACGGATTCATTCATACTGAGGTGAAGATCATGAGCAAGCTTGCAGGCAAGGTAGCGGTCGTAACCGGCGCGTCGAAAGGTATCGGCGCCGCCATCGCCAAGGCGCTCGCGGCCGAGGGGGCGTCGGTCGTCGTGAATTACGCGAGCAGCAAGACCGGCGCGGATGCCGTCGTGTCTGCCATCCGCGCCGCCGGCGGCGAAGCGACCGCCGTGGGCGGCGACGTATCCAAGGCGGCCGATGCAAAAGGCATCGTCGACGCGGCGATCGAAACGTATGGCCGTCTCGACATCCTCGTGAACAACTCGGGCGTCTACGAGTTCGCGCCCATCGAAGCGTTCACGGAAGCGCAATACCGCAAGCAATTCGATGTCAACGTGCTGGGCGTCCTGCTGACCACGCAGGCGGCCGTCCAATATCTCGGCGAGGGTGCCAGCATCATCAATGTCAGCTCGGTCGTCTCGACGCTGACACCTGCTACGACCGCCGTCTATAGCGGCACGAAGGGTGCAGTCGATTCGATCACCGGCGCGCTTGCGCGCGAACTCGGGCCGCGCAAGATCCGTGTGAACACGATCAATCCGGGCGTAATCGTGACCGAGGGCGCGCAGAGCGCCGGGGTCATCGGTTCGGATTTCGAGACCTCGGCGGTCAGTCAGACGCCACTCGGACGCGTGGGCCGACCGGACGACGTGGCGACCATTGCGGTTTTCCTCGCGTCGGACGATGCGAAGTGGTTGACAGGCGAACATATCGTCGCCAGTGGCGGCATGAGGTGAAACCTGCGGGCGCTGCCAGCCACGCTGGCGGCCGGCCTGCTTCGAGACCGACTTTCCTGCGAGGAACCAAAAAAAAGCGCGAACCGAGGTTCGCGCCAAAGAGAGACCGCTCGCTGAAGACGTCGCTGCCCCACCCATCCCGCTCAGAAAGAATGCCGCATCCCGATCCGCACGTCGGCCTGCGTCTGCGTCGTCGACGGCGTGAAGCTGTAGCCGATCACCGCATCGACGCCCTGCGACGCGCGCAGGTAATCGCCGGAGATGTAGATGTCGGTGCGCTTCGACAGCAGGTAGTGGAGGCCGGCCGTGCCCTGGTTCCAGTGGTGGCCTTCGAAGCGCGTGTGCTGGTAGCCCGCGATGAGGCTCAGCGCCGGCGTGAACTGGTACAGGCCGCCGCCTTCGTACACCTGCATGTGCGACGACTGGCCGAAGCCCTTGATCGTCGTGTACGAGTAGTTGGCGTCGAGCGTCAGCTTGCCGATCGTGTAGCTGGTGCCGATGCCGAACGTGCCCTGGCTGTCGACGTCCATCGCGGTGTTCGAGAACAGGTCGGTGCGTGCGCCGGTCGCCGGATCGACGGTGACGGTCTGCTGGCCGAGGAACGTGTGCGTGCCGATCATCGCGTACGGGTCGAACGCATAGATGCCGTTCGGGTTGTTCAGGCGCGTGTACGCGGCGCCGATCGAGAAGTCGCCCTTCGTGAAGCTTGCGCCCGCGCTCCATGCGCTGTTGCGGTGGAAGTTGCCCGCGACGTTGCCGAACGAATACATCGCGCCGAACTTGAAGCCGCTGAGATCGTTCGACAGGAACTTCACCGAGTTCGGCAGGCGGTCGCCGTTGAAGCGGTCGAAGTCGCCCTGGTGGATCGCATAGCCGCTGCCCCACGCCGAAATGTTGTAGATCGACACGAGTTCGTTCGTGATGTCGAGCTGGTTGCCGAACGACAGCGTGCCCCAGTCGTTCTGCAGGCCGACATACGCCTGGCGGCCGAATTCCGCGCCGCCGAAACCAAGTTGCCCGTTGCCGAGGTGGAAGCCGCTCTCGAGCGTGAACACGGCCTTCAGGCCGCCGCCCAGGTCTTCGGTGCCCTTGAGGCCGAAGCGGTTTCCGTAGGCGACGCCGTCATCGAACTTGACCACGTGCGAACCGCCCGTGTTGTTCACGTACGTGATGCCCGCGTCGAGAATCCCGTACAGCGTCACGCTGCTTTGCGCATGCCCGATGGCGGGAATACAGGCCGCGCATGCAAGCGCGGCGGCTACGGCAACTTTCTTTTGCTTCATTGTCGACCACCCTCCCTGAACCGTTCGATGGATAGAATCTCGTCCCGGCGCGTGCCGCGATGCGCCGGTGGATTCCAATTCAGACCGCCCCGCTGGCTTCGGCATTTCGTTTTCCGCAATAACGGAGCCATTGGCGAAAAATACAAACCCATATTTCGGGTCACCCGTCTGAAGGCGACACTAAATGGTCACGATGCGACGGATCGGGAAAACACGTAGACAGGCGGCACGGCAAAAAACCGGCCGCCCGGAGGGAGGGAATCAGCGACCGTCGAGGGCCGCGCGCACGGCCGGCAGGCCCGGTGCGCCGGCAGCCGTCGTCACGCCGTCGAGCCAGCCGGCGACCAGCGCGGGCTCGGCCTTCAGCGCATGCTGCGCCGCGAGCGCGGGCGAGGTCTTGTGGTCGAGCATGTCGGCGATCATCCGGTTCTCGACGTCGACGGAGAACGTCATCTGCCGGAACAGCCGCGCGAGGTTCGTGCACTGGCCGGCGAACCCGGCACGCGTGACCGTGTTGACCGTCGCGCCGCCGTAGTTCGGGCCGAAGTACGCATCGCCGCCCGACAGATACGTCAGATGAAACTTCGTGTTCATCAGATGCGGCTCCCACGCGAGAAAAACGATCCAGCGCTTGTCGCGCACCGCACGCTCGACCTGCGTGAGCATGCCCGTCTCGCTCGATTCGACGAGCGACCAGTTCGCGGAACCGAGCGCGTGGTCGGACAGCAGCCGCTTGATGTTCTGGTTCGCGGGCGCGCCGGGCTCGATCCCGTAGATCTTGCCGCCGAAGCGATCCGCGTAGCGCGCGAGATCGGTGAACGTATGCACGCCGGCGGCGGCCACGTAATCGGGCACGGCGAGCGTGAACTTCGCGCCGCTCAGGTTCGCGTGCAGCACGTCGATCGATTTCTCGTCGACGAACGGCTTCACGAGCGGCGCCTGTGCGGGCATCCAGTTGCCGAGAAAGACGTCGACCTGCCCTTTCTTGAGCCCCTGGTACGTGATCGGCACCGACAGGTTCGCCACGTCCTGCCGATAGCCGAGCGCCTTCAGCACGACGCCCGCCATCGCGTTCGTCGCGTCGATGTCGGTCCAGCCGGGCGCCGCCATCTTCACGTCGCTGCACGTCTGCGGATCGGCCGCATGCGCGGCCTGCGTCGTCATCAGGCACGCGGCGGCGGCGAGCGCCGCGCCGATCCTTCGGATTGCTGCATTGCGTTGCCGTTTCATGGTTCGCTTCCTCCGTCGTTCTTCAATGATCGCGATGCGGTACGCTCAGCGCCCGACTCGCGGAAACCGCGCCATTGCCTCTAGCGTGTCGAGCTCGATGTGATTGCGCATGTAGCGCTGGCTCGCGTCGGTGAACGGCTGCCAGTCCCACGCCTGGATGCGGCCCTGCGTCGTGGCCGCGTAATGGAAGCGCCGGCGCCGCTGGCTCGCGCGCACCTGCCGGTCCAGCTCTGGCAGGTTCCAGCGCTGCGCGGCTTGCGCGCGGAACGCGGCAAGCACGTCGGCCGCTTCCGGCGTGCCGGCCAGGTTCGTCAGCTCGCGCGGGTCGTCCGACAGGTTGTACAGCTGGTCGGGATCGAGCGGGCAATGCACGTACTTCCAGTCGCCGCTGCGGATCATCACGACCGGCGCAACCGCGCCTTCCGCCAGGTATTCACCGAGCGCAACGTCGTGCGCGGGCGTGCCGTGCAGGTGCGGCACGAGGCTCGCGCCGTCGACCGGGTCGGGCCAGCCGCCGGCCGGCGCGGCGCCGGCAAGGTCGACGAGCGTCGGCAGCAGGTCGACGTGCGACACGGGCCCACGCACGCGCGCGGCAGCGAAGCGGCCCGGCGCATGCACGATCAGCGGCACGCGGCAGCCGCCTTCGAAGAACGTCATCTTGTACCAGAGCCCGCGTTCGCCGAGCATGTCGCCGTGGTCGGACGTGACGATCACGATCGTATCGTCGGCGAACCCGCACTGTTCGAGCGCGGCCAGCACGCTGCCGAACTGCGCATCGACGTAGGACGTCGCGCCGTAATACGCGCGGCGCGCGGCGCGGATCTGCGCGTCGGTCGGCGGCGTGCGGTCGTTCTCGCAGACGAAGCGCAGCCGCTGCGAATGCGGGTCGCTTTCCGCCGCATCGAGTCGCACGGCCGGCATGTCGATCTCGTCGTCACGGTATTGATCCCAGTATTCGCGCGTGATCGCGTACGGGTCGTGCGGATGGGTCAGCGACACGACCATGCAGAACGACCGCGCATCGTGGCCGGCCGCGCGCTCGCGCGCGACGTCGTACAGCTTCTGCTTCGCGGCGAACGTGACTTCGTCGTCGAAATCGAGCTGGTTCGTGCGCACGCACGGCCCCGCCTCCAGCACCGAACTCATGTTGTGATACCAGCTCGGCCGCTCGGTCGGGCTGTCCCAGTCGGGCACCCAGCCGAAATCGGCCGGGTAGATGTCGGTCGTGAGCCGCTCCTCGAAGCCGTGCAGCTGATCTGGCCCGCAGAAATGCATCTTGCCGGACAGCATCGTGCGGTAGCCGCCCGCGCGCAGGTAGTGCGCGAACGTCAGCGTTTGCGCCGGCAATTCGGCGGCGTTATCGTAGGCGCCGATCCCCGACGGCAGCTTGCCCGTCAGCAGCGAGAAACGCGACGGCGCGCATAGCGGGCTCGCGCAGTACGCGGCGTCGAATACGACGCCTTGCGCGGCGAGACGGTCCAGCGTCGGCGTGCGCGCAACGCGATTGCCGTAGGCCGGCAGCGCAAACGGCGTGAGCTGGTCGGCCATCAGGATCAGGATGTTGGGTGTCGGGTTCGTCATCGGCTGTCGTGGGGAAAACGGTGTTCGAATGGAACGGTGCGCCGCTCGCGCAGCGGGATGTCCGGCATGACGGAAGCGGCTCGACGAAAGTGCCGCACGGGCAGGCCGTGCTGGCTAGAATCGCGGAATACGTTGCGCGCCGGCCGTGAAGCAGCTGTGAAGCAGGCCGTGAAGCGCAGGTGCCACACCGTCCGAAGCACTATCGCCCGCCCGAATTCGCGCGGGTAGGCGTCCAGCCCTTATGGGGCCATTAGAGAGGCTTATGTCGAAATCCGAACCGTTACCGTCGATGCAGGCGCTGCGCGCGTTCGAATCGGCCGCCCGGCTCGCGAGCTTCACGGCCGCCGCGCGCGAGCTCGGCTCGACGCAGCCGGCCGTGAGCCAGCAGGTGTTCCAGCTCGAAGCCGAACTGGGTGTACCGCTGTTCGAGCGCAGCCCGCGCGGCGTCACGCTGACGCCCGACGGCGAGTGCCTGTACGAAGCCGTGCGGCTGAGCCTCGATACGCTGCGCGGCGCGACCGCGACCCTGCGTGCGCGCCGCGAGCACGGTGCGCTCACGATCGTCACCGACTTCGGCTTCGCGACCTACTGGCTGATGCCGCGCCTGGCCGGGCTGAAGCGCGTGATGCCGGATGTCGACGTGCGCGTCGTCACGTCACAGGATTACGACGCGCAGCGCGACCATGGCGACATCGCGATCCTGTTCGGGGACGGCCATTGGCCATCGTGCACCGCCGCACGGCTCTTTCCGGAATCGGTCACGCCCGTCTGCTCGCCGGCGTTCCGCGACGCGCACCCGCACGTCGCGCGGGCCGAGCACCTGCTGGCCCTGCCGCTGCTGCACGTGCAGCCGACGCGGCCCGAGCGCTGGCTGTCGTGGTCCGGCTGGTTCGACGCGCACGGCCTCGATACGGTGGCCGCCGCGCGCGGCGTGACCTTCAACAGCTACGCGCTCGTGATCCACGCAGCGCTGCTCGGCGAAGGCGTCGCGCTCGGCTGGTCGCCGCTCGTCGACGAACTCGTCGCATCCGGGCAGCTCGTGAAGCTCGTCGACGCGCCGGTCGTCACGTCGCGCGGCTACTTCCTGGTGCGGCCGCCGCAGCGACCCGAGCCGGACGCGACCCACGTGTTCCGGCGCTGGCTGCTCGACGCTTGCGCGAGCGCGTGACGGGCCCTGCCCGCTCCTGCGCGCTGGCGCGCCGATACCAGCCACACGGCGCGTAGGTTCTATCCGCCCCGAAATCGTCCTGATTTACTTGAGCCTCCCGCTACCCGCGCGGCGCGGCGCTTTTGCGCGCTGCCGCACGGCCGTGCGCCCATGCCATCCGAGGAGTCTCATGACCGCCGAGCACCGCCCCGATCAATTCGTCCTGACACTGTCGTGCCCGAGCGCGGCCGGCCAGGTCGCCGCCGTCGTCGGCTTTCTCGACCGCCATCGCTGCTATGTCGATGCGCTTAACGTGTTCGACGACGATCTCAGCAACCGCTTCTTCGTGCGCTGCGTCTTTCATCCGACGGATGAAACGTTGCAGATCGACGCGCTGCGCCAGGAATTCGCGCCGATCGCGGCCGTGCTCGGCGGCGGTGAAAGCGACACGCAATGGGCAATCCATGACGTGAACGCGCGGCCGAAGGTGCTGATCATGGTGTCGAAGCTCGAGCACTGCCTCGCGGACCTGCTGTTCCGCTGGCGGATGGGCGAGCTGAAGATGGACATCGTCGGCATCGTGTCGAACCATCCCGACTTCGAGCCGCTCGCGGTGCAGCACGGGCTGCCGTTCCGCCACTTCCCGATCACGGCCGATACGAAGGCGCAGCAGGAAGCGCAGTGGCTCGACTTCTTCGAATCGAGCGGCGCCGAACTCGTGATCCTCGCGCGCTACATGCAGGTACTGTCGCAGGAGACGAGCGCGAAGCTCGCGAACCGCGCGATCAACATCCATCATTCGTTCCTGCCCGGCTTCAAGGGCGCAAAGCCGTATCACCAGGCGCATGCGCGCGGCGTGAAGCTGATCGGCGCGACCGCGCACTTCGTCACCGACGATCTCGACGAAGGTCCGATCATCGAGCAGGTCGTCGAGCGCGTCGATCATGCGCTGCGCCCGGAGCAACTGCTCGCGGTGGGGCGCGATGTCGAATCGCTCACGCTCGCGCGCGCGGTGAAGGCGTTCATCGAGCGGCGCGTGTTCCTGAACGGCGATCGAACGGTGGTGTTTCCGTAACGCACGAAGGCACGACGCTCATGTGGAAACCGACGGCACGCGCGCGGGCGTCGTGCCGATTCGACGCACCCTGCGCCGCAGGTACAGGTTGTTCAGGATCAGCGCCGCGCCGGTCAGGGCGGCGCCTGCGATCTGTGCATGATTCGGCACGACGCCCGTGAATGCGGAAACGGCGAATGCCGTAATGGGCACGATGTCCATGAACAGCACGCCGTTCATCGGTCCGAGAATCCGGTTGCCCGTCATCCACAGCAGGATCGCGCCGAAGCCGGCCACCGGCCCCATGTACGCAAGATGCGGAAGGACCGCATGCACCGCGGCGAGTGACGGTGCCGCGATCCGGTGCGTGACGATCAGCAGCAGGTTGACCGCGACGATCGTGGTCAAGCCGAGCCACGTCGTGAAGGCCGTGTATTTCAATGCCGACCAGCGGGTGAAGCGTGCCGCGCCGAACGTATAGACGACCCAGCACAACGCGCCGACGATGATCAGCGCGTTGGCCGCGTAGTGCTGCGGCTCGTGCAGTGCTGCAATCACGTCGCCGCGCGTGATGACGAGGGCCACGCCGGTAAAGGACAGCACGACGAACAGCACCGACACCGGCGCGGGCGCGATGCGCCGCACCACTGCATTGAGCAGGAGCCCCATCATCGGCTGCGTCGCCATCATGATCGACGCGGTCAGCGCGCCTTCGTCGCCGGCCAGTTGCTGGCCCAGGAATACGAACGATCCGAATCCGCAAAAACCGATCGACCCGAGCAGCCATGCGAGCGCCAGGGGCTCGCCTGCCGAACGGAATGCGCCGGGCCCTTCGACGATCCGCAGCAACGCAATGAAGCCCATGCCGGCGATCAGATAGCGCAGCGACGTGAACGTGAAGGGATCGATGTAGCGCAACGCATCGGTCATCACCGGAAACATCACGCCCATCAGGATCGTCGCGATCACACATGCCGCGATGCCTTTGCCGTACGCGCTCGCGGCAGGTGCTGCAGGAGTTGCGTTATTCATGACCGATCATTCCCAAATTAATTGAAAAATGATGCCGGTGCGACTGCGCGCAGCGGCAGCGTCGCATCGACCACCTTGCCGTTTTTGCCAGCCTTCATGGTCTCGATGCGGGCGTCGGGATTGCCTCACATTTGAAACCATTCATTCTCAAAATAATCAAAAAAATCAGGTCAGTGCCCGCATCGCGATATCGACGATCGATGCCAGCTCCGCCTCCGACGCACTCGACTTGCCCAGCACGCGCATGCCCTGGATCAGGCACAGCAGGAACCGGCCCACCTCTTCCGGATCGAGATTGCGGTCGAAATCGCCCGACTGCTGGCCGCGTGCAATGGCCAGGCTGAACTGCGTGCCGATGCGCAGCAAGGTCGATTCGATGTACGGACGGAGTGCGTCGTCGCCGGGCAGGAGTTCGACGGCAGAATTCGTGATGAAGCAGCCGCGTCGCTCCGACAGCCGGACACCGATTTTCGTGTAGTACAGCAGCGCGTCCCGGAGTGCCTGCCGCGGCGGCAGATCCACCGCGAGACGCTCCTTGAGCCGTGCGATCGCGCCTTCGGCGTAGCGGTCGAATGCGGCGATCAGCAACCCGTGCTTGTCACCGAACGTGCGGTACAGGCTGCCGCGAAAGACGCCTGTCGCCTCGCATAGTGCGTCGATCGACGTCGCGTGATACCCCTGCTCCCAGAACACGCGTGCTGCCGCGTCGATCACCTCGTCGGTGTCGAATTCGCGCGGGCGCCCCCTGTCGCGGGCGCCGGAGGATGTCGAGGTCGGGCTCATGGATGCCGATATTAGAACCGATCGTTCTCAAAATCAAGCGATCACGCTCCGTGAATGCGTCGCGCGCCGGCATGAATGACGAAAGCCCGACCGCTTGCCAGCGAGTCGGGCTTCATTGCCTGCCGCGATATCGATCGCAGCGTCCGTGTGCGGATTCCGGACGCCGCGCTCCGTTACACGGCTCGGCGCGTCACTTCACCCACGCAAAGTAATACGACAGCCAGATCGTCAGCCCCGCGCCGACCAGCGCAACGTAAGGCATCAGGTTCAGCCACATCGCGCGCTTCGGCACTTCGAGCTCCATGTCGCGCTGCATCTGCCCGGGGAACCGGCCGCGATCCTGCCAGTAGTGGCGGAACAGGAACACCGGCACGATCAGCAGCATCGCGATCAGCCCGTTTCGCAGCGTGCCCTCACCTTGCAGGTTCGCGCCCGCGCCGACATATACGAGGTTCGCATATCCGCAGATCGCGCCGCCGACGAGCAGCCACGTCGGGCAGCGGAACGGCCGATCCCAGTTGCCGCGATCCATCCGGTGGATCCAGCCCGACTGAAGATTCAGGAATACGAACAGCATGTAGCAGACGTTCGAGATCGACAGCACCGTCATGTAGTCCGACATCATCAGCAACACGAGGTTGAAGCCGAGATCGGTCCACATCGCGCGCGTGGGCGAGCCGTGCTCGTTCACGTGCGACAGGTACTTCGGCAGCCAGCCGTCGACCGATGCCTGGTACAGCGTGCGCGACGAGCCCATCATCGACGTCATCACGATCAGCAGGATCGACAGCATCAGCATCACGACGACCGCATTCGCAACCCACGCGCCACCGCCGACGATCTTCGCCATCGCAGCCGCGACGCCGGTGCCGTCGCCGATCGCCGGATCGAGCATCGCCTGCGTGCCGAGCGCGCCCTGGAACGCCATCGGCACGAGCGTCATCACGACGAGGCACAGCGCGCCCGACCAGAAGATCGCCTTGGCGGTGTCGCGCCGCGGGTCACGGAATTCACGCGTGTAGCAGACGGCCGTCTCGAAGCCGTACGACGCCCAGCCGGCCATGAACATCGCGCCGAGCGCCATCGTGACGCCCTGCCCGTTCCACGAGCCGAACGTCGCGGCCGTGAGATTGCCGTTCGCGTCGTGACCGAGCGGCAGCAGCGGGAGCAGGTTCGACATCGGCACGTCGCCCGTGATGAACGGCACGATGCCGACGATCAACAGCGGCGTGAGCGACGCGATGCCGAGAATGCGCTGCGTGCGCGCAGCCTTCGATGCACCGCTGTGCTGAAGCTTGAACGTGATGAGAAGCAGGATCGTCGCGATGATGAACGTCGCATTGATCCGCAGGGAAAGACCCGGCTTGATGAACCCGAGATCCGCAACCTTGAGCTGCCAGTGCAGCACCGCCGCATCGGCGGGAAAGAGGCTCGTGAGCGCATAGCTCGCCGCGAGGCCGCAGCCGAGCGCGAGCATCGGCGACCACGCGAGCCAGTTGCACCACACGGAAACCGGGGCAATCAGCTTGCTGTAACGGACCCAGCCGATCGCGCCATACACGGACGCGCCGCCCGATTTATGGGGAAATAGCCCCGATATTTCCGCATAAGTCGCGCTTTGAACCAGCCCCATCGTGATCGCGGCGATCCAGATCGCCCACGCGGGCTGGCCAATCGTCGCGCATACGCCGCCGATCGTGAACAGCACGCCTGCCGGCACGCCGCTCGTTACCCAAAAAGCGTCTTTCCAGGTCAGGCCACGATGCAGCGTGTGGCCCGTCGAATCATGTGAGATGGTTGCCTCAACATCACTGGTGCGATTCGCACGCAGTCCTGCCTGACTCATCCAATTCCTCCTGTGATGACTCTGCACAAGGGCGCTAGTGTAACAACTTACGCACTTTTCTGCAGAATCAAAAAAATAATTCCGGGATAAGGTCGAGTCGCAGTGCGATTATTTCGCATTCCTTCCAACCTTTCCCGGACTGTCTCTTCATCTTGTTATTGCGGCGAATCGCCGCGGTCTTACTGTGCGCCTTCGGTCCACGTGTTCACGCGGTCGGCATGGGCCGCGATCCACGCATCGGCTGCCGCTTCCGGCTTCGAGCCGTTCTGGATCGCCAGCATCACGCTGTCGATTTCACCCGGCTTCCACTGGAATTTCTTCAGGAACGCGACCACCGGCTTCGCCTTCGCTTCGAGCCCCGGATTCACGACGCTGTCGACGTGCTCCGCGCCGCCGAACACCTTCTTCGGATCCTCGAGGAAGCGCAGCTTCCACTTCGCGAACATCCAGTGCGGCGCCCAGCCCGTCACGATGACCGGCTTGTTCGCATTGACCGAACGCGACAGCTCGGCCGTCATCGCGCTGCCCGAGCTCGGCATCAGCGTGTAGTTCAGCCCGTAGCTCTTGATCGCGTCGTCGGTCTTGCGCATCACGCCTGCACCCGCATCGATGCCGACGATCCGGCCGCCGAAGCTCGCCTTCTCCGCGTTCAGGTCGTCGATGCTCTTCGCCTTCACGTACGCGGGCACGATCAGGCCGATCTTTGCATCCGGAAAATTCGCGCCGAGGTCGACGACCTTGGCCTTGTATTCATCCCAGTACGAGCCGTGCGTGACCGGCAGCCACGCGGACAGCGTCGCATCGAGATCGCCGCGCGCGACGCCCTGCCACATGATCCCGGCAGCGACCGGCACGAGCTTCACTTCGTAGCCGAGCTTCTTCTCGATGACGCGGGCCGCGACGTTCGACGTCGCCACGCTGTCGTCCCAGCCTTCGACGTAGCCGATCTTCAGCGTCGGCTTCGTATCGGCAAGTGCAGACGCGCTCAGCGCCACCATGGCCGACAGTGCGCCGGTCCACAACAATTTTCCGAACAGCTTCATGGTCGATCTCCTTGAAATGCGCACCGTGCGCGTGGTCTCTCTAGGTTCTTCAACCACAAATCCGCGGTATCGTTGTTTTCCGACGGATGCTTGTCCGGACGCGACGCGCCCGGACAGCCGATGGCGTATTGCGACTACTTGTCGATCACGAGATCCGACAGCGGCTTGCTGCAGCACAGCAGCACCATCCCCTGGTCGATCTCGCGCTGGCGGATGCCGCCGTTGTGCTTCATTTCGACCTGCCCCGATACGAGCTTCACCTTGCAGGTGCCGCACATGCCCTGCGTGCACGATGCCGGCAGCCGCACGCCCGACTGGCGAGCCGCATCCAGCACGTGCTGCTCCGAACCGCACGCAATCTCGCGATTGCTCTTCGCGAAGCTGACCGTGTACTGCTTCGTTTCGGTGTCGGTGTCGGCGCCGTCGGCCGGCGGGGCGAGATCGGCGAGCAGTTCGTCGCTTGCGGTTTCGGCAAGCGTTTCGAACGAGAAGCTCTCCTCGTGATACTGCTTGCGATCGAAGCCGGCTTCGTCGAGCAGGTCGCGCACGGCCTTCATGTACGGTGCGGGGCCGCACGTGAAGATCTCGCGCTCCATGAAATCCGGTGCGATCAGCTTCAGCAGCGGCAGCGTCAGGAAGCCCGTGACGCCCGGCCAGTTGGTGCGTGCGCCGACGCGCTCGACGACGAACGACGTGCGGAAGTTCGTATGGTTCGACGCGATCAGGTCGAGCTCGCGCGCGAAGATGATGTCGTCCGGCGTGCGCGCGCTGTGCACGAACAGGATGTCGCGATCCTCCGCGAGATCATGGTGCGCGCGGCTCATCGACATCAGCGGCGTGACGCCCGAACCGGCCGACAGGAACAGGTACTTGCGCGCCGGATGCCGTGCGCACGTGAATTCGCCGGCCGGGCCGAGCACGCGCACCGCGGCGCCCGGCTGCAGGTTGTCGTGCAGCCAGTTCGACACCTTGCCGCCCGGCACGCGCTTCACCGTGATCGACACCGTGTGCGGCCGCGCCGGCGACGACGAGATCGTGTAGCAGCGGTTGATCGTTTCACCGTCGATGTCGAGCTCGAGCGTGAGGAACTGCCCGGGCTCGAACGAGAACGCGCGGCCCTGCGGCGAACGGAAGAAGAAGCTCTTCACGTCGTGCGTTTCCTGCCGCACGTGGCAGCACACCAGCGTTTCCTCGACGTCGCTCGTCCAGCGCTCGGGAAGGCCATTCCAGAACGCCGGGCGCGTCACCCGGCTGTCCGTCGGCTCGAAATTGGCCGCATCTCGCATCATGTCTTGCTCCGCTTGTCCGCTGCTCAGTACTACGCGCCGGTTTTTTCGGCGAGCCGGCCGATGTACCAGGCCGAGAATTTTTCGACGAGACCTTCCGTGAACGGCGAATACGGACCCGGCTCGTACGCGCTGCTGGTCGCGCCGCGCTGCGAGAACTCGACGAGCGCGCGATCCTGATCGTTGGTCGCGTTCCACACGGCCGTGAGGTTCTTCACGTCGTAGTCGATGCCTTCCTTCGCGTCCTTGTGCACGAGCCACTTCGTGCGCACGAGCGTCTTGCCGGCCGACAGCGGGATCACCGAGAACGTCACGATGTGATCGCTCATGAAGTGGTGCCACGAGTTCGGCTGCGTCCAGAACGACAGCCCGCCGAGGTCCGCCTTGTCGAAGCCGCCGAGCAGCTTCTTCGACGCGACCTTCGCATCGAGCGTCTGCGATTCGCCGTGGCGATCGAGCGGCAGGCGCTGCGTGCGGAAGCCCGTCACGTCGAGCAGCTTCTCGATCTCTTCGGACGGCAGGCCCATCTCGGCCCACTCCTTCCCGCGCCGCACGCAGGTTTCCGCGAATGCATCCATGCCTTCGGCGTTGGCGTCGGAGCGCTGGTAGCCGAAGCCGTATTCGTACAGCGAGATGGTGAGCTCCGGATGGTTCGCGACGCAGTGATAGCACTCGCGGTTGTTCTCCATCGTGAGCTTCCAGTTGCCTTCCTCGATGATGTCGACCTGCGCGGCGATCTTCGCGTTCGGCAGATCGTGCGGCAGCAGGTACGGCTCCATCTCGGCGCGCAGTTGCGCGAAGTCGGCGGGCGGCTCGTCGGCGAGGCAGACGAAGATCAGGCCCGCGAGGTTCTCGACGTGCACCGACTTCAGGCTGTGCTTGCAGCGGTCGAACTTCTCGCCCATGTGCTCGGCGAACATCAGCTGGCCCGTCAGGTTGTAGGTCCAGCTGTGGTACGGGCACACGATGTTGCCGACCGAGCCCTTGTCCTCGTTGCACAGGCGCGCGCCGCGGTGACGGCACACGTTGTGGAACGCGCGGATCGCCATGTCGTCGTCGCGCACGATCAGGATCGAATCGCTCCCCAGTTCCACGGTCACGTAGTCGCCCGGCTCCGGAATGTCCGGCTCGACCGCCACCTGGATCCAGTGCTGGCGGAAAATCGCCTCCATGTCGAGCGCGAAGATTTCCTCGCTCGTGTAGAACGGTGCCTCGAGGCTGTAGCCTTCCTTGCGCCGCTCGATCAATGCACGAATGTCTGCCGATACTTTCATCGTTTGCTCCGGATTCCTTGCATCCCTGGGTTCTTGCCGACAGGCATCAAAATCAGTAGTCGATGAGCTGATGCTCGCGCAAATACGCGAGGATCACTTGTGCTTTTTCGACTGAACTCCCTTCATTTACGACGTTGCCGCCACGGCTTTCGGTCGTCGTCGCGGACAGCATCCGGGCATGCCCGGAGCGCTTCTCGGCGGCGACCAGTTTTACGGGTTTACGCTCGATCGGACCGACCGTCCACGCGGCCGCGTCGGCGTCCGCACCGGGCGCCGCGAGCGCCGGCCGGATCGCGCCGGCGCGCAGCCGCGCATACGCATAGCGCGGCTCGGCATTGGCGAGCGGATGAACGGCGACGACGGCCGGCAGCGCCGCGTCCACGCGCCGCCGCAGCCCTTTCGGCAAAAATTGCCGGACCGCCGCGCGGCCGCCGTCGACCGTCACGTCGACGGCCGAGCCGACGAGCGGATAGCCGAGCGCCGCCGCGACGCGGTAAGGCAGCATCCCGGTGTCGTACGCGCCCTCGGCGCGCGTGCCGGTCAGCACGAGGTCGTAGCCCTCGACGCGCGCGGCGAGCGCATGCACGGCGTCGTCGCCGTCGCGGCAGGCCAGTACCTCGACCTCCCGCGCGCCGAGCGCGAGATATTCGGCAAGCGCCGTATTCGCGGGGTCGCCCGCATGGATCACGTCGAGCGTCGCGCGATGCCGCTCCGCGAGCTGGCGGCCGGTTTCGAGCGCGGCCGCGTCGTTGCGGCTATAGCGCGCGACGCCGCTGACCGGATGGCGGCCGACGGACACGAGCACCGCAATGCGTTGCAAGGGGCGGGGGGCGTTCATGCGGCAACTCCTTCCGGTTCACGGGTGCCGACCGCGGCCGGCGATTCGCCACGCGCGGCGCGCGCGGCCTGCACCTGTTCGATCAGTGCGGCGATCGTGCCTTGCGCGTCGCCCACCACCGTCAGGTTCGCGCGCTTCGCGATCGGCGCACTGCCGTCGAGGTTCACCGCGATCACGTGGCGGCAGTCCTTGATCCCCTGCAGGTGCTGCACCGCGCCCGAGATGCCGAACGCGATGTACACGCTCGCCTCGACCGTCTTGCCGGTTGCACCCACCTGCTTGTCACGCGTGAAGTGACCGTTGTCGACCGCGACGCGGCTCGCGCCGATCGCCGCGCCGAACACGCCGGCCAGCCGCTCGAACGCGCCGATGTCGGACACGCCGTTGCCGGCCGACACGATGAAATCGGCTTCCTCGAGCGCGACCTGGGCCGCATCGATTTCGTCGAGACCGAGATCGCGATACGGTTGTGCGCCGTCATGGGCGGGGCGGATGAAGTCGGCGGCGAGACGCTCGCCCGCGCCGACGAACGGCAGCTTCGCGTCGACCGCGTTCTGCGCGAGCAGGATCACGTCGGGCAGCGCGCGGGTGGCAAACGCGCGCCCGGCCTGCGCATACGCGCCGACATGTTTCGCGTCGATCTCGACGACGTGCGCCGCGACGCTCGCGCCGGCAGCCGCCGCGTAGCGCCGGCCGAGATCGCCGTCGCCCGTCGCGTTGTCGGGCACGAACACGTGTTTCGGCGCGAGGGCCGCCACGCATGCCTGCAGCGCTTGCAATTCGCTTTCAGGGTCGAACGCACGCCGATCAAAACCGGCGAGTTCAAGCAGCTTGTCGACGCCCAGTTCGGCCACGTCGTCCTTCAGCTCGCCGAACGCGAGCAACGCGACTTCGGTCTGCGCATCGGCGAGCAATGCGGCGGCGGCGATTGCCTGCCGAGAATGATCGTCGAGCGCGCCGCGTTCGCCGTGCGCGACGACCAGCATCACATGCTTCGGATCCTGCACCGCGCGGCGCGGCTTGGCAGCCGCTGCGCCATGACCGTGCGCGAGCCCGTGCACGGCGTTCGCATCGGCGCTGCCTTCCTCGCCGAGCGTGATGCGCTTCAGGCCGGCGGCCGTGATGATGAACGGCCGGCGCGGATCGATTCGTTTGATCGTGTTCATCGATTCACTCCAGCGAGGCGGCAACGAGTTCAGCCACGTCGAGCACGTCGGGGCGCGGACCCACGACGCCTTCGAGCATCGCCGTGCAGTTCGGGCAGGCAACCGCGACCACGTCCGCGCCGATCGTGCGTGCGTCGGCGATACGGATGTCGGGGATGCGTTGCTTGCCGGGGATATCGGTCAGCGGCGCACCGCCGCCACCGCCGCAGCAGCGGCCGCGCATGCCGTTGCGCTCCATCTCGACGACCTGGATGCCGATCGTCTTCAGCAGCTTGCGCGGCGCTTCCGTTTCGCCGTTGTAGCGGCCGAGGTAGCACGGGTCGTGATACGTGGTGCGCTTGTCCTGCAGCGCTTCGACGGCCTTCGGCGCGATCTTGCCGCTTTCGGCCAGCTCCGCGAGGAAGGTCGTGTGGTGCTTGACCGTCACGCGCAGCCCGAGCGCACGGTACTCGTTGCGCAGGCTGTGCATCACGTGCGGGTCGGCCGTCACGATCTGCTTGTACGACAGCGTGCCGAGCGTGCCGATCAGGCGCTTCGCCATCTGCTGGAACGTCGCTTCGTCACCGAGCCGGCGGGCGACGTCGCCCGTGTCGGTCTCGGTCGAGCCGAGCACCGCGTAATCGACGCCTGCCTTGTTCAACACCTTGACGAACGCACGCAGCGTGCGCTGGTAGCGCATGTCGAACGCGCCTTCGCCCGCGACGAACAGCACGTCGACCGGCTTGCCGGGTTGCGCGACCGGCGCGCTCAGGTCGACCGACCAGTCGTAGCGCGCGGCCGTGTCGTAGCCGCCCATCGTGCCCGTCTCGCGCAGGTTCGCGAGCACTTCCTGGCCCTTGCCCGGCACCGTGCCGTGCACGAGCGTGCGGTTGCGGCGCATGTCGACGATCGCGTCGACGTGCTCGATCAGCATCGGGCATTCCTGCACGCATGCGCGGCAGGTGGTGCACGACCACAGCGTCTGCTCCTCGATCAGGCCGGATACGATCGGGCCGTTCGGCTCGCCGCGATGCTGGCCGACCGGAATGCCCGGCGACGGGCTGCCCGCGTATGCCGCATCGGTGCCACCGGCCATCCCGACCACGAGATCCTGAATCAGCTTCTTCGGGTTCAGCGGCTGGCCCGACGCGAACGCGGGGCACGCGGCTTCGCACTTGCCGCACTGCACGCAGGCGTCGAAGCTCAGCAGCTGGTTCCAGCGGAATTCGACCGGCTTCGCGACGCCGTACTCCTGATGCTCGATGTCCGGCAGCTTCAGCGCGGTCGGCGGCGTGGCCGTGCCGTTGCCCGTGAACGATTCGCGGGTAGCCGCGAAGCGCTCCTGGCGCGGGTGGAAGGCCAGGTGCAGGAGACCTGCGATCGCGTGCTTCATCGGGCCGCCCTTCGCGGCGCCGACCGTCATCGTGAATGCGCCGACACCGATCAGCACCGCGCAGAGCACCGCGAACGCTCCCGACATCGCGCCGGTCGGCACCAGCATGAACAGCACGAGGCCGAGCGCGAACGAGCCGAGCAGCCAGGGCAGCGTATTCCACGGGCCGCGCGACAGGCGGGCCGGCACGTCCTTGGCCGCGCGGCGGCGCCACACGAACACCGCGCCGACCAGCATCGCGAGCGCCGCGAGGAAGATCAGCTTGTCGAGCCACGGCGAGTAGATCGCGAGGCCGTAGTTGATGAACACCAGCGCAAGCGCGCCGATCGCGCCGCCGGCGGTCGCGACGTGCGTCTTCGCGATGTACGGATCCCGGGCGACCACATGGTGCAGGTCGACGAAGTAGCGCTTCGGGATCGCGAACAGGTTCGCGACGCCGAACGAGCCGGGCGCGGTGGCCCGGCCCAGACGCCAGTAGGACGAGCGCTTCGCGACCGCGAACGCGAGCCCCGCCACCGACAGCCACAACAGGGCGGTAATGAGGAAGGACGGGTTCATCGTTTAGAAATCCTTCACGAGACGCAGCGAGTCGTAGATCGCACCGTGGACGTTGTGCATCGAGATGCAGTCGCCGACACGGAACAGCAGGAAACGGCCGTTGCCGAGTTCTTCCGACAGGCACGGCTGCGGCTCGGCCGCGAACAGCGTGTGCGGATCGATCTGGCCGCGGTTCACCGATTCCGGCTTGAGCTTCCAGTACAGCTCGTCGTTCGGCGACGAGCCGTTCTCGATCACCACCTGGTCGACCGCGCGCTCTTCCAGTTCCTCCGTGTACTCGTTGCGCAGCACGGCGATCAGCTTGCCGTCCTCTTCGTAGACGCGATCGAGCATCGTGTTCGGCGTCGGGATCACGCCGAACGCGTACAGGCGGCGATAGAAGATCGGGAACGTCGTGCCGCCGCAATCGTCGGCGACCTTCACGTCCGGCGTGACGACCTCGACCTTCGAGCCGCGGCTCGCCATGAAGTCGGCCACGCCCGCGCCCGCATGCGTACTCACGCCGTCGAACAGCAGCACGTTCTGCTTCGGCTCGACCTTGCCGGTCAGGATGTCCCACGAGCTGACGGCGAGGCCCTCGGCCACGCCCCAGCCCGGCACCTGCCACGTGAAGCTCGACCCGCCCGTCGCGAGCACGACGATGTCCGGCTTCTCGGCCATGATCATCTTCTCGTCGGCGGCCACGCCGAGACGGCGGTCGACGCCCAGGCGCTTCGTTTCCATGTCGAACCAGCGGATGATCCCCGACATCTGTTCGCGCTGCGGCGCCTTCGCGGCGATCATCACCTGCCCGCCCACTTCGGCATTCTTCTCGAACAGCACCACGTCGTGGCCGCGCAGCTTCGCGACGCGCGCCGCCTCGAGCCCTGCGGGGCCCGCGCCGACCACCACGACCTTGCGCTTCGGGCCGCGCGACTTCTCGATGATGTGCGGCATCGTCGCTTCGCGCGACGTCGCCGCGTTCTGGATGCACAGCACGTCGAGGCCGTTGTACTGGCGGTCGATGCAGTAGTTCGCGCCGACGCACTGCTTGATTTCGTCCTCGCGGCCGTCGCGGATCTTGATCACCATGTGCGGATCGGCGATCTGCGCGCGCGTCATGCCGACCAGGTCGATCATGCCGGTCGCGAGCAGGCGTTCGGCCTGGCCTGCATCGCGGATGCTCTGCGCGTGCATCACCGGAATCTTCACGACCGACTTGATGCCGGCCGCGAGGTGAACGAACGGCTCCGGCGGCAGCGCCATCGGCGGCATGCAGTTGGCGATCGTGTTGTGCGTGTCGCCGCCCGAGCCGACCACGCTCAGGTAGTCGATCAGGCCCGTCTCCGACATCGCCTGCGCGATTTCCTTCAGCGCTTCGTGATCGAGGCCGTCCTCGTGGAATTCGTCGCCGCACATGCGCAGGCCGACGCAGAAATCCTTGCCCACCGCCTCGCGCACGGCCGTCAGCACTTCGATGCCGAAGCGCAGGCGGTTTTCCAGGCTGCCGCCCCATTCGTCGGTGCGGTGGTTCGAACGCTTGCTCCAGAACTGGTCGATCAGGTGCTGGTGAGCGGCCGAGATTTCGATGCCGTCCATGCCGGCCGCCTTCACGCGCTTCGCGGCGGCCGCGAAATCGCCGATGATGCGGCGGATTTCCTCGATCTCGATGATCTTCGCGTTGCCGCGGTGCACGGGTTCGCGCACGCCCGACGGCGACATCAGGTGCGGCCAGTGCTCGCCGTGGAACGACGAGCGGCGGCCCATGTGCGTCGCCTGGATCATGATCTTCGCGCCGTGCTTGTGCATCGTGTCGGCGAGGCGCGTGAGCGGATCGATGATCTTGTCGGTCGACAGGTTCACCGATTTCCACCAGCCCTGCGGGCTGTCGATCGACACCGGGCTCGACCCGCCGCAGATCGCGAGGCCCACGCCGCCCTTCGCCTTTTCTTCGTAGTAGCGGATATAGCGGTCGCCCGGCAGGCCGCCCGGCTCGGCATACACCTCCGCATGCGCGGTGCTGACGATCCGGTTGCGCAGCGTCAGCTGGTTCAGCTGCATGGGTTTGAACAGGTGGGGATAACGCATCGCTGGCGACCTCTGGCGTTCGAATGTCTCGTGTTGCGGGTGTTGTTGTGTTGCTGTGCCGTTACGTCAGCGCATCAGTGCGCGATCGGCGACACTTCGAAGATGCAATGGTCGTGATGCTCGGCCGCGCACTGCACTTCCTTCGATTGCGCGCGCGGGGCGCCCTTGCCTTCCGGCGTCGTGTCGTTGACCCAGTCCATCGCGCCGGCAAACCAGCCCGCGAACATGTAGCAGAGCTTGCCTTCCTTGCCCGGCTGCTGGAGCACGAACGACGAGTGGCGTAGTTCTATCTTCGCGCGGGCGCTCGCCGGATCGGCCTCGATGATCGAGAACAGGCCCCAGCCGCGCTGCGACAGGCGCTTCAGGTAGTGCTCGAACACGGCCATGCCGGTCAGGCCGTGCAGCTTCGCTTCCTTGTCGCACCAGTGGTACGCGGACTTGTAGCCGGCCTTGTAGAGAATCTCGGCATACGCTTCGACGCCGAGCGCTTCCTCGACGGCGACGTGGTTGTTCGTGAAGAAGTGGCGCGGCACGTACAGCATCGGCAGCGCGTCGGTGGTCCAGACGCCGGTATCGGGATCGACGTTGATCGGCAGTTGCGGTTGCATCGTGTGACTCCGTGAGGAAATTGGCCGCGCGGCTCAGTGCGCAGGCGCGATATCGTCCGCGCGCCCGTGCGGCTTGCATGGGCACGTCCCGATTTTTTTATGTTGAATCGCTGTCGGCGGTTCGGCGTTGGCGGCGCTTATGCGCCCCACACGTCCTTGAACACGCGCACCCAGTTCTCGCCCATGATCTTGCGGATACGCGACTCCTTCCAGCCGTGACGCTCCATCGCCGCCGTCAGGTTCGGGAATTCACCGATCGTGCGGATGCCGTCCGGGTTGATCACCTTGCCGAAGTTCGTCAGCTGGCGATAGCGGCCCTTGTCATGCGTCAGCATGTCGAAGAATTCCTTCGCGTAATCCTGCGTGAAGTCCGTGCCGATGCCGACCGCATCCTCGCCGATCAGGTTCACGACGTAGTCGATCGCCTCGATGTAGTCGTCGATGTTCGCTTCGATCCCGCGCTTGAGGAACGGCGCGAACATCGTCACGCCGACGAAGCCGCCCGCATCGGCGATCTCCTTCAGCTGTTCGTCGCTCTTGTTGCGCGGATGCTCCTTCAGGCCCGACGGCAGGCAGTGCGAATAGCACACCGGCTTCTTCGAGAACGCGATCGCTTCCGACGACGTATTGCCGCCCACGTGCGACAGGTCGACCATGATGCCGACACGGTTCATCTCGGTGATCACTTCGCGGCCGAAATCCGACAGGCCGCCGTCGCGCTCGTAGCAACCGGTGCCGACCAGGTTCTGCGTGTTGTAGCAGAGCTGCACGACGCGCACGCCCATGTCGGCGAACGCTTCGATGTAGCCGATGTTGTCCTCGAACGCATGCGCGTTCTGGAAACCGAGGATCACGCCGGTCTTGCCTTCCTTCTTCGCGCGGAAGATGTCTTCCGTCGTGCGCACCAGCGTCAGCAGCTCGCTGTTGTCGCGGATCTTCTTCTTCATCACGCCGATGTTGTCGACGGTCTTGGTGAAGTTTTCCCACACCGACACCGTGCAGTTCGCGGCGGTGATGCCGCCTTTGCGCATGTCTTCGAACACCGGCTTCTCGAACTTCGAGATGTTCAGCCCGTCGATGATGATGCTGTCTTGATGCAGCGTGCTCATGTGTTGCTCCAGTATTGTCGGGTCGGTGGGATCAATAGATCGGGAAGCGTTCGCACAACGCGAAGATCTCGCGGCGCACGCGCTGTTCGGTCGCGTGGTCGCCTTCCGGGTTCGCGCGCAGCGCGTCGAACACTTCCAGGATCAGGCGGCCCACCTCGCGGAATTCCGCGACGCCGAAGCCGCGCGTCGTGCCGGCCGGCGTGCCGAGGCGGATGCCCGACGTGACGGTCGGCTTCTCGGTGTCGAACGGAATGCCGTTCTTGTTGCAGGTGATGCCCGCGCGCTCCAGCGCCTGTTCGACCGGCGCGCCCTTCAGGCCCTTCGGGCGCAGGTCGACCAGCAGCAGGTGGTTGTCGGTGCCGCCCGTGACGAGATCGACGCCGCCCGCCTTCAGCACTTCGCCGAGCGCCTGCGCGTTCGCGAGCACGTTGTCGATGTAGGTCTTGAAGTCCGCATGCAGCACTTCGCCGAACGCGACGGCCTTGCCGGCGATCACGTGCATCAGCGGGCCGCCCTGCAGGCCGGGGAACACGGCCGAGTTGATCTTCTTCGCGATCTCCTCGTCATTGGTCAGCACGAAGCCGCCGCGCGGGCCGCGCAGCGTCTTGTGGGTGGTCGACGTGACGACGTGCGCATGCTCGACCGGGTTCGCGTGGCGGCCTGCGGCGATCACGCCGGCGATGTGCGCCATGTCGACCATCAGCTTCGCGCCGACGCCGTCGGCGATCGCACGGAAGCGCGCGAAGTCGAGCGCACGCGGGTAGGCCGAGAAGCCGGCGATGATGAGGTTCGGCTTGTGCTCGTGGGCGAGCGCCTCGACCTGGTCGTAGTCGATCAGCATCGTGTCGCGGTTCACGCCGTACTGCACGGCGTTGAACCACTTGCCCGACAGCGCCGGCTTCGCGCCGTGCGTCAGGTGGCCGCCCGCGTCGAGCGACATGCCGAGCACCGTGTCGCCCGGCTTGGCCAGCGCGAGCATCACCGAGCCGTTCGCCTGCGCGCCCGAGTGCGGCTGCACGTTCGCATAGCCGGCGTTGAAGATCTGCTTCACGCGCTCGATTGCCAGCGCCTCGACTTCATCCGCGAATTCGCAGCCACCGTAATAGCGCTTGCCGGGATAGCCTTCCGCGTACTTGTTGGTCAGCACCGATCCCTGCGCCTCGAGCACGGCGCGCGACACGATGTTTTCCGACGCGATCAGCTCGACCTGCGACTGCTGACGCTCGAGTTCCTTCAGGATGGCGCTGCGCACCGGCGCGTCGCGCTCGGCGAGGGGCTGCGAGAAGAAAGGCTGGGTGTTCGACATAGTGCGTCCGTGACGAAGAATAAGGGGCTGAAACCGAAGCTCAAGGCCCGCCCTGCCTGGGTTTCCCGCTCGTCCCCGTACAAGGCTGCCGACGGCTCTATTCTTGTCGTTCGGATTTTCGGCGGATTGATGAATTTAGACGCGTTCTTTGCCTTTTCCGCCATCCGCGTCCGTTTTATACAAGTGACCGGTCGTGCTTTTTCGGATGACCAACAAAAATGGTCGAGGCAGTTCACCTATGAACAGGCACGCCGGTGGTGCGATTGCAGCCCGGTCGGGGTGCAACACGTCACGAATACGGTGCAGTGCAGCATGCCGCTTTCAGCCAGACAACGTATGGATCTAGGGTTTAGCCGTATGGCACGCTTGTTGCGCTGGCTCACACAATATCGCAGCCCGTCCGTGCCCCCGGGCGTAAAGCTATTAGAGATTCTAGGAACGCTCCCCATGTCGCCCGACCGCACAGCGTCGCTGTCCCACTTCGCGTTCATGCCGTTACCGAACTTCACGATGATCGCGTTCACCAATGCGATCGAGGTGCTTCGGATGGCGAACTACCTGAGCGGCCAGCCGCTCTACCGCTGGTCGGTCATCAGCCCCGACGGCGGCCCGGTCACCGCGAGCAACGGCCTGACGGTCGACACCGGCCCCGCCGAATGCGTGGGGCAGCCCGACATCGTGTTTGTGTGCGGCGGCGTCGACGTGCAGCGCGCGACCACGCCCGCCCATCTGTCGACACTGCGCCGCTTCGCGCGCTCGGGCATCCCGCTCGGCAGCCTGTGCACGGGCACCTATGCGCTTGCGAAGTCGGGGCTGCTCGCAGGCTACGCGTGTGCGATCCACTGGGAGAACATGTCGGCGCTGAAGGAAGAGTTTCCGGACACGCGCTTCCTGAAGGAACTGTTCGTGATCGACCGCGACCGCATCACGTGCACGGGCGGCGTCGCGCCGCTCGACATGATGCTGAACCTGATCGCCGCGCGCGTGGGCACCGCGCGCGTCACGCAGATCGCCGAGCAGTTCATCGTCGAACACGTGCGCGACACGAGCGCGCAGCAACGCATGCCGCTCGTCGCGCGCCTCGGCTCCGCGAACAAGTCGCTGTTCGAAGTGATCTCGCTGATGGAGAACAACATCGAGGAGCCGCTGTCACGCGAGGAGCTCGCGCGGCTCGCGAACATGTCGCAGCGGCAACTGCAGCGCCTGTTCCGCGAACACCTCGGGATGACGCCGACGCACTACTACCTGACGCTGCGGCTGCGCCGCGCACGCGAACTGCTGCTGCAGACCGACATGTCGATCATGCACATCACGATGGCGTGCGGCTTCCAGTCGGCGTGCCATTTCAGCAAGAGCTATCGCGACGCGTTCGGCGTCGCGCCGACCCGCGAGCGCCGCAAGCAGGTCGCCCCGCTTGCGCAGGGTGCGGCGAGCGCCATCCCCGCCTTCCCGGCGCATCTGCTGCATGCATGAGCTTCGCGTCGATTGACGCGTGAAAAAAAAGCGACCTCGAAGGTCGCTTTTTATTTGCGCTTACGATCCCCACACCTGCATTTCGTCGAGCGAATACCCCCACTGCGTCGCGCGCTTCGTGCCGAGCATCCGCACGTAGCGGCCGTGCCCGTTCAGGTTCGGCAGCGTCACGTGGCCGTACGACACGCCGTTGTTCGTCGAGTAGATCGTCGTCCAGTTCACATTGTCGTTCGACGTCTGGATCTGGTACACGAGCGCGCCCGCATCCCAGTAGAGATCGACGCTGCTGATCGTCTTCGTCGCGCCGAGATCCACGGAGATCCATTGCGGATCGACGCCCGCGCCTTCCGGCGAATCCCAGCGCGTGCTCGTGGTGTTGCCGTCGAACGCCTTGTCGGGCGTCAGCGATGCGTTGTAGCTCGCCGATGCGGCAGCCGGACGCCCCTGCGACAGCAGCGTCGGCTGCGCGGCGGCCGGGCCGCCGTAGTAGCTCGACCCGAGCTTGGCCTTCGTCGTGTCCGCGTTCACGCCGAACTGCGACAGGCTCCAGCGCTGGCCGGTCGTCACGTCACCGACGTAGAGCTGGTAGCCGCCCGCCGTCGTCGACGAGAAGAACACGTAGTTGGTGCCGCTCACCGGCGCCGGATCCGAGTTGTTGCTCACGCAGTCGTTGACCGGCAACGCGTTCGGCGTCGACGCCGGGTCCGCCGTCTTCGTATAGATCTGGTCGGCCTGGCCGCTGTCTTTCCAGCGCGCGTAGAACACCATGCCGTCCGCGCGCACGATCGGGTAGTACGTTTGCAGCCCCGCCGGCGCATCGAACACCGCAGTCGCGCCGGTCGCGAGCGTGCGCTTCATCAGCCCCATGTTCGCGCCCGTACCGGTCGCGTAGTACACGGCGCTCGCATCGGGCGCGAGGAACGGCATCGAGTATTCGGCGCCGGAGGGTGCGTTCGTCAGGCTCACGACCGACGTGAACGCCGGGCCCGCGCTCGTGTACGACAGCGTCGCCTGCTTGACGTCGCCGTTCTGCTTGAACACGAGCGTCTTGCCGTCCGTACTGAATTTCGGATCCTCGTTGCGCGTGGCGCCCGTGCTGTTCGTCAGGTTGACGGGCGGCGTGCCGGCGCCGAGCTGCAGCATGAACACGTTCCATGCGCCGTTGCTGATGCCCATGAACGCGAGCCACTTGCCGTCGGGGCTGAACACGCCGTTCATCGGATCGGTGATGCCCCACGTGCTCTTGCTCAGTTGCGTCAGCGTATGGGCCGAGAAGTCGTACAGGAACAGCTGGCTCGTGCCGTCGCCGTATTTGACGTAGCTGTGATAGACGAGCTTGCCGGTCAGTGCGGCGGGGAACGTCGCGTTGGATTGCGTCGGCGGATTGCTGATGCAGGCGGCCTGCGCGGCGCCGCCGAGGAGGTTGAGGGCAAGGCCGGCCACGAGGCCCGCGACGAGAGTGTTCGATTTCACGCTGAAGGTTTCCGGTTTAGGGTCATGACACCGCTGACTAGACCTCGCACGCACAGGCGCACGGGGCACGGATCAGCCGGCGGACAGCGTGAATTCCGTATCGGTCAATGTCGGGAACAAAGATTGCTCGAGGGGCGAAAGCATGCCAGCGAGTTGCGCCTGAAAACAGGATCAGAGCCCGTGAAAAACGACCGGATCACGGGATAACGAGGCCTGTCGCGCAGCGCGCACCGTGCTACTCTTTTTTCGGCACAAAGCTGCTCGACTTGAGGCAGGCATGAAGCGTTATGCGATGCTCGCGCGGACAATCTCCGAGTCGATCCGGCGTGGAGATCTGGCACCCGGTGCGCGCATCCCCACCGTGCGTGCCGCGTGCCGCGCATATGGCGTGAGTCCTTCCACCGTGTTTCGCGCGTACTACGCGCTCGAAAGCGAGGGTCTGATCGTCGCGCGTGCACGGTCCGGATATTTCGTTGCGAACCTCGAAGACAAGCACGTGCGGTTCGGCCATGAACCGCCGCGCAAACCGGCCGCCACGCCAGCGGGCAACGGCGATACGTTGTTCCGGCTGCTCGACTCGCTCAAATGCGAGGAGATCGTCCCGCTCGGCTCGGCCTTCGCCAGCTATTCGCTGTTCCCGATGAGCAGCCTGTGGCGCGCGATGGCGTCGGCGGCCCGCAACATGGATCGCACGGCCCTGCTGTCCGGCGCGCCGCCCGGCCACGACGGGCTGCGCCGCCAGATCGCGCTGCGCTACCTGAATGCGGGCACGGCGTTGCCGATGGATGAAATCGTCATCACGACCGGCGCGCTCGAAGCGCTGACGCTCAGCCTGCAGGCGCTGACGCGCCCCGGCGATATCGTCGCGATCGAGCGACCGGCGTTTCATGCGGTCCTGGAGGCCGTGCAGCGCCTGCACCTGAAGGCCGTCGAGATTCCAGTCGACCCGCGCACCGGCCTCGATCTCGACGCGCTCGAGAAAGCGCTCGACACGCATCCGGTGCGGGCCTGCTGGTTCATGACGTCGTTCCACAACCCGACCGGCGCGACGCTGACCGACGAGCGCAAGCGTGCGCTGATCGACCTGCTCGCGGCACGCAACGTGCCGCTGATCGAAGACGACGTCTACGGCGAGCTGCATTTCGGCACGGCACCCACGCGCCCCGCCAAGCTGTATGACGACAGCGGTCTCGTCCTGCATTGCGGTTCGTTCTCGAAATGCCTCGCGCCCGGGTTCCGGATCGGCTGGGTCGCGGCCGGACGCTACGTGCGGCAAATTCGCCAGGCAAAGGGCGCAAGCGCGCCGGCGGCCGACGTGCCTGCCCAGATGGCGATTTCGAGCTACCTGCGCGACGGTGCGTACGATCGCTTCCTGCGCAAGCTGCGCCGCAATCTTGCCGCGCACCAGGCACAGATGCTGGCGGCCGTGCGTGCGTATTTTCCGGCCGGCACCGAAGTGTTCGCACCGCGCGGCGGGTATTTCCTGTGGATCGAATTGCCGCCGCGCGTGGATGCGATGCACCTGTTCGGCGATGCGATGGAAAGCGGCGTCAGCATCGCGCCGGGGCCGATCTTTTCCGCGACCGGCGGATTTCGCCGCTATCTTCGGCTCAATTACGGCCGCCCGTGGACGCCGGCGGTCGAGCACGCAATGGAGACCATCGGGACGCTCGCGGCCCGGCAGCGGCACGACAGTTAACGCGGAACCGACGAATCACGACAGCCTGTTTGTGCCTTGCGTTTCACGCACCGGCGACCAAGAATGAAGCGGTAGGCAACCACGGACGAACGTGTTCCGCACACCCGATGTCACGGAGAATCCCATGAATACCGCATGCGAACGACAATCGACGACGTACGCATCATTGCATTCCGGCACGGGCCGATAGGCTGCCGTGCCGGAACGGATCATGACGACCGGCGAACGTTCGCCCCGTTGACGGCGCCCGCCCGCTTCCAGCGATGCGAGTCCTCCCCAATCGCACCATTCGCGCGCGCGACGACTGGCACGCGATCCTGAACGCGCGAGCCGAAGCACGGCGCACTGCCCGCTTCCGCTGCAACGAATGCGGCTTCGCGGCCTTCCATGCACTCGAACACTGCCCCGCCTGCGGCCGGTGGAACCGGCCGTTCGATTCGATCCACCGCGCACCGGATGCCGCGCATGCTCCGCACGCCTTTCACACGTGGCCGTCGCGCATCGCGCGCGCGCTTCGCAACGCGGCGCTCCAGCAGCCTCGCGCATCGACTGCGCCGATCCTGAGCATCCTGACACTCGTGCTGCTGGTCGGCGGCTATGTGGTGGTCGACCGGACATGCAAGGCCGATCCGGCCTGTCGCGGCTCGAACGATTCGCGTGCGATGGCGAGCGATGCCGCCCCGTACGCATCGAACGACCCCGTGCTGCCGGTCTTGCCCGCACCCGTCTATCCGTTTCATTCGACTGACGGAACGCAGGTGGCGGTCGCCCGACCAGGCAGCCCGGGCCCGGATGCCAGCCGCGCATCCGCCGTTGGGACGGCAGTCGCGCGAGCGGCACCGGCCATGCGCGCCCCCGACCGATCGCACCCCACCGCCGCGGTTCGCCTGGCGGGCTGGAAAGGCAGTCACGGTGCCGCGCATCGCCCACATACCATCCACCGCGTGAGCACGCACACCGCACGTGCGCGACGCGCCGCCAGCAATACGCAGCAAATCGCACAGCTCTATCGCGGCCACTGAGCGCACGGGCGCAAGTCCATGCAGGCGCGTCCGTCGATTCGCTTTTCTACACCCCCCTTCACAAAACCTCGTTTGCTTCGCGACTCACGCATGACGTTCAATGGGTCATTCGCCCGCGCCGCCTGTCGCGTATCGCGTTCCGGCCGGCCGCCCGATCCAGCGAACGGAGTCGTCGATGAATGCATTGCCGCCATCTGGGGCGCATCGTTCCTGTTCATGCGCATGGGCGCACCGGACTTCGGCGTCGTCCCGCCGATCGCACGACGCGTCGCGCGCGTCGAACGCCGGCGCATCACGCACCAGCCCCCGGGCACGGACGATGCCCCCGAGCACGCGCCTTGCGTTCTGGCCGATGCGCGACAAAGAATGAAATCGGAAGACGGCGTGACGACCATGACGAAGTGAACAGCCTGCGGCCGGCCCGGCCGCGCGGCGGTTTCAGCGGAGGAATTCCATGAGCACCGAGAGCGCACTCCAGGCGACGATCCAGGCACTCGTTCAGGACGGCAAAGGCTTGCTGGCAGCCGACGAAAGCGGGCCGACCATCGCGAAACGCTTCAAGACGATCGCGGTCGAATCGACCGAAGAGAACCGCCGCGCATGGCGCACCCTGTTGCTGTCGACGCCGGGCCTCGGGGAATTCGTCAGCGGCGTGATCCTGTATGAAGAGACGCTCGGGCAATGTGCGGACGATGGCACGCCGTTGCCCGAACTCGCCGCCCGCCAGCAGATCGTGCCCGGCATCAAGGTCGACGCGGGCAAGATTCCACTTGCGCTCGCACCCGGCGACGAAATCACGCAAGGGCTCGATGGGCTTGCGGCGCGCGTCGACGGCTACCGGCAGCAAGGCGCGCGGTTCGCGAAATGGCGTGCGGTGTACAACGTGTCCGCCACGCTGCCCGGCCATGCGGCGATCGAAGCAAACGCCGAAGCGCTGGCGCGCTATGCGGCAATCTGCCAGGAGGCCGGCGTCGTGCCGATCGTCGAGCCGGAAGTGCTGATGGACGGCGATCATTCGATCGGCCGCTGCGCGCAAGTGACCGACGCGGTGCTGCACGCCGTGTTCAATGCGCTGCACCGGCACCGGGTCGTGCTGGCGCACATGTTGCTCAAACCGAGCATGGTCGTCGCGGGCAGCACGCACACCGCACAGCCGGCCCCCGCCGAAGTCGCGGAGGCGACGGTGCGCCTGCTGCGCAGCGCCGTGCCGGCCGAAGTACCCGGCATCTTCTTCCTGTCCGGCGGACAGACGCCCGAGGAAGCGACGGCGCATCTCGACGCGATGAATCGCGTTGCCGGGCGGCCGTGGCTGTTGAGCTTTTCATATGGACGCGCGCTGCAGGAGCCGCCACTGGCCGCGTGGAAGGGGCAGGCGGCCAACGTACGCGCCGCGCAGGCGGCGCTGCTGCTGCGCGCACGCCTGAACGGTGCGGCCTGCCGCGGTCAGTACGACGCCGCGATGGAGCGCACCGCGTGAACGGAGCCGGACGAATGTCGCCCGAGCGATCGCTCACGCGTGAGCGTCTCGCCCGGCGCTATCGCGGGCACCGAGCGCGCGTTTCCCGAACGCACGAAGGGCCGAGGCGCTTGAACGCCCCGGCCCTTCGATTACCGCGTGATGATCGGTCGCGTCATGCCGCCAGCAACCCGTGCGGGTCGATGACGAATTTGCGCGGCGCGCCGCCGTCGAACTTCTTGTAGCCTTCCGGCGCCTGGTCGAGCGAGATCACTTCGACGTTGACGATCTTCGCGATCGGCAGCCGGTCGAACAGGATCGCCTGCATCAGGTTGCGGTTGTACTTCAGCACCGGCGTCTGGCCCGTGAAGAACGAGTGCGACTTCGCCCAGCCGAGGCCGAAGCGGATGCTCAGGCTGCCGTGCTGCGCGGCCTTGTCCTTCGCGCCCGGATCGTCCGTCACGTACAGGCCCGGGATGCCGATCGCGCCGGCCGGCCGCGTGATTTCCATCAGCGAGTTCAGCACCGTCGCGGGCGCTTCCTCCGAATGGCCCGACGAACCGTGGCCGTGCGCTTCGAAGCCGACGCAGTCGACCGCGCAGTCGATCTCGGGCACGCCGAGGATCTGCTCGATCTGCTCGCCGAGCGATGCGTCCTTCGACAGGTCGACCGTCTCGAAGCCCATCGCCCGTGCGTGCGCAAGGCGTTCCGCGTTCATGTCGCCGACGATCGTCACGGCCGCGCCGAGCAGGCGCGCCGAGGCGGCCGCCGCCATCCCGACCGGGCCCGCGCCCGCGATGTAGACCGTCGAGCCCGGCTTCACGCCCGCGCTCACCGCGCCGTGATAACCGGTCGGCAGAATGTCGGACAGGCAGGTCAGATCGCGGATCTTCGCCATCGCCTGATCGCGATCGGGGAATTTCAGCAGGTTGAAATCCGCGTACGGCACGAGCACGTACTCGGCCTGGCCACCGATCCAGCCGCCCATGTCGACATAGCCGTAGGCGCCGCCGGCACGCGACGGGTTCACGTTCAGGCACACGCCCGTATGCGTGTCCTTGCACATCGCACAGCGGCCGCAGGCCACGTTGAACGGCACCGACACGAGATCGCCGAGCTTCAGCGTCTCGACGTCGCGGCCGATCTCGACCACCTCGCCCGTGATCTCGTGACCGAGCACGAGACCGACCGGCGCGGTCGTGCGGCCGCGCACCATGTGCTGGTCGGAACCGCAGATGTTCGTGCTCACCACTTTCAGGATCACGCCGTGGCCGATCGCGCGGCCGCTCGGATCCACCATCTTCGGATAATCGATTTTCTGGACTTCGACCTGGCCCGGCCCAAGATAGACGACACCTCGATTGCTGCTCATCGTATTGTCTCCATGTCTCGTTGGATGGCGCCGCGGCGCGCCGGCTCATGCAGCGCACGCGCAACGTGCTGTTCGAGAGTAGTCCCGGAGGCAGGGGCGCCGATGTCTCAAACGCGACACGTGTTTGAACGGCGCCGACATCGATGGCGGAAATGCGAAAGTCGGGTGGGAAACGACGGGAAGGTTTGGCGCGCGGGGTGGCGCGCTGGATGGTGATGGTGGTGATGGAACTGGACGCGCTGCGGGCTCTCGGGCTCTCGGGCTCTCGGGCTCTCGGGCTCTCGGGCTCTCGGGCTCTCGGGCTCTCGGGCTCCTGTCTCTTATCCAGAGCTACGAGCCCAGGCG